>CBDURG010000001.1:0-38257 GCA_965369805.1 uncultured bacterium
CTACTTGAAGTCGAGGCTTAGGTTTTTCAGATTTCACTTCAGGAACCTTTTCTTCTATTTTCGCTTTGGAAATTTGAACCTTTTTTACATCTTTACCACCTACTTCATTTAAAGCGGAAGATAGAGTAGGCTCTATGATCTTTTCTTTTAGTGAATGCTCTGCCGTATTTGTAATATCAGAAGCTATTATTTTTTCAAATCTTTGTACTTTAGATCCAATATTTTTTACCCCATCATCCAATTTAATTTTAGTAGACTTTAAGTTTTCAAATTCTTTTCTCAAATCAAAATACAATGATAGTTTTTCATATGTCGCTTCACCAAAAGAAAATCCACAATACTTGCATTGTTTCGCAAGATAGTTAATAACCTGGGTACACTTTGGACATTTCATATTATCCTCCGTTTTTTTCAACTTTTATTCAAAGGCCTGTTTCCACTTCTCCCAACAGCTAACCTCTTAATTGCTTTTAAATCCAGCCGCCTTGTTCTAAGAATAGGAAAATTTTCCACCTTATAAGAACAATCAGCCTTCGGAATCCACAGGTTGGGATTTTTTTTGTTTTTATTTCTTCAATTATTTCCTGTGGGATAATAAATGCAGCACCCGCAAGAGCAACAAGGCGGCTTGCTTCAACTTCCGACCTGACGATTTTAACAGCTATAAGGGAAATAAGCATTTTAAAAGCATTATCATTAAAAGCTCCTAAAAATTGTGTTATATTAAGGCTCCAAAAGCTTCGCCCTAAATTTTTTGAATTCATTTAGCCCTCCATGTTGGACATATTTTTAACTATAAGGTCTTCATTTAATTGTTCATTCTTTTCTTTTTCAGCCAGCTAGTAATTATATTGATAAACTTTTGCGGATCCTGCTTATACATATATTCTGCATGTGTACCGTCTTTGACAATAATCAATTCCACATTTTGCGGGGCCGCATCTTTGAGTTCAATGCTGTGATGATGGTCAATTACCCAATCCTTCGTACCATGCAGCATAAGAACAGGAATTTTTACCTTTTTTATATTTTCAAGATTCTCCGGTTTATTCATAAAAATGTTAAATCCCCACACCTTTTTGCCCGAGCCAATATTTTCTATAGCGGTTTTTATTGCGGCAAATGTCCATAACTTAGGCCTTATTTTGCTGAAAGAAGCCGGCGGACTTATTAAAATAAGAGCGTTTACACAGTTATTTTTTACGGCCGCGGCAAGAGACACCAATGCGCCAAGAGAAAACCCCATGAGAATTATACTATTATATTTTTTTTTAAAAAAATCAAGACCTGCTTGAATGTCCAAAGCTTCTTTTGCTCCATAAGTATATTTTCCTGTGCTTTTTCCGTGCCCTCTCATATCAATGGTTAAAACATCAAAACTCTTAGCCATCTTCTCCGAAATAGACTTAAACGCTGGGGAATCCTTATATTCAAGAAACCCGTGGCATATAATAATTACAACTGAATTACCATTTTCATACCAGTTGGCATGTATTTTTTCAGAATCTTTTGTATCAAGAATTATTTCCTTCACTGCGCAGTTTCTCCATTATTCCGATAATTTGTTTGCTCTCACTTAGTGAAATACCGTTCATAAAACCATTTACTTCGTTTGAATATTCTTTATCTACCGCGTTACCGACCTCTTCTCCTTTTCTGGTCAACCGAATCAAATAATGTCTTCTGTCCTTTTTATCTCCACTCCTTGTAACCAGATTAGCTTTTGCCATCCTGTCAATAAGGCCTGTAACATTTGCTCTGTTAACCAGAAGACGGTTCGCAATTTCTACCTGTGTAAGGCATTTCTCCCCGGAATATTTAAGCACCATAAGCAGGTTAAACTGTGCCGTCGTTAAACCAAACTTTACAAAAAACCGGTCCCCTTTCTTGGAAATATACGAGGCGCTTCTCAATATATTCAAGAGGGCTTCATGTTTTTTGTTCTCAAAAGGTGCCGGTAGTTTTAGTTCTTGCTGCAAGCTCATTTTCCTTCCCCTTTTAGTTTATTTATTAACTGTTAATATATTAACATCTAAAGAAATTCTGTCAAGCGGAATTTTTTATTTGTTATTTTGTATATGCCGTAGAGAATAATTATGAATTACAATCTACGGATTATGGGAACAGAGGACTAAAATTAGACGCAGATTAAGTATGATAAATTATAAAAGAATATGAATTAACAAAATATTGTAAAAAAGATCAGCGTAAATCATAAATTTTCAGTGTTAATCAGCATTGAATACTAAAAGTCTTTTTTAACGACTCACTAAGTATGATTCACAAAATACAGTTTACTATATTGTTATTTATTCAGTATTTTAGGAACTCTGTTCATCTCCAGTTTGCCAATCGGCGGCAATTTCCCTGTGAGAGGTTTTACATAGTCTATGTAGTCTTCCGTAATATTGTTACCCTCTTTGTTTATATACTTTTTATCCAGGGGTTTTGTCCTCTTGGCAACATTGGCAAGATCCGTTCTATCAAATTCGACTTTATAACTGCCGCCGGCCGCAAGCCTTTTTATAATAACACTACCGTCTATATTCGCGCTCACGGCAAACTGTACGGCTTTTTCCCCAACTTTTCTGGCTTCTTCAGAATCCACATCTGAAACAACTCCGGGAAAACAACGCTGAAGGTACCCAAATGTATCAGCCCTTACCCTTTTTATCTTGAGCTTTGACCTTACTTCCGCGGCAAGATAATCACCAAGGGCACCGCTCCCGCTCAATTGAACATTCCCATGAGCATCCTTTTCGCCGCTTGTAAATATGGGATTGCCATCTTTATCATGAATACCCTCGGAAACACAAATAACAGCTCTTCCATATTTTGTATATACCTTATCAACATCATCAGTAAATTTCTTAATATCAAAAACTGTTTCCGGGACATAAATCAAATGAGGGCCATCATCTTCATATTTTCTTGCGAGTATAGTTGCCGCGGTAAGAAATCCCGCATGCCTACCCATAACCACATCAATTTTAATACCGGGCAGGGAACGGTTATCAAGATTGTCTCCCATTACAGCGCAGGCAACAAATTTCGCGGCACTTCCGTATCCCGGGCAGTGATCTGTTACAAGAAGGTCATTATCTATGGTTTTGGGAATATGAAACACCCTGAGTTCAAAATCATCCTGGCGCGCGATTTCGTTAACTATATTAGCAGTTTCAGCAGTATCATTACCGCCAATATAGAAAAAATATCTCACATTATGAGCCTTGAATACTTCAAACATCTTCATGCAGTCTTCTTTTTTTGGCTTCATCCTTATGGATTTAAGGCCGGAAGACGGCGTTTCCGCGACAAGTTCAAGAGCCTCAATACTTTCCTGTGTAAGATCCGCGAAATTTTCTTCAAGTATTCCCTTTACCCCCTGAATCGCGCCATAAACCTTCCGCATATGGGAATATTTCGAACACTCTCTTACAACACCTATGAGACTCTGGTTAATAACACAGGTCGGGCCGCCTGACTGGCCGACAACAACGTTCCCGGTTAATGTATCACTCATAAAAACACCTCCTGATTACAATTTAAGTAAGTTGGAATATTATATCAAAGATATCAAATTTGAAAATAAAAGAATTAGCTATCAACCTTCAGCTATCGGCTGCCAGCAAAAGAAAAAAGGTTGGAAGCTGAGAGATAGTGTCTAAAAGCTAATCTTTTTTTACTATATACTATATACGGTTTTTCAGTTGACTTATCCCGGATTCTTTTAGAAAATAGCTATATTATGAAAAAGATTTTTAAACGCTTACTCATTCTCTCGGTTATTATTCTTATCTTTTCCATCGCAAAAGACTCTCTCATAAAAGCAGTTATAGAAAAGGGATTTAAATCTGCCACAGACTCTACAATAACTATTGGCTCTCTTAATCTGAACATCCTGAAATCAACACTAACTCTCAGGAATATTGCTATACACAATCCCCCGGGATTTTCAAAGGCGCCCATGCTTGAGGTTTCTTCCGTAAGAACAACATATGTACTTAAAGGCCTTTTAAATCGTAATATTCACCTTAAAACACTGAAACTTGATATAAAAGCCCTGAACATTGAGCAAAATCCAGACAAAAAAATGAACGTGGCTTGTTTAACAAAAAACCACGAATCCAAAAAACCACCACCTAACGAGAAACAAAGCCCTACAATAAACTCATCCGGGAAGAAAAAAATGAGTTTTTTAATTGACGAGTTTATTCTTTCGTTTGATGAGGCTTCTTATTCCGGGCCATATGTAGCTGGGAGTAAACTTATCGCAAAGATACAACTTCAAAACAAGCGTTTTACTAATATTAAATCCGGGAAAGAATTGATAGATATAATTATGAAAAATTCGGGGATCGCTCAGATAAGGAATTTGTTTTCGGATAAACCGGGATCATTGAAAAAAAATATTGAAGATACTATTAAAGCAATAAAAAGAGCTTTTAAGAAATAAGCTTTTTTATATGTTTATGGTAAATCGAGGGCCATGAATAGTTCAGCATAACCTCTTTGAAATTTTTGTGGACAATACTTCTCTTATACGCGTTCAAAATTCTTTTAGCAATCTTACAGGAATCTTCCTTAAGCCCAAAATAGGCCGCGCTATCTCCAAAAACTTCCGGAAGAGGCTCAATATTACTACAAAAAATCGGCATCCTGAAAAGTCCCGCTTCAAGAAGCGGAAGGCCAAAACCCTCCTGGGTCGAGGTAAGAAGAAGCATATCGCACAATCTATAAAGGTTTCTCAGCGCGTGTAAATCAATCCTTACTTTTACTCCACCAGCCGTTTCCCTGTTATGCATGAAAACAACCTGTTTTTCAACCCCTTTCTTTTTCCTGTAATTAAACAAAAAATCATAATACTCTGTTGCTTCTTTATTGTGCGGGTCCGGCGGGCCCGTTATAATGAAAAGAACATTTAAGCCCATTTTCTTGAGTTCATAGATTATATCAATACCTTTTTCAATATTTTTCCTTTTAAGCACCCTCGTAGGAAAAAATGAAATAATATCTTTTTCAAAAAATTTGTATTTCAAAGCAAATTTCCAGATTTCAGGAGAAATGTTCAAAAGGTTTTTAACATCGATACCGTTTGGAACCACCGCAATCTTCTTTTCCCCTACTTTAAAAAGCTCCGCGAGTTGTTTTTGCCTTTCCTGGGATATCGTTACATATTTAGCTCGAGGATTTAATTTAAAAAGAAGGTTTCTCGGATATTTATCTCTGAACTTTATTAAATAGTCAGGGTTAATGAGGCTGGCATCATGACACCAGACAATAAACTTTATATTTTCCTTTTCATCAATAAGTTCATACAATGCAGCTGTAAGAACCTTGTTAAAATGCATTGTCATCACATTATGAATAATACATTTTGACATACCAACAAGAGCTTTCTTCAATTTCTTTTTTAATAGTCTTTTCGCCCACTCAAAAACCTCAGGATTTAATCTCCCATTTTTCTTGAAAGAACTTTTAACGATCGGGTTTCCTCCCCATATTTCCTCTATCTTACATATCTCTATATCCGGGTTACTGTTAGCCTCCCCTCCTGAAGCAGTAATAACCCTGACTTTGTATCCCATATCCGTTAATATATTAGCCTGTCCTTCCATAACAAACTCAACACCGCCAATAACAGGCGGGTAAGAATAATGAAGCAGTGCTATTTTTTTCCTACGCGACCTTTTATGAACAGCCATAATTTATTTTCCTCCATGTCTCGTATATAGTATAAAGCCTACAGCTTTTTAAGTTATCAGCATCACCCTTATATCCATTACATTTGTTCCGGTTGGGCCGGTTATATAAAGCCCACCTGCTTTCTTGAAAAAGTTGTATGAATCATTGTTCTCAAGATATTTCAATGGCATTAACTTTTTCTTCATAGCTTTAGCGCAGGAATTTGAATCCACAATAGCTCCTGCCGCGTCGGTGGGGCCATCTGTACCATCGGTACCAACACTTGAAATTACAATATTTTCACAGCCGCTGATTGACCCTACACAGGCAAGGCAAAACTCCATATTCCTGCCTCCCTTACCTTTACCCTTTATGGTAACCGTGGTTTCCCCCCCGGAAATAATACACGCGGGTTTCTTAACAGGGTTATTCGACATCAGAATTTCCTTTGCAATTGCCGCGTGCACTCCGGCAACCTGAAAAGTCTCACCCTCGATAATGGTGGAAAGTATCAACGCGTTGTATCCCAGCTTTTTCGCTTTTTTCGCCGCGGCTTCAGCGGCAGCAAAATTGCTCCCTATTACCAGGTTTTGAACTTCCTTGAAAGCGTCATCTTCAGGTTTCGGTGTTTCAAGAGCCTTCTTTTTAAGCCCTTCACGGATATATTTAATGACTGATTCAGGCATACTCTTTTGAAGTTTGTATTTCTTTATAATATCCATGCAGTTTAAAAAAGTTGTAGGATCCGGAGCTGTAACACCGGACGCTATAAATGCTATATCATCACCAATAACATCTGAAAGAATAAGCGATATGATTTTTGCCGGGCTAATCATTTTTGCAAGACGCCCCCCTTTAACGGCCGAAATATGTTTTCTCACGGTGTTAACTTCCTGAATAGCGGCCCCTGATTTTAAAAGAAGTTGTGTTGTCTTCTGTTTATCTCTAAAAGAAACTCCTTTCGCGGGGAGAGGAAAAAGAGCGGAGCCTCCTCCTGATATAAGGCAAAAAACTATATCACTCTTTCCGGCTTTTTCAACAAACCGGCAAATTTCACCAGCGCCCTTAAGGCCATTTTTATCCGGCACAGGATGGCCGCACTCATTTATCTTCAATTTCTTCAACTTTGCCCCGTGTCCATATTTCGTGTTAATAATACCTCCGGCAAGTTTCTTCCCAAGAATTTTCTCCAAAGGTATTGCCATCTGAGAAGAAGCTTTTCCCAAACCGACAACATAAATATTATTTACCTTTTTAAGGTTATATTTCCTGTTTCCAACGCGGAGAATATCTCCTGTGATTCTCACCATTTTCTCGACCGCGCAAATGGGATCAACAGCCTTTATGGATTCTTTAATAATAATGTCCGCGTCTTTTCTCATCAAGCTAAGAGCTCTTTTCATATACACATCCCTTCGTTTTAGTTTTTACGCGCGCAATCAAAACATATTCACTTTGTACTGCTATTATTATATACTAGTCGGCAAGTTCGGTTAAAATGTAATTATTGTAAAAGACAGGATACAATGTTTAAACATATTCTCAGGGAACTAAAAAAACACGCCCCTTTTACTGCTTTTGGAGCAATTACCGGAATATTAATCATAATATACTTTCAAAAACTGTCCTTCAAAACTTCATATGATATTTTCTACATACTTCACCCAATGCATATCCTGTTAAGCGCCTTTGTAACCGCGTCCATGTATAAAATCCACAAAGATAAATGCAGCTTATGGATTCTATTAGCTATTGGCTACACAGGCTCTATAGGAATAGCAACGCTAAGCGATTCATTAACGCCATATCTGGCAGAGAGCCTGCTTAATATGCCAAACAGGCATGTACACATAGGCTTTATTGAAAAATGGTGGCTTATTAACCCGCTGGCAATATTGGGCGCGGCAATAGCATATTTTAAACCAAGAACAAAACTTCCTCACGGCGGGCATGTCTTATTAAGCACCTGGGCATCAGTCTTTCACATTATTATGGCTAAAGGAGAACCTTCACACTGGTTCGCGTATATCAGCATTTTTCTGTTTCTTTTTATCGCGGTATGGATACCCTGTTGTTTAAGCGACATTATATTTCCAATGTTATTTGTAAAAGCAGATGAAAAAAAGCACCTCCAAAACCATTAAATTTCAGAGGCGCTCTATTAGGGTTCTACTTATTTCTTACACCAGCCCCTGATCTAACATTGAATCCGCGACTTTCATAAAGCCGGCAATATTAGCACCCAGAACATAATTTTCAGGCTGCCCATAATCCCGCGCCGCTTTAGCCGCGGCACTGTGTATAGACTTCATTATGTTACGCAATCTTTCATCCACTTCTTCTCTTGTCCATGAAAGACGCAGTGAGTTTTGCGACATTTCAAGCCCTGATGTCGCAACTCCTCCCGCATTAGCCGCCTTGCCCGGGCCATAAAGAATCTTAGCATCAAGAAACTTTTTTGCCCCTTCCGGAACCGTGGGCATATTAGCTCCCTCAGCCACAACATAGCAACCGTTTTTAAGAAGCATTTCCGCGTCATTGCCATCTATTTCGTTTTGGGTTGCCGAAGGAAAAGCAGCATCACATTTTATTCCCCAGGGCCTTTTACCTTCATAGTAGTTAACATTATATTTCTTCGCGTATTCTTTAATACGCCCCCTTTTCACATTTTTCAATTCCATAACATACGCGAGCTTTTCGTCACTTATGCCGTCAGGATCATGCACAAAACCGCCGGAATCAGATACTGTTACTGTTTTAGCGCCAAGCTGAGTTAACTTCTCTACCGTATACTGGGCAACATTTCCGGAGCCGGAAACCACACATGTTTTTCCTTTTATAGAATCACCCCGAGCCTTAAGCATTTCCTCCGCAAAATAAACAGTCCCGTATCCGGTCGCTTCCGGGCGAATCAATGAACCACCCCAGTTTAAAGCCTTACCTGTAAGAACACCGGTAAATTCATTGCGAATACGCTTATACTGCCCAAACATATAGCCGATTTCACGTCCGCCCACACCGATATCACCGGCAGGAACATCTGTATCCGGGCCAATATGTCTGCATAATTCAGTCATAAACGACTGACAAAAACGCATTACCTCATTATCAGTCTTTCCTTTTGGATCGAAATCAGAACCGCCTTTGCCGCCGCCCATGGGAAGGGTGGTTAATGAATTTTTAAATACCTGTTCAAACGCGAGAAATTTTAAAATACCCAGATTAACGGTCGGATGAAACCTCAAACCGCCTTTGTACGGCCCAATAGCGCTGTTCATTTCAATCCTAAAACCTCTGTTTACATGGTACCGGCCTTTGTCACCCATCCATGGAACACGGAACATTATAACTCTCTCAGGTTCCACAATACGCTCGAGTATTCTCGCTTTTTGGTATTCCGGATGTTGTCCCAGCACCGGTTCAAGTGATTCCAGGACTTCTTCTACCGCCTGATAAAATTCTAACTCGCTTGGATTTCGACTCTTCACAAGGTTTAAAACATCTTTAATATAAGTCAATTCCTCTTCCTCCTCTTTGAGCTTTTACCTGCTTCCCGCCGCCAATATATGGGATAACTTTTAAACAAAAAAAGACAAAGACATCCCTACAGCCTGGGACATCCTTGTCTCAATAACAAAATATTCTCGCGCACCATTGCGCAATTAGGGATATTACGTTACAAAAAAATAAGAACTTTTGTCAAGATTTTTTAAAAGGCATCTTATCGCTTGACTTAACCACAGCCGCTTTTTAAAATGTTTATTATGAAGATCACCATTGCACAACTTAATCCTACAGTTGGAGATATTAAGGGCAATATAAAAAAAGCCGAACAGGCAATTAGAACAAGTAAAAACGAAAATCCCGGCCTTATTGTATTCCCTGAACTTTATCTGACAGGTTATCCTCCACGGGACCTCCTTGACAGCAAATGGTTCCCGGAACAAGTTAACCAGGCCGAAAAAAAACTAATACAAATCTCAAGGAAAAATCCTAACGTGGGAATTCTTATAGGAACTGTATTGCCCGCGAATAATAAAAAAGGAAAAAAACTTTACAATGCTGCCGTTCTGTTTTATAAGGGAAAAATCATTTCAAAAACTTATAAAACGCTGCTCCCCGCTTACGATGTTTTTGATGAGACCAGATATTTCCAGCACGGCAAGGAAATAAAACCTGTAAAATTCAAAGGAAGCAAAATCGGAATTACCATATGTGAAGACGCGTGGAATATTCATACCCCGGAACTAAAAGAAAGATACAACATTGACCCTGTTAAAATCCTTGCCGCTAAAGGTATTGATTTATTAATCAATATATCGGCATCCCCATTTCATCTCGGCAAAGAAAGCCTGCGCCGCAAACTGTTTACAAACCATGCTAAAAAGTACAAGATTCCTGTCGTTTTCGTCAATCAGATAGGCGGAAATGATGAACTCATATTTGACGGAAGCAGCATGTTTTTTGATAAAAGAGGGAATCTTAACACCATACTCCCCTCTTTTGAAGAAAAGATTAAAACAGTTGATACAGCTTCAAATGAATCAATAAATCATAAGCCCCAGAAAAAAATTGAATCCCTGTACAATGCACTCGTTCTCGGATTAAGGGACTATACTCATAAATGCGGTTTTAAAAAGGTAATACTCGGGTTGTCAGGGGGCATTGACTCAGCAGTAACATGCTGTATCGCAAAGGATGCCCTGGGCAAAGAAAATGTTATTGGAATAACGATGCCTTCCCCATATTCTTCTGTGGGAAGTATTGAAGATTCAAAGAAGCTGGCCAAAACTCTTGAAATAAAATTTGAGACAATTCCCATAAAAAATATCTTCTCAGGTTATTTGAGCTCATTAAAAAAACAATTTGCCGGCACGAAATCCAATACCGCGGAGGAAAATATACAGGCAAGAATACGCGGGAACATCTTAATGGCACTTTCGAACAAATTCGGCTACATGGTTTTATCAACGGGAAATAAAAGCGAGGCTGCCGTCGGCTATTGCACGCTTTACGGCGACATGAGCGGCGGCTTGAGCGTTCTTTCGGATGTCCCAAAAACCCTTGTGTATAAGCTGGCAGATTATATAAACAGCAATAAAACAATAATCCCTGAAAAGACAATTACGAAAGTTCCTTCGGCAGAACTGCGGCCAAACCAAAAGGACCAGGACACACTTCCGCCTTATGAGATCCTGGACAAAATAATTGAGCTATATATTGATTGTCATCTCTCAATAAAAGAAATTTCTTCAAAAGGAATACCTCTCAAAACCGTAAGGTGGGTAGTTAACGCTATAAACAGGAGTGAATATAAGCGCAGGCAATCAGCTCCCGGGCTTAAGGTTACTTCAAAGGCATTTGGAACCGGAAGACGGATGCCGGTAGCTGCTAAATATTCAGTTTAGGGATGATACATAAAAAACAGAAGAAAAGCAAAAGAGGATAAAATGAAGTTAAAAGAAGCACTTCGCGGCATATCTTATGGAATGTATATTGTTTCAACCGAATTCGATGGCAAACTAAGTGGGCAAGTCGCGAATGTCTGCAGCCAGCTTACCTCTGACTCTCTCAAATTCGGAATCTGCCTGAACAAAAAGAATCTCACGTGTGAAATAGTTCGGAAGAGCAAAAAGTTTTCTTTATCTGTTCTCTCTGATGATACTCCCCTGCCCTTTATAGCCAAATTTGGTTTTAGAACAGGCCGGGATATAAACAAGTTTGCGGACACAAAGTATTTCATCTCAGAAAAAACAAATATACCTGTGGTTAGAGAACATTGTATCTCTTATCTTGAGGGCAAAGTCGAAAAAGAAGTTGAAATAGACACCCATATATTCTTCATTGCCGGCATAGTAAACGCGGATATTATTTCAGCCGGAAAGTCTTTAACTTACGCGGATTACCATAATATTAAAGGCGGCAAAACCGCGAAGAATGCCCCAACGTATATTGAAGAAATAGAAACAAATAAAAAAACAAAGGAAGGTAAAATGAAAAAATTCAAGTGCCTGGTTTGCGGCTATATTTATGACCCGGAAAATGGAGACCCGGAGCACGGCATAAAACCGGGGACCGCTTTTGAAGATATTCCTGACGACTGGACATGCCCTGTATGCGGCGCGGAAAAAAATCAGTTTGAAGAAATATAGATTAAAACAAAAAGGAGAGCAAAATGAGATTCGCGGATTACATCAAAACCAGGGAAGCCGAGGGAAAAGAAAAACACGTCCCGTCAATTGATATAAAAGAATGTTCTTCCTGTAATGAGCTTACAGTAACTGTTCAGGTGGGAAAGGAGGTAACACACCCGAGCACAGTCGAACACCATATTAAATATCTACAGCTTTTTGGTGAAAAAAACGATAATAAGTTCGTCCACATCACCACCATGGAACTGGGTGAAGAAAACACACTTCCCCGAGGAAAAGTAAATATTAAGAAGGGCACTTTTAAAAATATCATCGCTCTTTCTTTTTGTAATATACACGGTGTATGGGAAAACAATTTGGAGGTAAAAAATGGCTAATCTAAAAGGGACAGAAACAGAAAAGAATCTTATTGCTTCATTCGCAGGTGAATCACAGGCAAGAAACAGGTACACCTATTACGCTTCAGCGGCAAAAAAAGAAGGCTATATGCAAATCGAAGCGATATTTCAGGAAACCGCGGATAACGAAAAAGAACATGCTAAAAGATTTTTTAAAATTTTAGTTAAAGAACTGGGCGCGCAAGAACCCGCGGCGTCCAGGGTTGAAGCCGACTTCCCTGTTTCACTTGGAAATACGCTTCAGAACCTTAAAGCGGCCGCAGCCGGTGAAAACGAAGAACACACCAAACTTTACCCGGAAGCGGCAAAAATTGCTGATGAAGAAGGATTCCCTGGAATAGCAAAGCAGTTCAGAGAAATAGCAGAAGTCGAAGCCGCGCATGAAAAAAGATATTTGAAACTTGCCGGTAACATCGAAAACGATACCGTATTTAAAAAGAGCGGCAAAGTACTCTGGAAATGCAGAAACTGCGGATACATTCACGAAGGTGCCGAGGCTCCTGATGAATGCCCGGCCTGCCTGCATCCACAGGCTTACTATGAAGTTCTATGCGAGAACTATTAAGCTGTTACAAGGCAAAAAAGCTCATAATAAAAAAAAGGCTGGCTGATTTCCAGGAAGTATGGAAAAAGGCGGATAAAAAAATCTTCGAGGAGCTTTGTTTCTGCCTGTGCACACCGCAGTCAAAAGCCGTAATGTGTGATAAAGCAATTTCCTCCCTTGAAGAAACAGGGGTTCTTTTCAATGGAAGCTTTGTTCAAATAAGCCCTTTTCTCAAAATAAACGGCGTGAGATTTCACAATAATAAAACGAGATATATTATTAAAGCCCGGAATTCGCTTTCAATAAACAAACAGATCCATATAAAAGAAAAAATCCATACAAGCGATATTAAAAAAACACGCGATTGGCTTGTAAAAAACATAAAAGGACTCGGCTACAAGGAAGCCAGCCACTTTTTGAGAAATATCGGCTGGGGAAAAACCCTTGCCATCCTCGATGTTCACATCTTAAGAAATATGCTTAAACTGAACATTATCAAGCAAATCCCAAAAACTATTTCTAAAAAACAATACCTATCCATGGAAAAAAAGCTGGAACACTTTTCAAAAAAATCAGATATTCCCATGGGTGAACTGGATTTACTTTTCTGGTCTATGGAAACGGGAAAAATTCTAAAATAAAAATAGAAAAGTAGTTACAACGGGAAGTGGATGAGGAAGAAAATGGGAAAAGTCCCAAGCAAGCGCAGCGAGCGGGTGGACTGTCCCTATTTATTATTTTTTCTTTCTTCCCTGGCGCATGTCACATGCCAGAATCATCGCTTCCGCTATTTCCTTCATGGTTTTGCGATTATCCATGGCAAATTTTTGTATCTTATTATAGGCTTCCTGCTCTGTTAATTTTTCTTCTTCCATTAACAGGCCCTTTGCCTTCTCGATTTTTTTACGTGATTCAAGTTCTTCCTGTATCACCCTGGTTTTTACCATAAGTTCGGTGTTTTCAATCGCGACGGCGGCCTGATGGGCTATGGTCTTCAGTATGTTGATTTCGCCGTAGGAAAACTCATGAGTAACCGGAGTATAACAATTTATAACACCTATAACCTTTCCCTTAACTGTAAGAGGCACACAAAGCAGCGACTTTAAACCCTCATTTTTAGCCATATCATGATATTTATATTCCTTTTCCAAACTGACATCTTTTACCGAAATCGGCTTGTTTTCTTTCGCGGCCTTGCCTGAAATCCCTTCGCCTATCTTAATTGGGGGTTTTTTATTATATTCATCACTTACGCTCTGGGTTGCCCGTATTGTAAGTTCTTTCTTTCTCTCGTCAAGAAGCATTAAAGTACATATATTTGAGTTCATCACCTGAGCGGTAACCGCGACTATAAGTTTAAGAATGTCTTCAAGATAGTTATCCGAAGCAATCGCCTTGCTTATTTTAAACAGGGCTTCAAGCTGTTTCTCATTTTCTTTCATATCAAAATCCTCATTTTTTAATGTCGAGATAGCAAATTGCTTTTTGTTCAAGGACATCCGCGTTCAGGCATATCGGCCGGCCCGCTTCAATACTGTCGGAATCTATTACTTTTACAGCCTGAGAAAGTAATTTTTCAACAGGTATCAAAGAATCCAGCTTATTTTTAGTGTTATTAAAAAAACATCTGTTTATCGCGCTGTCTTTTTTCTCCGGAAAAACAGCAAAATATAACATATCTACTTCAACAAGGTCATTAAAAAAATGCGTTCCCAGCGATATGTCCGGAATCAGGTTCTCATCCATAGCCGCGACTTCACATATAACAGAAACGGTATCTATCTCCGCGAATGAAACAGGCACGCCTAAAGAAGGCGTGGTGGTCCCCCATCTTCCCGGGCCGATAAGCATAATTTTGGGGATTTTTCCCTTGTCTTTGAGATGGGTAATCCGGCCGATTAAACGGGCAACGGAATATCTGTCTGTCATTTTCATTTTACTATAAACTTCAGGAACAACATAAATAATTCTGTCAACTGTCGTAGAAATACTGCTGCCGATAATCGGCCCTCTTGTTTTCAGCAATATCTGCTCGTCCTTTATAGATACCGGGGCCTTGACTTTCCGCAGGTTTCCTTTTATCTGAAACGGCCTGCATTGAAGCAGGTTTATGTTATAATCCTGCCGGTCGTCCAGAAAATTCGCCGTGAATTCCACATCCACGGGATGATTATAAGCTTTTTGAAGAATCTTAAGCATTTTCGCCATATCACCGACAAATCCTGTTCTTAATAAAAGCTCGTCAAAAGTCAGCACCCATGAGAACACATTTTTTGTTCCGTATTCTCTGGCTTTTCTTTCAACTTCCTTATCACGGGAGGCAAACATCTTAAGGTCAAATTCAGGCGCTCCCCGCACCACTTCCTCAAAATCTTTTGTTATATAACGGTTGTCATGTAAGTCAAGAACATCCACACAATGCTGAGAGTACTTTCTAACATCAGCAAGGCTTCCTTCCGGGCGCCTCTCCGGCGCATTTAAAGCCACTAGCCGTGTATAATCATCGTCACTTCTGTCAACAGCGCGGGTCCCTAAACCAAAAACCAGACGGATCATTCCTTCTTCCGGTTTAATTTCATTGCTCCATACATAGGGATTAAATGAAAACCCAACACCCGCGACCTGAGGAAAATACTGAGTACCATATATAGAGCCTGAAACCCTCTGTACTAAAATAGCCATTTGTTCATCCCGGTCCAGCAGGTTCCAGCGCGCCCGGTAAGCTATCGCCTCTTTGCTCATTGTGCTCGTATAGACTATCCTGACAGCTTCTATAAATTTCTCCAGACGTTCTTCGGGTGTTCCCTGATTCGCGCAAAAAACACTCTCGTACTTCCCGGAAAAAGCGTTTCCATACGCGTCCTCAAGAAGGCTTGAAGACCTGACTATAATGGGGGACTGCCCAAAATAATCGAGCATCTCCGTAAACTGATTTTTAATATAGTCCGGAAACTTACCGGAAAGCATGCGCTGTCTGACTTCCATAAACCCATCAAAAGATGTACCCTCTCTTTTTATTCCGCGCCTTGCCCACCAACAGCCGTTTTCAATAATATATGTATAAAATACATCTGACCCGATAAAAAACGAATCGTGGCATTCAAGTTTGTCATGTAATTCTTTATCTTGATTCTTCACTATAGACCGGGCAAGCAGCATCCCGAGAGATTTGCCGCCGATCAGGCCTGTACCTATCATCCGTTTGCCTATACCAACCACATCTTTCAGGCTAAAATATTTCTCTATAAGAGACAGAACCCGCGGGTCTCTTGAAACTACCATCCGGACAAGGCGGCTAAACAGGGTTTTTTCTCTTGAGTCTTCCGGTTTTTCGTCAGTGCCCGAGTCAACAATCTCCTGCGCTTTCGTAAAGCTTCGGGCCCAGATATCGTAGCGGTTTATCGTAAAATCAAGCCACGGCTGGGAAACTGACCCGAGTATTTCCGCGATTGCCGCGCTCCTTACTTCCGGGATAAACCTGTCACCATTCCACTTATGAGGCATACACATTGTCTTGGAATGCCGCTCATACACCTTAAGAGGATAGACATAAAGCTCGCTTTTTCTACGATAAATATCAAGAACCACCTGCGCGGTGCCGTGTATGGCATCAACGGCATATGAGGCATGGTGATTCCTTAAAAGCCCGAAATACGCGACCGTGTCAAAGGTATAAAGATAAGGACATGTAAGCATAAAAAAGTTTCCCAGCATACGGTCACTGTACCAGTCAACCGCAAGCTCGGAAAGAGAATCAAAAACATAACAGGCGCCATAACCAAATTTTTCGATAACATCAAAAATTTCAGCAATAAATTTTTCAAAGCCGGCATCCGGATGAATTTCATAAACATGAGCAGGAACACCCTTGGGAATAAGATACTCATGAGCGGCAAAGCGAAAATAAATTAGAGCCCGGCCCTGCACGTGAGCCTTTTCGCAGAAAGGATGAACAAATGGAATATAATCCCCTACAGCATCTACCTGGAAAACAACATTATCACCCGGACATATCCCCTGCAGGATACTATCCAAATCCGGAAGCCCTGTACTAAAGTTTTTATCCATACAAACACACTTTACCCTAAAAGAAATCTATCAATTGCTTCCGCGCATCTTCTGCCTTCATTAATAGCCCATACAACAAGAGACTGGCCCCTTCTCATATCACCGGCAGAAAAAACATTTTTTACGGAAGTTATAAAATTTTCATTGGTTTTTACATTTCCACGCTCATCTTTTTCAACACCCAGATTATCAACCAACCCGTTATGCAAAGGATGTAAGAAACCCGCGGCAAGGACTACAAGGCCGGCATCAATTTCAAACTCGCTGTCCGGGATTTCTTTCATTAATGAACACCCTTGTTTATCAGCTTTTGAAAATTCAACTTTCTTACAGATAATCTTGCTAACCCGGCCATTTTTGCCTACAAATTTTTTAGTTAACAGAGACCAATACCTTTCTCCCCCCTCTTCATGGCTGGTGGACGTTTTTAACATCATGGGATAGGACGGCCAGGGATAGTCATCAGTACGGCACCCCTCCGGTTTTGGCATAATCTCTATCTGAACAACACAATTTGCTCCCTGCCGATGTGCCGTTCCAACACAATCCGAACCCGTATCCCCGCCGCCGATAACAACTACCCTTTTGCCCTTCGCGTCTATTAACTCTTCCGAAAAGTTTTCTCCTGAAACCCTTTTATTCTGCTGTGTCAGATAATCCATCGCGAAATGAATACCTTTTAGTTCCCTTCCTTCTATTTCTAAATCTCTGGGAACCCGGGAACCACCGGCAAGACAAACAGCATCAAATTCTTTAAGCAGCTTAGAGACTCCATAATCAATTCCAACATTAACACCGGTAATAAACTTAATTCCTTCTTTCTCCAAGATATTTATACGTCTGTCTAAAATCCACTTTTCAAGCTTAAAATCAGGAATTCCATATCTTAGTATCCCCCCTGCCTTTTTAGCTTTTTCAAAAACGACTACACTATGTCCATATCTGTTAAGTTGATCCGCGCTCGAGATTCCTGCCGGGCCTGAACCCACCACAGCAATTTTTTTGCCGGTTCTGGATTCAGATACTCTCTGTTTTACAAATCCTTTTTCAAAAGCATACTCAATAATCGCAAGCTCGTTTTCCCTTACAGTTACCGGATCATCATTTGCTCCCAACACACACGCGTATTCACACGCGGCCGGGCAAACTCTCCCGGTTATTTCCGGCAGATTATTCATTGCGTCAAGAAGTCTATATGCCTTTTCCCAATGTCCATGGAACATAAGATCATTCCATTCCGGGACATAGTTTCCAACAGGACAAGCCCAATTACAAAAAGGAATCCCGCAATCCATGCAGCGGGATGCCTGTTCCATCGATTTCTTATCGGAGGGTATTTGAAATACCTCCCTATAATCTTTAACACGTTCACAGACAGGCCTGAAGTCTGAAGTTTGCCGTTTAAATTTTAAAAACCCTTTTGGATCACCCATCGGATATCTCTGTTAGCCCCAATTTTTCGTCTGTTTTTTTAGTTTCTAAAATCCGCTTGTATTCAACGGGAATTATCTTAACAAAACTTTTCAAACTCTTCTTAAAATCCCCCAAAATCATTTCTGCCTTTTCGCTTTGAGTATATTTATAATGATTATGAACAAGTTCATGTATCGCTGCCTCATCCTCATCATCAATCACATCAATGTTAACCATATTTATATTGCATCTGCTTTCAATCATGTTGTCTTCATCAAAGACATATGCAATACCTCCAGACATACCCGCGGCAAAGTTTCTACCGGTTTTTCCCAATATCACAATTCTCCCACCCGTCATGTATTCACAGCCGTGGTCCCCAACACCCTCAACAACAGCGTTAACTCCCGAGTTTCTGACACAAAATCTTTCACCGGCTATACCTCTTATATATACCTCACCGCTTATAGCTCCATAAAAACTCGTATTGCCTACTATAATATTTTCGTGAGCTTTGTATTTAGAACGCCTATCCGGATAAATAATTATCTTCCCGCCTGAAATACCTTTGCCTATGTAATCATTGGTTATCCCTTCCAGCTCAAAAGTAACACCCTTTGTAAGCCAGGCTCCGAAACTCTGGCCTGCCACACCAGTGAATTTAAAATAAATAGTGTCGTTCGGAAGGCCTTCTTCACCGTAAATCCTGCAAATTTCCCCACTCAACATTGCCCCGGTAGATCTATTAGTATTGCAAACGCTAATCTCTTCGCGCGTCTGTTCCCTGTTCAACAGGCTTCTGCGCGCCAGTTTGATAAGCCTGCGATCGAGGACATTATCAATACCATGATTTTGCCGTCTTTTGCAAAACGTATCTACATCCTTTTTAACATCAGGTTTATACAAAATATTTGAAAAATCAATCTGTAAAGCTTTCCATGGAATTATATTCTTGTTTACTTCCAAGAAATCCGTTCTACCAATCATATCATCCAAATTTCTTATTCCAAGAGAAGCCATAATTTCACGAAGTTCCTGGGCAACAAAGTTCATATAAGTAACAATGTATTCCGGCCTTCCGCGAAACCTGCTCTGTAAAATAGGATCTTGAGTGGCTACACCCATAGAACAGTTATTTAAATGGCAATGTCTTAACATTACACAACCAAGAATAACCAGGCAGGCAGAACAAGTTCCATACTCCTCCGCGCCAAGAAGAGCCGCTATAGCAATATCCCTTCCGGTTCTTATTTGTCCGTCAGTCTGCAAAACTACTCTGCCTCGAAGATTATTTAAAACAAGGGTCTGATGAGTTTCTGACAGGCCAAGTTCCCACGGAAGGCCCGCGTGCATTATTGAGCTTCGCGGAGATGCTCCTGTCCCGCCATCACTACCGGAGATTAGAATCATATCCGCGCGTCCTTTCGCAACGCCTGCCGCGACAGTTCCAACTCCGATTTCGGAAACAAGTTTTACACTTATCCGAGCTCTCGGATTTACATTTTTCAGATCAAAAATTAGCTGTGCAAGATCTTCAATCGAATATATGTCATGATGAGGCGGCGGTGAAATAAGTGTCACACCCGGGGTAGTATATCTCGTACTTGCTATTGTCACACTAACTTTATGGCCCGGAAGCTGGCCTCCTTCGCCCGGCTTAGCCCCTTGAGCGATTTTTATCTGTAATTCATCAGCATTAACCAGATAGTTTGTTGAAACACCGAATCTGCCGGAAGCAATCTGTTTTATCGCGCTTCTTTTTGAATGTCCGCTACGAAGAGATACAAATCTTGATGGATCCTCCCCTCCTTCACCAGTGTTGGATTTCCCTCCAATCCTGTTCATCGCAAGGGCAATGCTTTCATGGGCATCCTTACTTATTGAGCCAAAGCTCATAGCGCCTGTAACAAATCGGCTGAAGATATTATGTATTGACTCAACTTCATCTATCGAAACAGGTTTAACCTTTGTGAATTTCAACAAACTTCTTAAGGTCGCGGGGTTATTTGACTGATCATTTATTAAACAAGAAAACTCTTTATATTTATCATAATCATCGTGTTTCGCGGCATCCTGGAGAGCCGCAATGCTTTCCGGATTCCACAGGTGAAACTCACCGTCTTTCTTCCATTGATAAACTCCTCCTACAGGCAGCAGTTTTGAATTCCCGCCTCTTACGCGATAAGCATCCCTGTGCCGGGTCAAGGTTTCCTTCGCGATTACCTCTATACCTGCCCCTTCAATACGAGACACTGTCCCGGTAAAACATTTCTCTATAATTTCTTTATCTAACCCAAGTGCTTCAAATATTTGCGCTCCCCTGTAACTGCGTAAAGTTGAGATACCCATTTTTGAAAGAATTTTTAATATACCTTTCTTAAGCGCGTTGATGTAATTTTTCTTTGCCACTTCTATTTCTGTATCCAGCATACCGTCCCTAATCATATATTCAATGGAATCAAACGCCATATATGGGTTAACACAGCCCGCGCCAAACGCGAACAGGAGGGAAAAATGATGAACATCCCTTGGCTCTCCGCTCTCTAAAATTAGAGCAATCTGAGATCGGGATCCTTGCTTTACCAAATACTGATGAACAGCTCCCACAGCTATTAATGCCGGTATGGCGGCATAATCCTTATTCACACCTCTGTCACTTAAAATTATAAAAGTATTGTTTTCCTTTATAGCCGCGGCAGCCTCAAGACAAATTCTCTCGAGAGTTTCTTGAAAAGAGCTTTCATCTTTAGATTTAAAAAGAATCGAAATTGTTTTTGAACAAAATCCTTTTTGATTAATTTTTCTAATCCTTTCCAAATCCGCGTTTGAAAGTATAGGATGTTTAAGCTTCAATTTGCCGCAATGCAACGGTGTTTCATCAAGAAGATTCCTTCTTGTTCCCATGTAACATTCCAGGCTCATGACAAGTTCTTCGCGTATAGGGTCAATCGGCGGATTTGTCACTTGAGCAAACAATTGTTTAAAATAATTATAAACAAGCTGCGGTCTCTTGGACAGGACCGCGTGCGGAGTATCATTACCCATAGAGCCTATCGCTTCTCCACCGTTTTCGGCCATGGGCTTAATGATAAATTTTAAATCTTCTCTTGTATAACCAAATGCTTTGAGAAGGGGAATAACATCTTTATTTCCCTTTTTGTTATAATCCGGTTCAGGCAAATCTTCAATTCTGACCATATTTTTTTTAAGCCAACTACCATAAGGTTTGCCTGAAGAAACTTCTTCTTTCAGCTCTTTATTATCAACTACTTTCTTTTTTCCGGTATCTACATAAAGCATTTTGCCGGGTTCAAGCCTCCCTGAAACCTTAATGTCACCGGGATCTATATCAAGAACACCAACCTCTGAAGCCATTACTAATAAATCATTTCTCGTAATAATATACCTCGCGGGCCTGAGTCCGTTCCTGTCAAGAACCGCGCCCAGACAAGTCCCATCCGTAAAAGCAACGGCAGCGGGGCCATCCCATGGTTCCATCAGGCAGGCATGATATTGATAAAAAGCCCTAAGCTTCTCGTCCATAAACGCGTCCTGTTCCCAGGCTGAAGGAATTAACATCATCATGGCATGCGGTAAAGATCTGCCTGATAGGATCAGCAATTCAAAAACGTTGTCCAAAACCGCGGAATCACTGCCGCCGGGAACAATTACAGGTTTTATTTTCTCAATATCTTCCCCGAAATAACTGCTGTTTAACAGCCCTTCCTTCGCACGCATCCAATTAACATTGCCGCGAAGTGTATTTATTTCACCATTGTGGGCAAGAAATCTGAAAGGCTGGGATAAATCCCAGGAAGGAAAAGTATTTGTACTGTATCTTGAATGAACAATACACAATGAACTCGCGAGCTTTTCATCTCCCAGATCAGGAAAAAACTTTTCAAGCTGAGAAGGCATGAGAAGCCCTTTATAGATAAAGGTACGGCAGGAAATATTGGTAATATAAAAAAAAGCCTTCTGCTTCAGTTTTGAATTTCTTATAACATTTTCCACATATTTTCTTATTAAATAAAGTTTTCTTTCAAAATCCAGCGTGTCTTTTATGTTTTCGTTCCGGGAAATAAATATTTGCTCTATTACCGGCCTTATCTCCTTTGCGGTTTTACCTATAACAGATTCATCAACAGGCACTTCTCTCCAGCCAAGAACTTTCTGTCCCAATTCTTCAACCGCTTTACTGAAAAGCTTCTTGCAGAAAATACGTTCCTTTTTATCAACAGGAAGGAAAATAAGTCCGGTACCGTAACTGCCGGGAGGAGGCAGGCCTATCTTCATTTCACCGCATTTTTCGACAAAAAAATCATGCGGTATCTGTATAAGAATTCCCGCTCCATCCCCTGTCTTTGGATCCGAACCTGTCGCGCCGCGGTGTGACAGGCGCTTTAAAACCTTTAACCCCTGGACTATAATTTCATGGGTTTTTTTACCTTTAACATTGCACACAAAACCGACCCCGCAGCTGTCATGTTCAAACCGCGGATCGTAAAGCCCCTGCTTTTTGAAAAACTGATTCTCTTCCATATTAATATTTTCACTTAGCGTTTACACAAAAGTTACGGCACCGCCAAAAAGAGGTGCCGCAACTTCCAACTTTGCTATTTTTATTACATCATAAACATCATTTCAGCATATGTAGCAAGCGGCCACTTTTCATCGGGAACCAACCCCTCAAGAGCATCAACAAATCCCCGAAGTTTCACCGTGGCCGTGATTTTCTCCTTTGATGAACCTTTCTTTATGGCTTTCTCAAGCCCGCTTATTGAAACAAGCGCGCCTTCTGTCTTTGCGCATACTTCAGAAAGCAAAGCCTTTGTTGATTTTAACGCGTTTTTCCTGTCAACCTTAGAAACAGCGTTGATGGTTTCGGCCAATTCACTCTGGTACTCCAAAGCCGCGTTAATAACCTGTGTTTTAGCTATTGTTACCGCTACTTCCGATTCAACCTGGATAATTTCATCATACTCTTTTTGATAAACCTCAAACCTTGACTTAAGCTCTTTCTCTGATAAAACCTTATACTTTTCAAAAAGCTTAACCGTTTTTACATCCAGGAGGATTTTTAAGGATTCAGGCGTTGTTTTCAGATTAGAAAGCCCTCTCTTCTTTGCTTCTGAATGCCAAGCCTTAGTATAATTATCCCCATTAAATAAAATACGTTTATGTTCTTTAACTATCTTCCGCAGTATTTTCTGTAAAGATTTGTTGAACTCTTTTTTCGCGGAAACATCTTTTTCCAGTGAAGCGCAAATATCATCAATCGCCGCCGCGACAATCGTGTTTAATACTATGTTTGGGCCGGCACAGTTCTGGTTTGAGCCTACCGCACGGAATTCGAACTTATTCCCGGTAAAGGCAAACGGCGATGTCCTGTTCCTGTCGGTCGCGTCTCTCGGGAGGGTTGGAAGCGAAGAAACCCCGATTTTTATAAAACCGCCGCTCTTAGAAGTTTTGGCCTCACCTCTTTCTATCTGGCCGATCACACCCGTTAATTGTTCTCCAAGAAAAATTGACAAAATCGCGGGGGGTGCCTCATTGGCTCCAAGCCTGTGGTCATTACCCGCGGTAGCTACCGAGGCTCTTAATATCTCCGCGTGAGTATCCACCGCCTTGATAAGCGCGCAAATCAGAGTTAGAAACTTCGCGTTATCATGCGGGTTATCTCCCGGGCTCAGCCAGTTTTTACCATCCGGGCCTTTTATCGACCAGTTATTGTGTTTGCCCGAACCATTAACGCCGGCAAACGGCTTTTCATGAAGAAGGCACACAAAATCATGATCTTCGGCTACCTTACGCAGAACTTCCATAAGCATCATGTTATGGTCAACAGATAAATTTAACCCTTCATAAACGGACGCGACTTCAAACTGGCCGGGACAAACCTCGTTATGGCGGGTTTTCGCCGGAATACCAAGCTTCCATAGCTCTCTGTCAAAATCATCCATAAAAGTCATTACCCTGTCTTTAATAGCACCAAAATAATGATCTTCCATTTGCTGGTGTTTTGCCGGTGCTTTGCCGAATATTGTTCTTCCGGTTTGAATAAGGTCAAGCCGGCTCTCATAAAAGGCTTTGTCTATAAGAAAATATTCCTGTTCCGCTCCGAGAGTCGCGTAAGCTTTTCTGCCGCCATCTTTAATTTTAAACAGCCTGCCCAGGCGGCACACCTGCTCTGATAAAGCTTCCATAGATCTCAGGAGAGGAGTTTTTTTGTCCAGAGAATCGCCGTGATACCCGCAAAATACGGTCGGGATGCAGAGAGTAGCCCCATTTTCTCCCTCTTTTATAAACGCGGGGCTGGTCGGATCCCAGGCAGTGTATCCCCTTGCTTCAAAAGTCGACCTTAATCCTCCGGACGGAAAACTTGAAGCATCGGGCTCCCCCTGAATTAATTCTTTACCTGAAAATTGAAGTATTACCCCTCCCTCAGAATCCGGGACAATAAAGGAATCATGCTTTTCTGCCGTTGTCCCGGTCAGGGGCTGAAACCAATGAGTAAAATGGGTCGCCCCCTTTGAAACCGCCCAGTTTTTCATGGCATCGGCAACTTCATCGGCAATGGCCGGATTTAGTGACTTTCCCTTCTCCATCGTTTCTTTCAAAGAGTTAATCGCCTTATCCGAAAGATAATTGCGCATTGTTTTAAAGCTAAACACGTTTTGGCCATAAATCTCTGTTATCGCTTTTGCCGGGTCCAGTTCAGATTTCCTACTCATATTTCATCTCCTATTATTTTAATACTTTCTCCATAAACCCAGCAATCCTTTGGATTGCAGAGAACAAAATCAGGGATAAACAAAAAAAGGCACTCAAAAACCCTGCAGGTTTAAGAACGCCTTTGTCATATTTTTTTCGGCGGTACAACTTTGTACCTATTTCCAAAATCGTTGTCCTTTT
Source organism: uncultured bacterium (assembly GCA_965369805.1). Taxonomy (GTDB): domain Bacteria; phylum Auribacterota; class UBA6266; order UBA6266; family UBA6266; genus JAGLRQ01. The sequence goes on from CBDURG010000001.1 coordinate 25,176, forward strand.
TACTATACATTTTTCTACATGTCAAGTTCATTTTATACTATTTCTTTCGAAAATTCCACACTTACCTGATGCTTTTAAACATAATCAGAAGATTTTTCCGTTTTAACCAATAGCCATGCTCCCTTCTTCTCCTGTCCTGATTCTTATGCAAGTGGGCAAATCAAGTACAAATATCTTACCATCCCCTATTTTTCCGGTTCTGGCCCCTTTAATAATAGCGTCCATAGTGGGCTGGACAAATTCTTTATTCACCGCGATTTCAAGTTTTACCTTTTTCAAAAGGTTAACTTCGTGAATAACCCCCCTGTAGGCTTCCATGAAACCTTTCTGCTGGCCGCATCCAAGAGCATTTGTAACAGTCATTTTATGCACGTCAGCAGCAAAAAGCGCTTTTTTTACATCCGGAAGTTTATGCGGCTGAATCATAGCAATTATTAATTTCATTTTAAAGCCTCCCTTTTTTTATTAATCTTCCATTTTTGAGGCATGGGGAAAAATCCTGCCCCATGCCTCATCAATTATCCGTTTAATTTTCCGTACTGAATATCTGGAACCCAGCGTAAGACTCCATACCATGCTCGCTGATATCCAGGCCTTTCAACTGCTCTTGATTAGAAGCCCTGAGCCCAATAGTCTTTTTTACCAGATAAAAGAGAGCGCAGGCGGATCCAAATGTCCATACAAATACAGCAATAACACCTGTAACCTGGGTAATAAACTGGCCCATTCCGCCACCAAAGAACAAACCGTTTACCCCACCATAGGCTTCTTCCGCGAAAAGGCCTGCTGCCAGTGTCCCGAAAGCACCGCACACACCGTGAACGGATATCGCGCCAACGGGATCATCGATGTGAAGAACCTTGTCAATGAACTCAACACTAAAAACAACGATTACGCCCGCAACAGCCCCTATTATAATCGCGCTTATCGGAGAAACATTCGCGCAGGGAGCTGTTATCGCGACTAATCCGGCAAGTGCCCCGTTTAGAGCCATACTGGTATCAGGTTTACCAAACTGTATCCAGACTGTTATCATCGCTGTTATCGCTCCGGCAGCGGCAGCAAGGTTAGTCGTCACGGCAATCACAGCTATACTCAAGTCAGTTCCAGCAGTGGTACTGCCGGCATTAAAACCAAACCATCCGAACCAGAGAATGAACACCCCAAGCGATGCCAGCGGTATGTTATGCCCGGGTATTGCATTTGAAGACCCATCTTTGTTGTATTTACCAAGTCTGGGGCCTAAAATCATAGCTCCCGCAAGAGCCGCCCAGCCTCCAACAGAGTGGACAACTGTAGAACCCGCAAAGTCGATCATTCCTTTGGCAGCAAGCCACCCGCCGCCCCATATCCAATGGCCCGCTACAGGATATATGAGCGCTGTAATAAATACGCTGTAAACAAGATACGCGCTAAACTTTGTTCTTTCTGCCATAGCTCCGGAAACAATAGTCGCGGCTGTAGCGGCAAAAACCGCCTGAAAAATCCAGAACGCGTACTGCCACATCCCCTCACCGGTCGCTGTGTTCGCGGAACTAAGGAAAAACCCGTCTTTTCCGAATAAGCCAAAGACATCCGTTCCGAACATTATTCCAAAACCTACTACAAAAAACGCAATAGACCCTACAGAAAAATCCATCAGGTTTTTCATCATGATATTCGCCGCGTTCTTAGCCCTTGTAAATCCTGTCTCAACCAACGCGAAACCGGCCTGCATGAAAAATACAAGGAATGCCGCTAGCAGAATCCATACAGTATTTATGGCTGTCGCGTTAGACGCGGCTGTATCATCCGCGAAAACATATCCTCCTGTAAAAAAGACCAGTATGAATAATAGAATTTTCGGCAATTTAAACAGTTTCTTCATTCTTCACACCCCCTTTTTAGTTAAAAGCTTACAGTAAACGAACAACCTGCAAAAAATTCATCCGTATATTGGCTGTCCATCGCTATTGATTCGCTGATATGCGGTTCAATAGTAAAATATTCTCCTACTGGAACAGTAACGCTTAATGATAACAGTGTGCTTGTAAAACTTCCCTCATATCCCCACTGCTTATCGTTGTAACCCATTGATGCGCCCAAGTTTATTGATACCGGTTCCAGTTCAAAGCTATGGCCTATCCCCCATTCCAGGTAGGTACCGTCACCGTCGTCAAAATCATAGTAGGCCGAAAAGTATGGGCTTAAGAAAACATCCAGGGCAACACTTCCGTAAACTTCTTGCGAATCAGAATCAGCATTCGGAAACATGTAATAAATATATCCTCCGGACAGGCTCACCTTTTCCATCGTCTCATTAATAAATCCCAGGTCTGTAGTAAAATCCGCTGTGAAATCACTTTCCGTCCATTCCCTTGCAGGGCTGGCCGCGTCTGTCCTATCCGCGTCATAACTAGCCCACCAGTTTAGTGAAAACCACTTGTACCCGATAGTTGCTGTGGGCTGTACTACAAAGCCGTTTGTAAGCGTTTGGCCCCTCCATACATACTTTGAGTTCAGGTCTACGCCGGCTTCATAATTCAGAAGTCCCAACGGTTCCGGCAGAAAAGATTCAGCTCCTTCATCCGCAAACATAACCGGAGACCCAGCCATCAAGATAACAACCGCAGCCATTGTTAACATGCCAATCAGTTTCATTTTCTCCTCCTTTTTTCTTTGTTTTTATTCATATAAATAAAAAAGGCCCTCAAGATAATACCTTCAACGGTATTAAATTGAGCGCCTGAGCTCAAATAAAGCACCAACAAAGTGCTTAAAACAAAAAAGCCCTTTTCAAGCGAATATCTTTGCTTGAAAGGACTTCATTATCCGAATATAAAAAAAGACGCTCTTCCAAACGCCTCATTGCAAAAACCTCAGCACATCCCCTGTACCGCACTACAGATTACACAATACATGACAACTAAAAATATGTCAAGAAAAAATTATTATTAATCTTTTTTCCCCGCTTTGACACCATTTATCCTATCTAGTTTTCATCAACCGGAGGCTTTTTATAATATTTTCCTGGTCCATAAGCTGATTGGTAATAAATTTGTGGATAATACTAGAGATAAGTGTCTGATAGGGAATGCCTTCTTTCTCCGCCTTTATTTTTAACTGATCTAAATCGTGCCTGTTGACCCTGAGGCTTATATTTCTTTTCTCATTAGCTTTTCGAATAATCTCTTCTATTTTAGTAATTGTCCGCGGAGATGCCTTCTTATAACTGGAAATATTTCGTTCAATTTTCTTCTCGTAATTATCTAATTTGATTTTATCAGCCATAAATCACCCCCGATATTTTTTGTTTAGTTTTCTGCTTGGATAAGCTGTCTTTAACACTATATCTGAATCCTTATCTAGAACAAATGGTACAGCATTGTCAATAAATATATTGTAAGTTTTTTAAAGATTACGGGATTTTATCCTTGCCCTGAATGAACTTTATTTTTTTGTTTGTTTTTTACCCACCGGACAAATTGTAATTTATATTGACAAATTGTCCAAAAAAAAGGCCTATAATTATCCCTTAAAGGGCAGCCTTTTCGAATCTTTATTCAATTCCGCTTTAAATCCTCTTACAGAGAAATCGAGAGACGGTTCACTTAACTTCTGGTGGGAAAGAAAGTGATTACAACGGGAAGTGAAGAAAATGGGGAGAGTCCCAAGCGAGCGCAACGAGCGGGTGGACTGGTCGAGTAGACGTTTATTTCAACGCCCCTCACAGAACCGTACTTGAGGTTTTCCCTCATACGGCTCTTCAGTAAATCTCACTCAACATGTAACTTTGTAAAAGCTGTGAACAATGCGTGGTCGTGGTAACGGAAACTTCTTCAGGTACGCGTTATACTGCGCCATATTGAAGGATTTCTTCTGACTTCGTCTATTCATCCATTTAAACACCATCCATATCACTCGATAGTAGAACTCCTGCATACTCCTGAAGTTCTCACTTACTCCGTAATATTGATAGTGCCCTCTCAGTTTAGACACAAGAAGCTTCCACCAATCTTTTGCTTTGGTGCCGCTGACTTCTTTAAGCCACTCCTTCATTTTCCGACAGGCTAGTCGAAATTTCTTTGACGCTGTTTTACGACATACCTTAAACTTCCCTTTCTTGCTTTTTCCACAATAGTGAGTAAATCCAAGAAAATTAAATGTGTTCATTCTGCGCTGTTGTTTCTTAGCGTTCTCCTTCTCATATCGCCCAAAACTTTTCACACCTGTCTTCTCGGAATGCAGCTCCAGTTCATATTCTTCAAACCTCTTCTGCATTAGTCTCATGATTTCCTCTGCCTCTGCTTTATACTGCACCAGTATGACAAAGTCATCACAATATCTCACTAAATAACACTGCCCTTTCATATGCGGTTTGATTTCCTCCTCAAACCATTCATCGAGTACATAGTGCAAATATACATTCGCCAATAACGGACTTATATTCCCTCCTTGCGGAGTCCCCTTCTTTGTCTCATAAAACACATCATCTTCCTTGTATCCTGCTATCAAGAATCGTCTGATGTACCTCAGAAACCTTTCATCCGTTATTCTTTTCCTTATCAATTCTATGAGTTTATCATGTGGTACATTATCAAAAAATCCCTTGATGTCCGCTTCTATCACATGGTTTATTGGCTTAAAATTGATAAGTTCTCCAACTTGCTTTAACGCGGCATGACATCCTGTCCGTCGTCGAAATCCATACGAACAATCCAGATAATACTGCTCATAAATCGCTTCCATTATACGACTCATTACCTTCTGCACCATCTTGTCCTCTACCGTCGGTAATCCTAATGGCCGTCGACTATTCTTATCTTTTGGAATATACACTCGCCTTGTCGGCTGTGGCCTGTATCCCATTCGTCTCATACGTTCTAGCAAGTCTTTGATGTTGGCGTTTAGTTCTTTACCGTACTCTTCCCAGCTTACTCCGTCTATTCCCCCCGCTCGGTTCCTGCCAAGCCACTGAAGGAAACTCATCTCAAGTGAGCCTTCATTAACTAAATGCATTAAGTTATTAAACTTAATACAGGGCTCCCTGGATGCACGCTGTGATATGAGGTGCAATTTCTTTAACACTTCTTTTGCCATTTCAGGGTATGACTCCATGTTTACTTGCTCCCTCTGCGTTTTACTGCTAACCCCTTCGAGTGGGTTTTCCCCTCATAAGGCATTACCCTTATTACTCCTCTACTATGAGTTAGTCCGAATACCAATACATCATACTGTCTCCTCACTTCTTCAGCTTGTTAACAGCTTATTAAGAAATGTATCGGGCCTCCCAAGTTCCAACTTAGACATACTGCATTGCCCTCTGCGGACTACGACCCCGGCAGGACTCCATGCACTCACCATATTCATGCATCTCGTGGTTGGCTTCAGGTTAGGGAACACCCTCGCCCACTGCGATTGAAATTTCGAGGCTCAATACCTTCACTTGCGTTACAGTTGACAATCTCCTTCCCTCCGGCTCCATGCAGTTCGTTACCTCCCTGCATGCAGAGTTCCGTACCAACCAACTGGTGGTTAGCCGTTAGTCGGGCGGTTTTACCGCTTGCCTAAATTAGCTTTGCTTGGCGCACTCCCTATTTCCCTCTATTTCCCTTGCCCAAAGCTATAAATTTCTAGATTTTAATAAATGCTTTAAGGAATTTCGGCCTTGCGTAAAATGCTCTGGAAGTTGAGCCGTGGCCTGCACCTTTTGTGCGTGGTTGAATATAAACTCCCATCTTCCCAGTTAAGGCATTAAAACCTTTACGCGGGTTAAGGAGTGTATTTCTAACCAAATCATAATCTGATTTTACTGCTTCGTAAAGATTCCCTTGTAGATTAAATTCTGTTACGGAGTAGATGTAGGTAGGCTCGTCAACACTATTACCGACTGTCCGGGCAATCACAACTGCCTTCATAAGCTTTGCTAATAGATGGCTTTCTTCAAATTCTTTCTGGCAAACATTTACAGGATCTATCATTGTAATTGCCATTGTTTCTTTAAATGCTATCTTACCATCTTTCTTATATTTCAAAGGAATAGATTTTAGTTCCCATGACCCAAAATTGGGAGACCGTGCAGAATTGATAGGAAGCCCCAAATATCGTTCAAAAACATGCCCTGCCCACCCTTTATTGACCTTTTTCCCTTTATAAATAGTAATCCCATATTTCTTTGCAAGTTCGTGAAGCTCTTGCCCCACAAGTTGCTTAAGTTTTTGAACTGCTTCTACTCTTTCCATCAAATTTCCCTAAGGTAAAAATCCATATTCCTCGGTTGGTTCTTTAATTGAAGCAAGCAACTTATTACCTTCCAAAGCATCTATTAATCGTGGTTTTGCCAAATTTTTAAGGTAGTCTTTTTCATTATCAATGCCGACAAACTTTCTATTATGTCTTAAAGCTGCTACTCCAGTTGTGGCACTTCCGCAGAATGGGTCTAAAACAATATCACCCTTTTTACTACTAGATAAGATAATTCGTTCAAGAAGAGCTTCCGGTTTCTGAGTGGGATGTTTGCCGTATTTTTTCTCACCATTCTTTGGCGTCGTGATAGCCCAAACACTTCTCATTTGCTTTTCAGGTTTTTTTATAAAATCTCCGTCCCACTGTCCATTTTTAACTGTTTTATAATTAAAGGCATGTTTTGCAGTCTTTTCCTTTCTCACCCAAATCAATGTTTCATGGCTTGCTGTAAACATACGACAAGCCAAATTCGGAGCTGCATTAGGCTTGTACCAACAAATATCATTAATCAAGTGCCAACCTTGCTTTTGCAAGGCAAATCCACAAACATATATAGAGTGGTATGTACCGGAAATCCATAACGAACCATTCGGCTTAAGAACCCTGCGACACGCTTCAATCCATCTATAATGAAATTGAAAATCTTCTTCTATCCCTTTGCTTTTATCCCATTTCCCTTTATTTACGCTAACCCGTTTCCCTGCATGACAAGTAAATCCACCATTTGACAAATTATATGGAGGATCAGCAAAAATCAGATCAATACACTCATTTGGAAGCGCATTCAATGTCTCTACGACATCACCTTTGTATAATCTCACATTTTTTTCTGAATAATAGGCTTGCATCAGTTTGTCTCTTTTTTTAGATTATCTAATAACTAATAAAATACATTCCTCGAAAACATATTAACATAAATCAAACACTTCTCCATCTTCTAACGTAAAGAAAAAAGGGACAGTCCACCCGCTCACTGCGCTCGCTTGGGACTTTTCCCATTTTCTTATAAAACCCTTCCAATTTCTCGAATCTGTATGTGTCATGTTTCTAAACGTGCCAAATTTCTTTAATACACCACGCGCCAAATCAATAGCACTAATTCCGGGCGTTCCGGTGCGCAAAAGAATGGCCAGAAGCTCTGAATTACTTAAACTCCGAGTGCCTTTCTTTAACAGTTTTTCTCGTGGCCTGTCATCTACCGGCCAATTTTTTATGCCTGTTGATTTCTTCTCTTTTACCATTCTCTTCTCTGTTCTTTCCTTAAAATGCTAATTAAAGCATGTCCGACAAATCTACAGGGTCACGCATTCCTTCTGTGGCTTCTTCTTTATCAAAATGTTCTGGATCAAAATCCCCAGCCCATTCTTTCATTTCCTCATATTCATCATGCTTAGGGTCCGCAAGTATTTCAAGTAATCGATAATATCCGGGCGTCGATCCACAATCTTCTGGTGGACACGCACGAGCGCCAGTTATACAACGAGGGTATTTCGCTCCTTTTTCTACGGACTCGATATCTTCTAATACTATTGTGTGTTCCCAATTATCGCCGAAATCGTATACATAACTGAGTTTTGTCTTGTCTTCAGAAAAATAGTCTCTGATTTTTTTATTCTTTTCTTCCCATTGAGGAGGATCTCCCAATTCACACGATTCCTCACTTGTATTACCTATTCTAAAATTTCCATCATTGAATTCATGCAAATGTGAATTTGTCCAGCCCATCGCTTCTTGGATGATTAAATGAAATTGATAAAATATAATATCGCTCTCAACCTCTATCAATCTCCATATTTGAGGAAGAATTTCATCAAGAATGATTTTGAACTTGAATATTTTCTTTGTCATAATCCTTGACCCCCTTTTCTTCTCTTCCCTCACAAACGCCGAAACAGCGTAAATCCCCGGGACAGCTACCGTAATTCCCCAACATTTGGAGGTATTTTAACACAGAGGAAGGAGAGATACAACGGTTAGAAAAGGTTGTTAAAGAAAACCCTTAACAAAGTAGGATTATTCATGTAGTTTGTTATTTTCGGATTCTTATTAGAATTTAGTTATAGTGCTATGATAAAAAGAATATTTAAAAACACATCTTTGGACAGAAACCTCACAAGCGGAAGCATTGCCGCTCACATATGGTTTTTATCTCTGCCGATCATCGCCACAAACCTTTTCCAGGCTTTGTTCAATTTGATAGATATGTTCTGGGTCGGCAAACTCGGCTCGGATGCCATTGCCGCTGTCGCCATGAGCGGCACCATATTAATGATTGTCATGTTTCTCATGATAGGAATTGGCGCCGGGACCACCGCCATTATATCCCGCTTTATCGGCGCAAAGAAAAATGCTCACGCAGACAACACTGCCATGCAATCGGTAACCATGGCTTTTTTTATGTCGGTTATTCTTTCAATTGCCGGTTATATCTGCAGCCCGTACCTGCTTGAAATTTTAGGCGCGGCCCCCGAAGTTGCCGCATACGGAACAGGCTATCTTCAGATAATGTTTATATCAATATTTATAATGTTCTTCCTGTTCCTGATATCGGCCATATTTCAAGGCGCGGGGGACGTAAAAACACCTATGCTGTTACTGGCTTTTTCAACTGTTATTAATATAATATTAGACCCTCTTTTAATATTCGGCATCGGGCCTTTTCCCTGCCTTGGAATAAACGGCGCCGCCTGGGCAACTGTCATATCAAGGGCTGTAGGATCAATCATCGCACTTGAAATATTACTAAAAGGAAGATCCCTGATACATGTGCGCCTTAACGAGTACAAACTGGATTTCAATATAATGTGGAGAATACTTAAAATAGGCATTTCTTCTTCCGCGCAAATGAGTTTCAGAGGTTTTATGAACCTTGCCATAATGGCTCTTGTGGCATCATTCGGAACGTTTGCCGTCGCGGCATACGGAATAGGAATAAGGCTTGAAATGATAGTTTTAATGCCCGGCTTTGGATTCGCGGGAGCCGCCGCGACCTTAGTCGGGCAAAACCTCGGAGCAAAAGATTCATTACGAGCAGAAAAAAGCGGTTGGTTTTCAGTGTTTTATTACACTATTTTCATGGCTATTATGGCACTAATCTTTATTTGTTTCGCCCCGAATCTTATATCAATCTTTAACAACAATCCTGAAGTTATTGAAATCGGAGCTTTCTATCTTAAAATAATGGCTTTAACCTTTATCTTTACATCAATTTCAATGCCGCTTAACAGGTCTTTAATCGGCGCAGGGGATACCTTCCCCGCCATGATATTCACTTTTATAGGATTATGGCTGGTTTTAGTTCCCGCAGCATTCTACTTTTCAAAATATACTTCTTCAGGGCTTAAGGGAATCTGGTATGCAATGAGTATTTCATCATTTGTAATGGCACTGATGTATTCAGCTTATTTTAAATCAGGCAGGTGGAAATTAAAGAAAGTTTAATCTTTTCCACTTCTTCAACAGTTAAGTGAACTGTCCCCCGAACGCCAGAACTCATTATCTTCTATTACGTCCTTCCAAATCTTTTTTTCTCGGCTTCCGTTTTATAGGAGTTGGGTATATTCCCGTAAAGCAGGCGTTACAAAACTCTTTTCCGGGAATCTGCATTGACTTAAGCATTCCTTCCAGGCTTAAATATTTCAGAGAGTCAACACCAATAAATTTTCCAATCTCTTTTTCGCTTAACCTGAAAGCTATAAGCTCTTTTTTGGTGGGAAAATCTATACCGTAATAACAGGGAGAGATAAGAGGAGGACAGCTGATCCTCATGTGAATTTCTTTCGCGCCGGCTTTTCTCAGGGCCCTTACCCTTCCTTTCGAAGTAGTTCCTCTTACAATAGAATCCTCAACGATAACAATTCTTTTGTCTTTTATAATACCCCCTACCGGGTTAAGTTTTACCTTTACCTTAAAATCACGCGACAACTGCGAAGGCTGAATAAAGGTTCTGCCGACATAATGATTTCTAACCATAGCCATCTCAAGAGGAAGTCCCGATTCTTCCGCGTAACCAAGCGCGGCAATAGTCCCCGAATCGGGAACAGGCATTATAAAATCCGCGTCGACGGGATACTCTCTTGCGAGTGCCCGGCCCAGGTTCTTTCTCGTTTCATATACACTCCCTCTAAAAATAGAACTGTCGGGACGGGCAAAATATATATTTTCAAAAATACAAAAAGCGTGCTTTTCATCTCTCGCGAAATCTATAGACTTAACTCCATCATTATCTATTCTTACTATTTCTCCAGGTTCAATATCCCTGATATAAGACGCCCCCATAATATCCAGCGCGCAGGTTTCGCTTACCAGGACGTAAGCTCCGTCGATTTTCCCAAGACAAAGAGGCTTAAAACCCCGCGGGTCTCTCATTCCAAAAAGACAGTTATTCGCCATCATTACAAAGCTGTAGGCACCTTCAAGCTGGAGCAGTGATTTTTTAAATCTCTCTTCAATGCTTTTTTCGGCATCCTTGACCAGCAGATGCAAAACAATTTCACTGTCCATGCCGGTTTGAAAAATTGACCCTTCATTTTCAAGCTGTGCTCGCAGTTTTTTCGAATTGGTTAAATTACCGTTATGCGCGACAGACAGATAGCCTCTCTTATTATGCACGGTAAATGGCTGGGCGTTTCTTATATCGCTGGTTCCCGTAGTAGAATACCTGACATGGCCTACAGCCAGGTTTCCCTTAAGTTTTTTCAACTCTGTTTCTTTGAAAACATCCCCCACCAGTCCCATTCCTTTATGAGAACAAACTATTTTGCCGTTAAACGAGGCAATACCGCATGACTCTTCACCTCTGTGCTGAAGCGCGTAAAGAGCAAGGTAGGCCAGACGGGCAGCATTTTTATGCCCGAACACGCCAACCACTCCGCAACTGTCTTTTATAGCCGGGGGATTTCTCATATGTATTCCTGTATCGGTTTCACGGAGATATTTTCTTTTATCATCATTTCAATCCCATTAACCGCTGCCTGAGCACCCTGCAAAGTTGTAATACAGGGGATTGCGTGCATTGCCGCGGTGCTTCTTATAGATTTCATATCTGATTGGCTTTTTTGTCCCGAGGGAGTATTAATTATAAGTTTAATTTCCCCCGTTCGCATCAGGTCAATAATACTATCTTCCTTGCTGCCAATTTTATGGACAGTTATGGTTTTAAGCCCGCTTGTTCTTAAAACCTTTGTCGTTCCACTCGTTGAATAAATCTCCAAGCCAAGATCCACAAGTTTTTTAGCAATAAAAACAATTGCTCTTTTATGTTCATCAGCAACACTTATAAAAACCTTCCCCGATTCCGGCAAACCAACTCCGGCAGATAACTGAGATTTCGCGAATGCCATGCCGAAATCCGCGTCTATCCCCATTACTTCACCCGTTGATTTCATCTCCGGCCCAAGGACTATATCAACACCGGAAAATTTTAAAAAAGGCAATACCGATTCTTTTACAGCAAAATGAGAGATTATCTTTTCCTTTAAAAGTAATGCTTTAGGAAGTTTGCTTCCGGCCATAACTCTCGCGGCAATCCTGGCCAGCGGCACACCTGTGGCTTTGCTTACAAAAGGCACTGTTCTTGATGCCCTGGGATTTACTTCAAGAACATATATTATATTTTTCTTCACCGCGAATTGAATGTTTATAAGTCCGACTACAACAAGCTCTTTCGCAAGAGCCCTGGTATGTTCTTTTATTCTTTCAATTATTGAATCACTTATAGTGTGAGGGGGTAAAACACAGGCTGAATCCCCTGAATGTATCCCTGCATATTCTATGTGTTCCATTATACCGCCGATAAAAGTGTTTTCTCCGTCTGATACAGCATCTACATCTATCTCTATAGCTCCCTCAATAAACTTATCAATCAAGACAGGATGGCCGGGAGATGCTTTAACAGCTTCGGACATAAAAGTTCTTATCCCTTTATCGTCATAAACAATTTTCATAGCTCTGCCTCCAAGGACATAGGAAGGCCTTACAAGAACAGGATAGCCAATGTTATTTGCCTCTTTAACGGCTTCTTCTTTAGAATTCACGAAACCGTTTGGAGCCTGGCTTATACTTAACTTCACGAGAAGGTTTGAAAAAAGGTCTCTGTTTTCAGCTCTATCTATAGAGAAAACACTGGTGCCGATTATGGAAGCACCGGCTTTTTCGAGTTTTTTCGCGAGATTTAACGGAGTCTGTCCGCCAAACTGGATAATAATCCCGTCCGGCTTTTCAACATCAACTATATTCATCACATCTTCAAATGTTAAAGGCTCAAAGTACAATTTGTCAGATGTATCGTAGTCAGTTGAAACCGTTTCCGGATTGGAATTAACCATTATAGTTTCAAATCCCATTTCCTTTAGAGAAAATGAAGCCTGGCAGCAGCAGTAATCAAACTCTATCCCCTGCCCTATCCTGTTAGGGCCGCCGCCCAGTATCATAATTTTCTTCCGGCCGGAAGGCTTTGCTTCATTTTCTTCTTCATATGTCGAATAGTAATAAGGAGTGTAAGCTTCAAATTCCGCCGCGCAGGTATCAACAAGCTTATAAACAGCTTTTATATTTTTTATCTTACGAACCATGCGCACCGTCAATTCATTGCTGTTCGTAAAATCAGCGATCTGCTTATCGCTGAAGCCAAGCTGTTTGGCGTAAAGCAAAACCCCGCTGTCCAGGTTCTCAATTTGTCTGCCCTTTAATTCCTCTTCAAAATCCACTATCTGTTTAATATTTCCGACAAACCACGGATCAATACCGGATAACTTATAAATCTTTTCAACCGTAAAACCTTTCTGAAGGGCTTCTTTAATAAAAAATATTCTTTCGGGAGTTGGGACAGACAGCCGGCCTTCTATTACCCTGTCATC
>CBDURG010000002.1:0-37100 GCA_965369805.1 uncultured bacterium
CAACAAAGGGAGCGGCAACTACCAATACGCGCTTCGCCATTATAGATAATAAAAATAGTATTATCGACACCGACGCAATAAAAGTACCGGAACTTGGTTTATATCTCTCGGACCATAAAATAAAAAATGACCCGATTATCCCCAGAGGAAAGACCAGTTTCCCAAGCCACCATAGTTCGGAAAGCGTCGGTGAATTGAACGCGGATTCCCATAATTGACGAGCATTAAAACTAAGAAGTAATGGATTATCCGGTTTTGCCAATAAGAATTTCAATTTTTCGAAGAACATGCCGAAAACATGCGAATAGGCCGGGTTATAAAGGCCTGTCATATTTCTAGTCATCAGCAGTATAGAAAATACGAATGAAGCAAGCAGCAATCGGGTTAAGGGTTTTTTTGTAATTTTTTTTAGGGGATATGAGATAAGAAGAGAATACAGACCGCACATCAATATGGATGTCCAGAATACTCTCTCTCTCAATACAGGAATGGTAAAACCAGCCAAGAGCAATATGAGCAAGGCAGGAAAAAATTTTTTTAATAAAGTCGGCCTTGTCGCGTATATCAAAAAGAAAAAAGGCAGCATGCACATATAAATAAAATGATTAAGGTGCCACGACGACACATTAAAGACAATCAAAAGGCCCAGGAACGCGACTCTTAGCGGATTTGGCTTACAGTCTAACTGTTTCAAAATTAAGAGTACGCTGAACAACAAAAAAAACAGAGTAAAGTCTTCACGCAAAAAAGATCCTGACGCAATCCGCAGATAACTGACAGGGGTAGTAATATAATAAAGAGAGGCCGCGAGTGAGACAAGGTTATTTTTAAATAACGTTTTGGTAATTAGAAATACCATTACGAGAGACAGGCTTGAGAAAAAACAACTCGCATATATAAGAAAGAGATTAAAGGGTAATCCAAAACTAAATAACCTGTAAAGGAAACCATAAAAAAACTCCATCATTATTGTGTAATATTTAAAAACATTGATAGTCTCCGGATGCTGTATGAACTTATCATTTTTTAATAAAGGAAAAACATTTTCTCCTTCTTTTGCTGTAAGTTCCGCGTAACGGTAATGGAAAGCCGCCTCGGCATAATATAAGGAGCCCGGCGCTGAGGGATTAAAATGGCTGTTCTTTTTTACTTTGACAATTTTGTAAAGGGAAGTACCAAGGACAAGGATTCCAAGAATAAGGCATATGCTGATAAATTTTATATTGAAACGCCTGGTATATGAATAATCTTGCATATTATTTCGCACTATATCTTAATATATGAAACGCCCGTTTGGCAAGAAAGGGGAGGTCTTTCAGTTTAAAATATTTTCTTTTCAAAAGACACACCATTCTAAGAAATTCTCCTTTTAATTTTATTATGTTTCTGTCCGTTTTGCTGACACCGGGCAGATCCATTATAAATAGGCCTTCTTTTTGCCAACTTTCCCAACTATCCCGGAATACAGGGTTCAACAAGTTATGTTTACAAGCAATATCGTATAATTCGCTGCCCGGATATGGTGTTGCTATTGACCAGCTGATATAATCTACAAGATTATTTTTAACCAGTTTCCACGCGAAATTCAGTGTATTTTGGGTCATTCTCATATCTTCGTAGAACAATTTCCCGTTTTCTTCCCATACGTTAAAAAGCATAAAAAGCGCCATAATTTTTATATTATATTTTTTCAAGAGTTTACAAGTCAGCTCCACGTCCTTTAAATCTATACGCTTATTTATGCCATTCAGTGTTTCCTGATTGCCGCTTTCAATTCCGAGGTGCACATACCAGCAGCCTGACGCGGCCAATTCTTTCGCGAGTTCTTCTGTGAATGGGCTAACCCGTAATTGTGTCTTCCAGGTTATCCCCAAATTTCTTTTTTTAATTTCACGGCATATAGATAAAGAATGTTCTAAATTGCAGTTAAATTCATCGGAGTTATCAAATATCTCTTTTACAGAAAAATTATTCTTTAGGTACTCCATTTCATCAACTATATTTTGCGGGCTGCGGAAACGAACAACCGGTTGCGATGATTTCCATACACTATTAGAACAGAATGTGCAATTGTACGGGCAGCCCCGAGAAAAAAACATAGTTGCCTCCGGACTCTGTTTCGACATATACCATCCCTTATATTCCGCAATGTTAATCAAGTCCCAGGCAGGGAAGGGAATACGGTCTAAAGGCGTTATGAATTTAGATGGCGCATTTTGGCGTACTCTACCATCAACATTAAGACATATTCCCGGAAGGTTCGCGAGCTCAGACAAATTCTTATCTTGGGATATTAGTCTCACAATCCGGCTGAATGTCTTCTCGCCTTCTCCTATTACTACTATATCCGCTCCGCTGGCCTTAAGTGTTTCCTCCGGCAGGGTAGTAGCATGAGCGCCGCCCATCACAACTATTGAGGAGGGTAGTATTTTTTTTGCCTCTTGAGCTAACTTTGACGCGCCGTAGGCCAGGGTAGTATAGAAAGAAATCCCCACTATGTCCGGCTTAAAAATTTTTATTTCCTGAAGCGTACTTTTATATCCTATTTTACAGCCGTCAGTTATCTTGATTTCTACATTCGCCATTCTAGAACGAAGATATGATGAAAGATACAGTATACCCATAGGCGGCCACATATTTTCTCCCAAGACCTCATACGGCGAGTAAATAAGAGAAGGAGCGAAGATTAAATGGACTTTTATTTTATTCATTATTTTCGACTATAACAAAAACAAAATATCCCCGCAATGTATTTCAATAATATGTGTTATAAACTAATTTCATCCGCTATTCTCCATTTTCTTCGCTTTAATCAGTTGAATTTTTGACACACTTAACTTATCATCTATTTAAGGGGGTATTACAAAAGAAATTATGAAAAAGAACAAAAAAACTGAAATTGATGCCTTAAAAGCTCAGGTTGCCTCAAAATCCGGCAAAAAGCTTTTAAGGAACAATGATATAATTATAAAAGAGGACAAGGAACTTGTCGATTACACAAGGCTGATTAAAAATCTCGACACAAAAAGTATTTCATATGTAGGCATAAAGCCAATATCAATAAAAAACATAATAGGCAGTGTGGATCGTTATACCGATTTTACCAGTAAATTTTTTACAGCGAAGGACATAAAAAGCGCGAAATATTTAAGCGTGCTTAACGCGGTAAAAAGTGGAAAAGAACTTGCTCCAATAAAAGTTTATCAGGTTATGGACAATTATTTTGTCATAGATGGGCACCACAGAGTAACTATAGCAAAAAACGTCTTTAAAACTGAATTTATAGACGCTGAAATAACAAAAGTGGGTTTCGAACTTGATCTCAAATCCGGAAAAAAGTATACATACAACTCCGCAACGGCAAAGAAGTTTCTAATACTCCTTGAAGAAAAAAGCTTTGAGGAAAAGACACATCTAAAAAATAACATTTTAAAATATCCTATAAAAGTAACCAATCTTACAAGCTTTGCCAAGCTATACGAAGCAATCCTCTCGTTTAAGGAATATCATGATAAAGGCAGGTTAAAAAACAGGGAAATAATTTACGCGGCTTACGAATGGTATGAAAACATCTTCATACCCGCGATTCATGTAATCTTCAAGGATAGGCTCTTGAAAGATTTTCCTGATAGAACCTATACTGACCTTTACGTCTGGGTTTCTCTTCATAAATACTATTTGTCTCAAGAAGTCGGTTATGACGTAGGCTTCGATTTCTCAAAGAAAGATTTTATAAAAAAATTTAAGCCTGAGAAGATTACAGATATTATCCCTTCAATATTCACTAAATTTTTCAAAGGTATTGCCAGGCCTTCCAAGAAAAAGGGTACAACATGATAAAAATACTAGCCGTATCGGACAGAGAAAGCGCTTCACTGGAAAACATACTGAAAAAAAATCCGGCTATTTCCAAAAATCTTGACTACCTAATCTCATGCGGAGACCTTGGAAAAGACTATCTGACATACCTCTCCGGCTCGTTAAACCTTGAGCTGATGTTTGTTTACGGAAATCATGATGTCCGGCAAAAAGAAAGCCCCTGCAGAATTCAACCGGCCGCTTTTAACTCAAGAATAGCCCTCCCCGGCAGTAATCTCCATAAGAATTTCATCAAACGGGGAGAATATTCATTAATCGGATTTGAGGGCTCACGGTGGTATAACGGGCAGGGAACACAATATGAAGAAAAAGAGATGAAAAGTCATGTCAATTCCCTATTAAAAAAAATTAAGCTGAAACATATGTTCGGTAAAATATCCGGAAAGCCTAAAAATCCGCTTATTGTCGTATCGCACGCGCCCATCGCGGATGTTCACGATCTCAAAGACCCCTGCCACAAGGGCTTTAACTGCTTCAAAACAGTTATTGAAAAGCTGCAGCCTGTCCTATGGCTGCACGGGCACATCCATCAACCAAGCCTTTTAAAAAACCAGGCTACAACATATGAAAGCACCAGGATCATAAATGTCTGCGAATACAGGTTTATAAGTATTGACGCGGGTGGAAAGATAAAAGTTTCATACAACTGGGACAAGATTTAAAAAAGCAGTGAATAGTATATAGTAAGAATTAAACCTTTACCATTTTAAGGGTATTAGCGGTCGCATCGTGATGAGAATCACCGGATATCATAACCAAAACCTGGCCTTTTTTAACAAGGCGTTTGGTTAAAAGCTTACGGCGGCCTTCACTAATAAGTTTCGAATAATCCTTGTTTCCCTTTATAAGGACCGGTATTACTCCATTATAAAGACACAGCCTTTGGGCAACCACCGGTGACGAAGCAAGAGCTATAATAGACGCGGTGGGTTTTCTTTTGGAAAGATTCAAAGCTGTTTTACCTGTTTCGGTATAAACAACTATCCAGTTTGCTTTTGATTCTGCCGCTGCTTCACAAGCAGCGTGAATAATAGAAAAAGCCAGGCCTGTTTTCTCGCTGTCAAACCCCGTTACAATCCGTGGTTCGTATCCGCTGGACTCTGAGTTACCGGCAATTTTATTCATCATGCTTACAGCTTTTACAGGGTATTTACCCACTGATGTCTCACCGGATAACATAACAGCGTCCGTACCATCAAAAATAGCATTTGAAACGTCACTCACTTCCGCTCTTGTCGGAATAGGGTTTTCTATCATGGATTCCATCATCTGGGTCGCGGTTATTACCGGCTTGTACATTTTATTAGCAAGGCTTATTAACCTTTTCTGCACCGGAGGAACCTGCTCCGCGGGAATCTCTGTGCCCAAATCTCCCCTGGCAACCATTATTCCGTCAGATAAATTTAAAATCTTTTCAATATCTTTCAGGGCTTCGGGTTTTTCTATCTTCGCGATAACAGGAAGATCTATTCCCCTACGCTTCATAAAAGATTTTATCATTTTAATATCGCCGGCCGAACGGACAAAAGACAAGCCCAGGTAATCAACACCTATTTTAGCCGCGCAAATAAGGTCTTTTTCATCCTTAGCCGTCAGTGACGGAGAACTTATTTTTACCCCCGGGAGATTTATTCCCTTATGGTTTTTTATTATGCCGCCGTTTATAACCTTACAATATACTTTGGTTGACTCCTTCTTTAAGGCTTTTAACTTTATGAGGCCGTCATTAACAAGTATGGTGTCATTCTTCTTGACGTCTTTGACAAAATCTTTGTATATAGTAGGGATTAACCCTTCCTTTCCCTTAACATCTCTGTCGGTTATAGCGACAATACTGCCTCTCTTTACTGTTATATGGCCGTTTTCAAAAATTCCAACCCGAATTTTAGGGCCCTGGAGATCTGCCAGTATGCCTATGGGCCTGTCAAAATACCCGGACACTTTCCTTATGGTTTTTACTATTTTTTCAGCTTCAGAATGTTCGCAATGAGAAAAATTAACGCGGAATAAATCAACGCCGGCTGAAACCATACTCTTTAATGTAGAAAATGTATGAGCAGCCGGCCCGACAGTCGCAATTATTTTTGTTTTGATAGCCTTCATAACGTATCCCCTCTTTAAACTTGGTATTGAGTATTATAAAAGTTCAGAGGTAATGATGTAAAGAAGTAGATGTGTTTTTTTAATTCAAATCCCAGTTGAAGGCTTTTATGCCCTCTTTGCCGCGCTTTTTTCGAAGTTCCGCAACGCCGCTAATTATTTTCCCTGCTGTTTCACTTTCACAGGCAACATATATTAAATTATTTTTGCCGGGCCATACATCATTCCCAAGCCTGGTTCCGGACAATGCGCCTTTGCCAAAAACTCCCTGTAACTTTGTAAAATAAGGCATACAGCAACGACCTAAAACTTCCATCACTTCATCATCCATTGCCTCATAATAAACCACCATTACCATTTTTAATTCTTTGTCAGGCACTTAAATACCCCTTAGTTAACTATCTTCCGGTTCTTTTCTTTTCGCATTTCAAATATAGCATATACGGTTGGAATCAGCAACAAGGTCACAAACGCTGATACACTAAGCCCCCCTATCATAGTAATTCCTAACGGCTGCCAGGATTCGGAACCCTCACCCCGGAAAAACGCCAGCGGACACATCGCGACTATGGTTGAAAGCGTAGTCATTAACACAGGCCTAAGACGATCCCTGCAGCCGCTGATTATAGAATCCTTAACGGAAAAATCCCTTGATCTAAGAATATTGATATAACTTATCAGAACTATGGCGTTGTTTACCACAATACCCATAAGCATAACTACCCCGAGGAAAGACATAACATTCAAAGTGGTTCCTGTAAGAATAAATGCCAGAAGCACACCGGTAAATGTAAATGGGATTGAAAAAACCACAATAAAAGGGTCCCGGAAAGATTCAAACTGCGCGGCCATAACCATGTATACAAGTATAATTCCAAGAACAAGAAGTGTGAAAAGATCTTTAAAGGCTTCTTTCTGTTCTTCCGCTTCCCCCCCGAAATTTATAGCCACTCCCTCCGGCAAAGGCATTCTGCTAATTTTCATTCTTACATCCGCGACAACTTCTCCCATGGAACGATCGTGGGTATTGCATTCAACCATTAAAACCCTCTCGCGGTTTTTTCGTTCTATTTCCAAAGGGCCTACTGTTTCTTTAACTTTTGCTATATTGCTTAGCCGTATCTGCCTGCCGGAATACGGTGAAATCACAATAAGATTTTGTATATCCTCAATGCTCTGCCGAAAGGACTTTTCAAGTCTTACCGTTATATCATAAGTGTTACCCGCCTCCCTGTAATTTGAAGCCACACCTCCTTCAATATAAGTTTTCAATGTCTGGCTGATGGTAGTCATATCAAGCCCGAGAGAAGACGCTTTTTCCCTGTCAACCTTAATTATTATCTCCGGGCGGTTTATTTCACGTGAAATGCTTATATCAACGGCACCTTCAACATTCCTCATGACTTCCATAATGCCTTTAGCAACCTCATCAGTTTTTTCGAAAGAATTGCCAATTACTTCCACCTGAATACTTTTGCCCCCGCCCCCGATAACCATTTGTCCGATAGGGCTGCCGGTTGCTATCCCCAGTTTTACAACGCCGCCTATTTTTTCAATTTTTTCTCTTACCACCTGCGCAATTTCCCATATAGACCTTTTTCTCTCATCTTTTTTTACACACTTTACCCCGGCCTCGCAGAGATTATTCCCCATACTGTGCCCGAGAGCAGCGGCTATCCCCGGCATCTTACCGGATCTTACAAACATATATTTTTTCTCGGGGACTTCTTTTTCAAAAATCTCTTCTATTCTCGCGGCGACCTTATCGGTCTCTTCAACTCTGGTTCCCACAGGAAGTTCGGCAGTCACCCGCAAATCACCTGAATCTTCTTCAGCAAAAAAATCCGCCCCTATAAAAGAAGCCATTGATAAGCTTGTAAAAAAAATAACCGCAAACGCAAAAGCTACAATGCCTTTATTCTCTATGCAAAATTTAATCAAAGACGCGTATATCCTCTCAAGGGCCGTAAAACCTTTTTCAGAAGCGTCATATAATGATCCGAATTTTGATTTCTTTACTGATTTCCCCGCGGAAGGTTTCATCCACTTTGAACACAGCATCGGGGTAAATGTGGCACAGGTAAAAAGGGCGCCAAAAAGCGTAATTATAATAATAGCGGCCAGCTCGCCAAACATGATTCCCACCACTCCCCTTACAAAAAGCAGCGGCGCAAAAACTACAACCGTAGTTAAGGTGGAGGCAGCCACCGCAAAAAATATCTCCATAGTGCCGTATATCGCCCCTTCCCTCGGACGCTCCCCCCTGGCCACATGCCTGGTAATGTTGTCAACAACGACAATTGCGCCGTCAACTACCATGCCAAGAGCTATAACCAGAGATGAAAGGCTTACTATATTTATGGTTTTATTGGCTACAAAAAGGTATATAAATGACAAAAGAAGAGAGAATGGTATTGTAAAAGCAATGATAAGGCTCGACTTAAAACTCCTTAAGAAAAACCAAACGACCAGAACTACAAGCAAAATCCCATACCAGAGGTTTGTTTTAAGCGTGTCGATAGAAGTAACAATGTCCGCGGAAGTATCAAAAATAATTTTAGCCTTAACATCAGGCGGAAGTTTTTTTATTAGTTCATCAAGTCTTTTTTTAACCCTCCGGGCAACCTGAACTGAATTTGTTCCCACCTGTTTCTGCACCATAAGAAAAAGGCCCGGGTTTTTATCAACCCTTACATGCATATCCAGCTCTTTGAACCCGTCTTCTATTCTCGCGACATCTTTAAGATATATGAGTCTTCCGTTTCTTTTACCCAGCGTCACATAATTAATCTCCTCGGGATTTTCAAATTCCCCGGGAATCCTTACAAGATAATCCGTTAGCCCCGTTTTTACATTTCCAACAGGCTGGGTAATATTTTCACGCCTTAAGACATCCTTAATATCAAGAACCGAAAAACCATATCCCTCAAGCTTTTGTCTGTCAATCCATATGTTAATCTGCTTCTGGAACCCCCCGTACAGCTGAACAGTACCCACTCCGGGAAGCTGCTTCAGCTGATCAACGATCTTGTTATCTACCATATCGTAAAGTTCTATATAAGATTCGTCTCCCTGTATTCCAATCTGAAGTATTGGAATATTCGCCGTGTTAAATTTAAAAATAAAAGGGTTTTCCATTTCGTCCGGTATGTCCGGAAGAAATCTTTTTGCCAGCTCGATCCTGTCTCTTATATCGTTTGAAGCCTCATTAAGATCCACTCCCCACGCAAATTTTAATGCCACCAGCCCAATGCCTTCCATACACTTTGATGTAATTTTCTCCAGCTGCGGTGTAGTAGCAAGCTGGTTTTCCAATGGCTCAACAACATTGGTTTCAACATCCTTGGGGCTCGCCCCGGGATAAACCGCTATAACCGAAATTACCGGCGGTTCGATTTCAGGAAACAAATCAACTCCCAGCCTGGTAATACCGTATAGAGCAATTACAATAAGCCCAAGAAAAATAACTATGTTTGTAACAGGCCTTTTAACCCCAAATTCCGGAAGATTCATCCCGTTAGACCTCCATCAATTTTCAATATCGTATTCATCCGAAATGACAGCTCTTCCTTCCCGAAGCAGCTGCTGCCCCATAATAACAACCTTTTCTCCCCGGGAAAGGCCCTCTTTGACCTGAAAATAAGAGCCTTCTCTGTAACCTAATTTAATATTCCTTTTATTTGCTATTCCATCTTTAACAACATAAACATAAGTATTCGGTTCTTTTCCTGAAATTGCCTCTTTTAAGATAACCGGTACATCTTCAAACCTTTTTAAAACTAATTTAATCCTGGCATACATTCCGGGCTTCAGATCATGAGCCGCATTGTCTATACCAATAGTGACGGAAGCAGCACGGGTCGAGGTATCAATTATAGGGCTTATCTTTGTTACAGCCCCCATAAAAACCCTGCCGGGGTAAGCGTCAGCGGTAACCTTGGCTTTCTGCCCCACAGTAAGCTCCGGAAAGTAAACTTCAGGTATATCGAGTTTTATTTCCACCTCATCCATATCCGCAACAACAGCTACCTGTACGGAAGGGCTTACATGGTCACCTACATCAACTAAAATATCCCCTATTATTCCCGCAATCGGACTTTCCACAGGTGCCTTCTCGTATTCAAACCCAATCTCATCCCTATCGATATAAAATATAGCATCACCTTTTTTTACGCTGTCTCCTTCCTTTTTCAACTCATTTATTATCTTGCCGTCAACTTTCGGAAAGACTTCAGCCATGTTTTTCGCTTCAATATCTCCCACATAATCAAGAGCATTTTCTATATCAGATAAATTTACTTCCATAACTCTTACGGGAACTTTAACTTCAATTTTTTCGACATTTTCTTCTTTTGAAGAACTTGCTATTTTTGATTTAACTCTCTTCACTATGCCAAGGTTGTTTTCAGCCAGTATGCCCAAAACAAAACAAATCAAAGCTATCAAAAAAATAATCGGTTTTATTCTCATTTGAAAATCCCCTATTCTTCTAATCTTATTTTATTTTTTATGAAGACAACCCCGCTCGCTTTATCAAGTTTTACCAGCGCTATTTGATAACTGGTAACAGCTCTTAAGTGCTCCAGCTTTGCTTCCGAAAGATTATCCTGGTAATCCAGAATATCGTGAGTGCTTACCTGTCCGGCATTAAACCTTTTCTTTTGAGCTTCATAATTTTTTATCGCGGTATCTTTAAAAAGGCCGGCTGCTTCTACCTGACGCTTTTGGGCTTCAACTTCTCTTACTTTATTCCTAAGGTCGAGGATTATGTTGTGCTCGAGGTTTTTTAATCCCAGAAGAGCTATTGCCTTTTCAAGTTGACGTTTCTCATGCTCAGCTCTTTCTCCTCCGCCCCATGGGATTTCAAGCTTTATTCCCGCATACCAGTCCTTATGCTTATAATCGATATTTTCAACTGCCTTTTTGACATCTCTGCCCAGCCCGTTCAAACCAAAGCTACCCGTTAAATCCAGCGTCGGAAGAGCAGCATTTTCTGCCACTTTAATCCTGATATTATTATTTTGCAGGGATATCATTATGGCTTTATAATCGGGGCGGTATTCAAAAGCATTCTTTAACTCATCAACAAGGTCCACTTCAACAATATCAAAAACAGGGCTGTCAACAAACTCAAGCTTTGCGTTCCACAGCCTTGAGTCACTAACAAGATTAGTAATGAATTTAAGCTGGTCTTCCGTGTTTCTCATTGCGGACTCGCTTTCTATAACATAGCTCATTCTTCCGGCTTCAGCGCTTTCTGACTCGAGAAGCTCCACCGAACTGACAAGCCCTTTTTCATAGCGCTTTTTATTTATCCTGTAAAGTTCCCGCGCAAGCTTTAAATGGTCTTTGGCTATATCATGGGCATCCCTCGCGAATATGCAATTAAAGTAGATCTCTTTTGTTTCTGAAACTATATTCATCACGGTTTGTTGAAATTCCTCGGAGCTTACAGCATAATTATTTTGAGAAATAACAATTTCGGCTCTGTTTATATATGTTCCAAAATCCCTTAAAAGCGGCTGTGTAACAGTTAAACCGGCCTCTGACAAATAAGAAGGATTATATTTAAAACTGCCGGAATTGGATTTATCCCGGTTATTATTAAAATAGAGTTCGTATGTCGCGCCTGTAATAATTTTGCCGCTGATTCCAAAATCCAGATTGCCGGTTCTGTAAGTATCTCTTTCTTCCGGCACGCTTAAAACAACATTGCCCAGCATTACAGGAAGACTGTTTGACGGATCGGAGCTGTCCGTAAAGTTAAGCTCTGTTGTAAACTCAGGCTCAAACTCAGCCCCGGCTATTTCAATATCTTCACTGAACAGGTACGAATTTTTGCGGCTGATTTCAATCTCAAGATTATTTTTAAGAGAATATTCAATACATTCGTTAAGAGAAACGGCCAAAACTTTATCATCTCCAGCACTTTCAATAAAATCTTCCTTGTCGAATTTGCCAACTAATTCTTTGATTTCGGCTTCTGTCTCCGCGGCCAAGGGAGAGCAAAGAACACAACAAACCAAAATAACTAAAAATGGTATATAACCTCTTTTATCTCTCATAAAAATATCTACCTCTGTTCAACTGATTTATCAATCTCTTTTGTAACTTCATAGAGCATTTCATAAGCCTTATAAAATTTATCTCTGTTTTTGGGGCTAAGAATTTTGAAGATTTTCTCAAAGTGCTCTTTTGCCATCTGATGAAAATCAGATATGACTTTTTTCCCTTTTGGTCCAATGGTAATAATCACCTGCCTCCTGTTCTCCTTATCCAACGCCCTGTTAAGATATTTTCCCATTACCATCCTGTCAACCATCTCAGACGTAGTGCTTTTTGCTATATCAAGAGCCAAACTTAATCCGTTTAAAGTCGACTTCTCTATAGCGTCAATGTAAAGGATTGCTTTAAACTGGTTGAGGGTTACATCCATGTTCTTCGTTAATGACGCGCTAACCGAATGATAAGACTTTATTATATGGGGAAACATCTCAGTTAATTTTTCCAGCTTCTTTTCCATAATACATCCTTTCGGAGCTTAGACTATTCTATTTACGAACATTCCCAATATTGAAATATTAGCACACACGAACATACCTGTCAAGATTAAAAGAACTATCTGCCTATCCGCCCTTAACAAATAGTTAGAAAAGAAAAAAAAGAGAATAACATCTCGCAAAGGCGCAAAGACCGCAAAGGAAAAAATAAAAAAGTTTATAAGTTTAAGCATTAAAGAAAACAAATAGATTCGAGAAATTGTCAGAACAGTTAGTAAAGAAAAAAGGGGAATTTAAAAACTAAAAATCTTGGCGTGCTTCCCGGCTTGGCGGGAAATTAAAAGATTTTCAGTCTATTAAAATCGATGTGATTTTCATGAAGATTCAAGCTATAATTCTTTTTTTTGATAGAAATTTTCCAGTTTTTTCCAGGCCTTATCATCAACAATACCGGTGATTTTTAGATTGTTCTGTGCTTGAAATTTTCGGATTGCTTCTCTGGTTTTCGGCCCCTTTATGCCGTCAATAGGACCTGGATTAAACCCTGACTTCTTTAACAAAATTTGAATGTTGCGCGTGTCATGTACAATATTATTATTTGGATCCAGTAAAACTGTATTTAGCCCAAAGGCATAATCCAGAAGCCTGTTCAAATCCGCCCATACGGGTTTCTTACTCTTTAGAAGCGCCACAATCACGCGTTTGCCGCCATATACAGCATAGCCGGCATAACAATGTCCTGCCGCTTTTGTAAAACCGGTTTTGCCAATCACCATTCCGGAATACTGCCATAAAAATCTGTTCTTAGTCTTAAGCTTAACTTCTCTTACAGCCATCATTGGGCAGTCAGAAAGCAGGGATTTGTTAATATCGGCGGGAATTACTCCATCTTGGGGATGGTATACCTTAATTTTATCATCCGGCCTTTTCATTATATCTATGAAACGCGGATAAGTTATACACCGCTGAACTATAATGGATAAATCTCTTACGGTAGTATATTGCCCTTTTAGCGGAAGCCCATGCGAGTTGGCGAATTTTGAATTTATCGCACCGGCTTTTGCTGCTATAAGATTCATTCTTTTAACAAATCCTTGTTCTGTTAGCGCGATATTTTCAGCGAGCGCGACAGAAGCATCATTTGCCGAAGCCAAAAGAGCAGCCTTTAAAAGTGATTCTCTTGTAAGAATGTCCCCGCTTTGAAGATTTATCCTGCTTGGGAGCGCTGCTGCTGCTTTTGAACTCACGAAAGCAACATTATCAAGGCCGGCATCCTCAAATACCACCAGAGCAGTTGCCAGTTTAGCTGTGGACGCCGGTAAAAGCTTCTCGTCCGGATTCTTTGAATAAATAACCTCGTTTTTATCCAAATCAATTACAATGGCAGCACGTGCCGCGATATCCGGGCTGGAAGGCTCAGCATCAGCAATGCCATTAAACACAAAACTTATGAGAATAATATAAAAAAAAATTCTTTTCATTTTCACACATTTAACTTATCAAATCGTCAATATTTATTCTATGCTTTTTGCTTTGTCCCTTATTTTAAAACATTGACATATTAAATAAACAGGCATATAAAGTAATGATATTCAACAAAGAGAGGCATTGATGATAGCTGTCCTTGATTTTGGTTCACAGTATAATCAGCTTATAGCAAGAAGGGTTCGTGAGCTCAAGGTTTACAGTAAAATAATGCCTTATAACACGACGGCAAAGGAGCTCTCCGGCATGAATTGCTCAGGGATAATTCTTTCCGGCGGGCCATCAAGTGTTTATTCCAAAAACGCGCCTTTCCCTGATAAAAATATTTTTAAGCTTGATATCCCGATTTTAGCGATATGTTACGGGATGCAGGTAATGTCATATATCCTGGAAGGAAAAGTAGTTTCAAGCAAGAAAAGGGAATACGGGTACGCTGAACTTTCTACAGACAGGCGTTCTCCCCTTTTCAAAGACATCAAGAAAAAAACAAAAGTCTGGATGAGCCACCAGGATAGAATAACTAAACTTCCCACCGGCTTTAAATCAATCGGAGAAACAAAAAACGCCCCTGTCGCGGCAATGTCAGACGCTTCCAGAAAGTTTTATGCCCTGCAATTTCATCCTGAAGTCGAACATACCCTGGAAGGAAAAAAAATATTTTCCAATTTCATAAAAGACATATGTAAGTGCAAGCATAGCTGGACCATAAAATCCTTTATTGAAACCGAAATTGAAAAAACAAGGGCTTTGGCCGGGAACAAAAAGGTTGTTCTCGGGCTTTCCGGAGGCGTTGATTCTTCCGTTGCTGCCGTTCTCCTGCATAAAGCAATCAAAAACAATTTGCACTGTATTTTCGTAGACCATGGTCTTCTTAGGAAAAATGAAGCCAGAAAAGTAGAAAAACTGTTTCGGGAACACTATAAAATAAATCTTGTAACAGTTAACGCTTCTTCCACGTTCCTTAAAAAATTGAACGGTGTAACTAATCCCGAGAAAAAAAGAAAAATCATCGGCAAAACCTTTATTGATGTTTTTAAAAAATCCGCGAAAAGGATCGGCAAGGTGGAATTTCTTGCTCAGGGAACACTTTATCCTGACGTCATAGAAAGTATCTCCGCGAAGGGGGGCCCGTCCGCGACAATAAAAAGCCATCACAATGTAGGCGGTCTTCCCAAAAAGTTAAAATTCAAGCTTATAGAACCGCTCAGGGACCTTTTTAAAGATGAGGTAAGAAATCTTGGAAAGGAACTCGGTATGCCCGACGAGCTCATCTGGAGGCATCCTTTCCCGGGACCGGGCCTGGCCGTAAGAATCCTCGGAGAAATAACAAAAAGCAGGATCAGGCTCCTTCAGGAAGCCGACAGCAAGTTTATGGATGAAATAAAGAAAGCCGGGCTCTACAGGCATATCTGGCAGGCATTTACTGTCCTGCTTCCGGTAAAAACAGTCGGTGTCATGGGAGATGAAAGAACATATGAAAACGTTATCGTAATAAGGGCAGTTACAAGTTCAGACGGCATGACCGCCGACTGGGCACGCATTCCATATGACACTTTAAGCAGCATTTCTAACCGCATAATAAATGAGGTCAAAGGCATCAATAGGGTTGTCTATGACATCTCTTCAAAGCCTCCAAGTACAATCGAATGGGAATAAGATAGTGGTGCCGGAGACCGGACTTGAACCGGTACAGCCTTTTGGGCCGAGGGATTTTAAGTCCCTTGTGTCTGCCATTCCACCACTCCGGCTGGAGGCGGCGAGCGGACTCGAACCGCTGAATAAAGGTTTTGCAGACCTCTCCCTTAACCACTTGGGTACGCCGCCATAGGGAATTAACAACCCGCAAAATCTATCATAAGAGCATTTTATAGTCAACAGAAAAGCCGTATTTTGGGGTAGTAAAATATTTAAAAACCTCATTTTTAATTTTTAAATGCTGATTTTATCCGCGCTAATCCCCTGCTATTTCGCCTCGCATAACAGTTTACCCGGTTTTTAAAGAAAGCAGTTAGACTTTCCTGAACAGGGGGTCATAATTATTATCAAACCGCTGAGGACTATAGTCTACGTCCCATTTATCTTTTTTTATTTTCTCCGTACTCTTTGTGTCTTCTTTGTTTAATCTTTTCCTTTAAAAAACTTGTCAGCAATTTCCTTAATCTGCGGATTATCCCCGTCAAGCTCCAATGCCTCGGACATATATTCTTCCGCTTCCTTCTCTTTCCCCGCCGACTTATAGATTAAAGCAATATTCGCGAGAATACTTGCTTCGTCTGTCTCATACTTTCTCACATTATCTAACACGTTTTGATTGACTTTTCCGAGGCTTTCGTTCACAGTATTTTCTTTATAAGCCCTTACAAGCTTTAAAGCACCCTCGATCCATTTTTCTGCTTTCTCTTTATCGCCTAGCTTGAACAACAAGGTTCCGCAATTAAACGCGGCATTGTAATTCGTATCATCATACTCAAAAATGGAAAGATTCGCCTTAAGTGCAGAGACATAGTCATTTTTCAGTGTATAAATCATTCCCAGGTTTATACGACTCTCGGAATGATAGGGATTATGCTTAAGGTATCGAAGATAGAGCGCCTCGGCTTCATCATACCTGCTCAATTCAAGATACGCATTTGCCTTGTTATAAAGCGTGTGACCGTAATACGGGCTTATTCCAAGTATGAAATCATAAAGGTTTACCGCGTTTTCGTAATTTCCGAGCCGCCCTTCGATATAAGCCGCCATCGTTATCGCGGAAGCATTATACGGCTGTTCTTCAAGCCCTTTCCTAAAATAAAATGTCCCCTTCTGGAAGGACTCTTCAACCTTTGCATCAGCAGCCCTGGCAAAACAATATTCTGACATAATAGCCGATTTCAGGAATGCGAAAATCAATACGCCTGCAATAGCTAAAAAGACAACATACAAAGTTTTTTTAAAAACTATATTTCCAGCCTTAATACTTGTGCCGGGAGCAAAAGATGCCGCAACCCCCAGCAACATCCATAGATATGGCGCAAAATATTCAACATTCTGGTTTATGTTAAAAAGATTATATAAATACGTAACCACCAAAGCCGAAAAAACACCAGCCGCAAGATAAGAATGCCGGGAGGGTTTTAATGCTTCCCTGCCCAGCTTATACAGCAAAGAACCTATAAAAATCATTAGAAATATGAACCCGGGTAAGCCGGATTCCGCGATAATTTCAGGGAAATAGCTATGCGCGTGATTTGTAACATCCGCTGAAAGCGGTAACTTGAAATACTCCGGCGTAATATATTCGGGGTAGGACAGAAGATAAGTATACGGCCCGGCCCCCAGAATCAGGTTATCCTTGATAAGCGCGAATGTTCCCCTGTAAATCTGGTATCTTATTGCCGCTGTCCCGTTGTTTCCTCCACTTTTTTCAAGAAACAAAACTAAACTGAGCCCGGTTACAGCAAAAAAAACAATAACCAGGATGGCCAACTTCCTCCACTTCTTATAAATTAAACTTATCGGAAGAAGTATCGCAACTCCGCAAACAAGCATGGCGGTTTTTGATTTTGTAAAGTAAAGAGCCAGAAGGTTAGCCAGAAACGCAAGGCCCCACAAAGAAACCATTACCCTGTTTTTCTTCCATTCTTTAAGATACCCGGCAATAATCACTATAATAATAGGGATAGCAACCAGAAAAATATTTGAAAGAAAGAGGGTGTTACCAAAGAATATCCTTAATCTCCAAGGCCTGTAAAAAAAAACAATTATCAGTCCGTACACCGCAAAAACAGTCGAAGAATAAACAAAAAGCTTAACAAAAAAACTTTTTAAATCGGGATTTGACACAAGAATATACTTGGAAAAAGCGTAAATAAGGACAACAGAAAGGTAGATAACCCATCCTCTGCGGGCAAACCCCGTGAAATCTGAAGTTAAAGCGCACAATCCTAAATAAAACAAAAACAGCAGAAGAAAAATATCGTTTTTGTCAAAAAGATATACTCCCTTATCTCTTCTGAGGTTCCAGAGGTAATATATGATAAAAAATAGAAGGACAAACTGGCCTATATATAACTTCCCCATAAAAGGATTTATCAGACCCGGTATCCCAAGAAAAGGAAACAGAAAGATATACAGTGCCAGCAGAGAAATAACTGTTATATTCAAGTTAATTTTCAATCTAATATACCGTTTTTAATATCCTACCAATTTTTCTTAAATCCGCGTACAAAAAAAAACGCACCCGAAAATAAAATCCGGGCGCGTTTTTTATCAATCTAAGCATTATTCTTCCGTATTACCATCTGGACACCATTTTGCATTACTGCCGATATAAACACAGTTGGAACCATCACCGTTGTGGTTAGCGGTGGAAAAATCCCAGGCTACACCAGAATCAGAATCGTCCGTTGCAGACAGGCCATGTTTGTAACGATAACTCATGTCATCACCATTACCAGCAGTCAATAACCCGATCGAATCAGAAACACTATCCGTTGTACTGGGACATTCAAAAACACCCAGGCTTGATGCATATGTATCATACAAAGGTTGCAGATCATTGTCAGAGCCAGTATCCACAAAAGAGTCATTATAGTCCGATGCATACATGTGAAGCGATGTTCCTATCTGCTTCAGGTTTGAAATACAGTTCACCCTTCTGGCTTGTTCCCTTGCTCTGCCTAACGCGGGCAAAAGCATTCCGGCAAGAATAGCTATAATTGCGATAACAACCAGAAGTTCGATCAGGGTAAAACCCTTCATTCTTTTCATGTTAACTACCTCCTTTCCTTTTTTTTTACGATTTCTGTAAACCTAACGTCTTCTACCTACACCTACAGTAGACCATATTTAATAAACTAATGCAATAGGGGCACTGCGTGAAAATGACGCATCCAGCCCACAGGTCCGGGGTATGAACTTATTTCTTCAATAACATTCTCAACTTCTGCATCTGATAACGAAGCGCGTGCCTGCTTAATTTGAGAATTTTCGCGGCTTTAGCGACATTACCTTCCGACTTCTTTATCGCGAGTTTGATCAGCCCGGCCTCATAATTCGAGACCTCTTCCTGATAATCAATCCCCGATTCCGGAAGTTTCACCGCCGCTTCTTCTTTTACTCTTCTTTTACCCGGCTTTACAATTCCTTCGGGGATGCTTTGTAAACCTATCTTATTCGATTTCTCAAGGACAACCGACTTCTCAATAGCATTCTCCAGTTCTGAAACATTTCCGGGCCAACTATATTTAACAAACACTTCCTTTACAGAAGGCTCAAAACCATTAATAGCCTTACCCGTAAGGACAGCATATTTCTTTAAAAAATAGTCCATCAAAAAAGGCATATCCTCCTGCCGTTCTCTTAAAGGAGGGATTTTAATATTTATAACATTAAGCCGATAGAAAAGGTCTTCTCTGCACCTGCCTTTCTCCACTTCCTTTTTCAGATCCCTGGTTGTCGCGGCAACAACTCTGACGTCAACTTTTATCTCTTTACTGCCTCCGTTCCTGACGCACTTTTGGTATTTAAGAACATTCAACAGCTTTTTCTGAAGCCTGGCCGGCATATCGCCGACTTCATTAATATACAATGTTCCACTTTGAGCAACCTCAAAACAGGACTTTTTTGATCCCAAAGGGGCGGATACGGCGCTCTTCTCGTAGCCAAATAGCTCAATTTCAAGAGCTTCATCTGAAACATCCGCGCAGTTCACGCTGAAGAAGGGATTGCCCCCTCTTGCGCTGTGAAAATGCAGTGCCCGCGCCATAAGTTCCTTGCCCGTGCCGTCCTCACCTTCTATAAGAACAGGTGAAGATGTAGGAGCAACGACATAAATCAGTTTGCAAACTTCCTGCATCCGACCTGAGTTCCCCACAACTCCCCTGAGGCCTGTTTCATTTGACAGCTCTCCCATAAGCCTTTTATTTTCCAAAATGAGCCTGTTGTGCTCAAGGCCTCGTTTTACGATTATCAAAAACTCCTCCGGGTCAAACGGTTTTGATATATAGTCAAACGCTCCATCTTTTATCGCCTTCACGGCAAGTTTGGGAGTCGCGTAAGCGGTAATCATTATAAATTCGGTATCAGGAAAATCCTTTTTCACTCTATTCATAAATTCAAATCCGTCAAGCCCCTTCATCTTCGCGTCAGTAATTATGAGATTGAATTTTTCCTTATCACAAATTGAAAGTGCCTGCTCGGCACTCAACGCGGTTACGACACTGTATCCGTTCCTTCTTAAGATAGTACAAAGGGTTTCAAGCATACCTTTTTCATCATCAACAATCATTATCTTGCTGTTTAAGATATTATTTTTTGCCATTTTTAAAAACCGTCCTTATTGGAAGGGTGACAATCACTTTCGTACCTTTCTTACTGCTTCGCAAAGATATTTCTCCATTATATGTTTCAACTATGGATTTAACAATAGCCAGCCCAAGCCCGGTTCCCTTCGGCTTTGTTGTCACAAAAGGATCAAAAACCTTATCTTTTAAATCCTCATCTATTCCTTTGCCGGTATCTTTAAAATATATAACAATTCTGTCCGGCGGAGAAAAATAATCAGTTTCTATACTCAAAGTACCTCCATCCGGCATAGCCTGTTTCGCGTTTGTAACTATATTGGTTATAATCTGCCTCATCTGCAAAACATCAAAATAGATAGATGGAATATCCTTCCTGTAGTTTCTTATGATTGTAACATTTTCAAGGAATATTTCCGGATTCAGGCTTTCAATTACTTCATCTATACACGAATTAACATCCACTTTTTCTATCTTTCCTTCAGAAAGGCGGGAATAATTCAACAAGTCGCTGATTATCCTATCGGACCGCATGGTTTCACGTTTTATAACTCCAACCTGCTTTTTTGTTAAATCAGAAGATGCTTCAGGAGAATTCTCCAGCAGATACGCCGCATTCATAATTATTCCAAGAGGATTTTTCAGCTCATGGGCAATGCTCGCGGCAAGCTTTCCCGCAAGCGAAAGCTTTTCCGATCTGAGAGTCATTTCCTGGAATTCTTCGCCTCTCTTCCTCTGATAAACCAAAATAGTATATATGCCCCAGCAACAAACGCTTACAAGGATAAGAACAGCCACTTTAAGCCAGAAAATCTGGTTTGACAGAAAAGCCGCGGTCTGATCGTGCGAATAAATAGCAATAATATAAAAAAGTATAAAACTAAGGTTTATCATTGACTGCGTTCTTATGCGGGGAAAATCAACCGCGTTACGTATTATAAGACCGCAGTACAGCCAGTAAAACTCGCTTTCAAGGCCCGTCGTAAAATAGATTAAAAAGCTTAAAAACAAATTATCAATTATAGAAAGAAAAAAAGCTGAAAGCTGAACTGCTTTAAAATTAAATTTTCTCTGCCCGATTTTTATAAGGACAAGCATGAAAAAAAGGTTGCCAAGAACATACATCCAGAACTGATATCTATGAAAAGCGAACTTTAATTCATGGGCTTCTCTCACCGACCATAAAAAAAAGGCCAGGATCAGAATCGCAAGGAACTTAGCAGGAAACATTATATATTTTTCAACTATAATTATCCTGTGAAAGTGTCTGATTTTTTCGTCTGCGGTAATCCGGATTGCTTTCATGGAAGATTAGGTTCCTTCAACAAGGCTTTTTATGTACTCCTCTGTGGAATCTTTCGCGGAAATGGAGGTTGCCTCCAATGAACCTGTTACAAACTGCTGAACATAAGGATTGTTTGAATTCTTAATCTGGTCAGAGGTACCAAGCTCAATCACCCTGCCTTTGAATAAAACAGCCATTTTATCGGCAATCCTGAACGCGCTTTGCATTTCATGAGTTACCACCACGGATGTCATGCCAAGCTTCTTGCTTAAATCCATGATAAGTTTGTCAATAACAGCGGCAACAATAGGGTCGAGGCCGGCACCGGGCTCATCATAAAAGACTATGTGGGGATCAAGAGCTATAGCACGGGCAAGAGCCGCTCTTTTTTTCATGCCTCCGCTTATCTCCGCGGGCATTTTATTTTCAAAACCAACAAGCCCTACCTGCGCAATTTTCATTTTAACTATTATCCCAATTATGCGTTTATCCAGTTTGGTATGTTCCTTAAGCGGTAAAGCTACATTTTCTCCAAGCGTTAGAGAGTTTAAAAGAGCTCCGCCCTGGTACAACATACCGAATTTACGCCTGACCACATCAAGCTCGTTGTCAGTCATATGGGTAATCTCATCTCCATCAATATAAACTTCCCCATCATCGGGTTTAAGCTGTCCGATCAATATTTTGAGCAGCGTGCTCTTGCCGCAACCGCTCCCTCCCATAATCACCATGGTTTGACCCTTTTCTATCTTGAGGTTAATACCATCAAGTACCCGGCGATTATCGTATATCTTAACCAGATTTTTTACTTCTATTATTGCCATTTTTCTCCTAAATAAAATAAAACCAGGCGTTAAACAAGCAATCTATAATGATTATAAACATAATTGATTGAACAACTGACTTAGTGGTGGAAATCCCAACCCCGGCGGAACCGCCCCTGACAGTAAGCCCATGATAACACCCTATCATGGCTATAACAACCGCAAAGGCAACGCTTTTTAGCAGCCCCGTGCAGATATCTTTAAGGACCAGGCAATCAAACGTAAGCTTAAGATAATAGGCTGAATTCAGATGTAAATTAAAGCGGCCTATGACATATCCGCCCAACATCCCGACACAGTTAGCAACAATAGTCAGGCAGGGCAGCATGATAACAAGAGCAAGAAATCTGGGAACCACCAGAAACCTTATGGGTTTTAATGCCATGGTTTCAAGGGCATCAACCTCTTCGGATACAGTCATTGTCCCTATTTCCGCGGTTATAGCAGACCCCACTCTTGAAGCCACAACCACCGCGGCCAGGAAAGGGCCCAACTCCCTTGTAAACGAAACCCCGACAAGCCCGGCCATAAGCTCCTGGGTTCCTACCTGCTTCAACTGGTAAGATGTGAGCATTGCCAGCGTAATCCCGAAGAAAAAATTTACAAGGGCCACAATCGGAACGGACCCGACACCTATCAGGTTCATCTGAGCAAAAACCGCACCCGGCTTCAACATCTGGCCTTTAAAAGGCGCTATAAAAATCCAGTAAAGCGTCTGCATAAAAATCTTCCAGATGCTTCCAAGATGCCTGAAAAAATTCAAAGTTGGTTTGCCTAAACTCCCGAGAAAATCCTTCATCCAATTCTCCTAAAAAGCATTTATAGCCTCTTCTCTTGTCTTATATATCGAAAAAATTGAATCAAGTTTCGCTATCTCGAATATACCCCTGGTAGCATCATTCATACAGCAAAGCTTAAGGACACCATCATACATGTGCATTTTTTGAAAAACCTCGATAAGTGTGGCTAAGCCGGCACTGCTAATGTACCCCACATCCGCAAAATCGATAAGCAATTTCTTTTTCTGTTCCTTTAAAATTTCCGCAAAAAAATCACGTGCCTTAGGAGAAGTATATGAATCAACATCTCCTTTGATCTCGACTATTTCTATTCCTCCGCTGGAGACCCTTTTCAAATCCATAAACTCTCCTTCCATTTCATTCATCCGCAGCCGGAAATCAACAACCCGGATAAAAAAGCAAACTTACACCCCTATGGGCTTTTAAGGCGTTTTACCATTATAAGTTCATTTCCATCTTCATTATCCAGGTTATACATCACACTATCCATAACTTTTTTCATCAAAAAAATCCCTAACCCGCGTGGTTTTATGTCATCCAACTTTCTCCCCCAAAGTTTCACAGGGTCGAGTTTTTTTCCATAATCCCCCAACAGAATCTCTATCTCTTCATCCTTCAAAGATAGTTTTACAAAAATATCCTTTGTTTTATCGCCGCCGTAAGCATGTTCTATAATATTGGCACACGCTTCGTCAACCGCAAGAACCATATCATCTATATCTTTGCGCGGAAACTCCGCGATAACAGCAACTTCCCTTATTACTGACCTGATTAGTTTAAGATATTTGTCATCACTTTTCACCTTAAGAATAACTTGATTATGTCCAATATTCACTTCCATAATAACCCCATACTTAATAACTCAATGTTTCAATGTTGCAGCGACCAGTGTTAAATCATCATGCTGCGGAGCTCCCTTTGAAAAATCAACAACCTTATCAAGGATACACTCAATTGCTTTTTCGGGATTAATGTTCCTGTCTTTTATAATATCAAAAAATCTCTTTTTCCCAAACTCTTCCCTGGATATATTTCTCGCTTCAATAATCCCATCCGTATAACCGATTATGGTTTCGCCGCCTTTTAACTCCAGAACCGTTTCCCCAAATTTCACATCCGGGACAACCCCAACAGGAAGCGCCTGCTTACAAACAGCTTCACTGATGTTACCCCTGCCATCGCGAATCAGAAAAGGGTAATGCCCGGCATTCACAGATGTAAGAGTTTTCTGTCTTAAATCAACCATACCGATAAGAAGGGTTATAAACATCCCAAGAATGCTTTTCTCCACTAAAATGTTATTTATCTTTTCCATAAGTTTTCCGGGTTTAGCTAAGTTAGCTAAGAGAGAAGCATGAAATCTTATTTCGCTCATAGCTTTAACCATAAAAAGGGCCGCGGGTACACCCTTTCCCGAAACGTCTCCGACAACAATTCCAACCCGTCCGGCGCCAAAATCGAGAAAATCATAAAAATCCCCCCCGAGCTCCAGCGCGGGAATGTTTTTTGCGTCAAATAACAAACCGTCATACTCCGGAAATTTGGAAGACAGAAAATTTTGCTGTATCTGATGTCCAATTTTCAGTTCATCTTCAACTCTTTGCTTTTCAAGGAGACTCGCGTGCATCCTCGCGTTCTCAATCGCTATGGCAGCCATACTGGAAAAATTTTCCAAAAGCTTCTGGTCTTCTGAATCAAATCCCTTCTTATGTTTGGGGTTCAAGACCTGAAGAACCCCAATTGTTGTATCCTTTACCTTCAAAGGAACACATAAAACGGCCCGTGTCTTAAACCCTGAATATTCATCAGCTCTTTTAAAATGTCTCGGGTCATTCTCCACATCATTTATTAAAACCGGTTTTTTTTCTTTGGCAACCCAGCCGGCTATTCCCTTCCCCAATTCAAGCCTGATTTCTTTCACTTTGTCGCCTGATTTTCCATGAGCTATCTTAAAAACCAGTTCTTTTGCGCTCTTGTCTATCAGCATAAGAGCGCTTGCTTCTACCTCCATAATTTTTCCCGCAACTTTCATAGCGCGATCAAGAAGTTCGTCTATATCAAGAGTGGAGTTTATTATCTCACTAACAGCAAACAGCTTCTTGAAATCTGATAATTTCTGCTGTAATTTTTCTAAATTTCTTCCCTTTTCAGCCGCGTCAGTCAATTCTCTTCCCTTTAACCCCATATATCCTAACCTTTTTGTCTTTCCCCTTTACTGAAACCTCATCCAGGAAATTTATCTCAAAATCATCCTTTACACAATTATAAGTTGACTCAGCTACTATAACCCTGTAAGGATATTCCCTTGTAAGAGCCTGAACTCTCGATGCAAGATTTACATTATCCCCGACAACAGTATAGTCATAGAACCGGCTTGAACCCATATTTCCAACCATCATAAGCCCGGTATTGATCCCAATTCCAATGCCTATAGGCTCAATCCCTTTTTCAACAAATTCCCTTTGAAGTACCTTCAGTTCTTCGAGCATATCAAGGGCGGCAAGAACCGCGAGTTTCGCATGGCCTTTTTGTTCTACCGGAGCATTCCAAAAAGCCATAATTTCATCACCAATATATTTATCAAATGTCCCATCATGTGAAAGTATAACCCTGGTCATCCTGTCCAGGTATTCGTTAAGCACCGGAACTACCTCTTCAGGGGCTTTTTTCTCACAATAAGGAGTAAAACCCTTAATATCGGCGAACAACACTGTAATATCCTTCCTTTCACCGTGAAGATTCAACTTTGAGGGATCCCGCAAAAGCATTTCCATTATATTATTTGAAATATACCGTCCAAGGATTTTCTTAACATACTTTTTATCTTTTGACTCAACCATATATTTGTATACAACAGCGCTTCCAAAACAGATGCTCATAGCCGTATATGGAGCAACAATATCTATATACAAATTATGGTTTATAAAAAACCAGAAAGCAGCTAATATAAACCCCGCGACAAAAACAACCGAACATGTAACATAAAACCATGCCCTATCGGAAAGTTGAATAAAACCGACAGCACCGGAAAGCAATAAAATTATCAGCAGGTTCCACGCAAAAAGAGGATTTTTTATATAATCCTTTAAAAGCACTGTATTCAAAGCATTGGCATGAATAAGCAATAACGGGAACTTCTCCGGTGAAATAGGAATGAGGCCTATATCATATCCGCCTGTCATACCAACACCGTAAATAACCATCTTCTCAGAATAATCTAATAAAGGAACAACCGGGGGTTTACCCTCTGACATTAACTTGTCTGAATTTAATATCTGTATCGCGGGATCTCCCTTAAATTCTTTTAAACCACCCCGAAAATTAATCCTCAAATTCCCGCGTTTATCAACAGGAATTTTTATGTCGGTGCCGGAGATAGAAATAACACCTTTCTCAATTCTTATATCAGATATTTCTTTATTCAAGAACCTGCAAAGAAGCACGAGGGAAAAAGAAGGATAAACACTCCCGGAATATTTTATAAGCAATGGCGCTTTTCTAACCACGCCGTCAGATTCCTCGGGAGCATTGGTGAAGCCCAGTAATCCACAATTTCTCAGCTCAGCAACAGGAAGCTGATAACTCTCTGCCCCTGGAATTTTGTTTACAAAATCATCATTAACAATATTCAGCCGGTACTTGTCCAGAGTCCCATCCGATTCCTCTTTAATATAGTCCCTATAATAAATCCCTTTGTCATCTTGTTTCATTCTGAAATAATAGGGCAAGATAGTTCTTCCTGTAAGGGATGTACAATATTTAAGCGCCTCAAGACCTTTTTTCTGACTCTCGTATGATTCAAATCTTATATCAA
Source organism: uncultured bacterium (assembly GCA_965369805.1). Lineage (GTDB taxonomy): Bacteria > Auribacterota > UBA6266 > UBA6266 > UBA6266 > JAGLRQ01. The sequence continues at coordinate 26,972 of CBDURG010000002.1, forward strand.
CGCCAACCGCCGCGACATTTGTCCGGGCCAGAAAATTTAAAACCCCGGCATGATTAATCCATGGCCACGGCCATTTATCACCGCGCTGGACAGACTGGTCGTCAACAACAATTATTCTTATAGTATCGGAAATATTTTCCCCCACACCCATTTTCATCATATAGTCATAAAAAATATTCTTGAAGTGACGAATAGGAGGAGTAAGGCAAAAAAGATACCCTGAAAGGGCAGAAAGAATCGGTATTATTAAGCATATCACTAATATTTTTGATTTCTTCATATACGCATACAAGGTTAACACAGAATAATTCAGATTAGTATAAATTTGTCTAAGGATAAAGAAGAAGGGAATATCTGAGGTAAAAATATGAAAAACCCCAAATAAATTTGCTTGTCTGTCATCATGTTTAACGCTATCATACGTGAAAGAGAAGTGATAATCAGCTCTCCTATATGGCGGGCCGGCAAAAAAATATCCAAGGGGATAATACACTATGAAAAAGCTATTGTTATTCTTCACAATACTGTCTTTAGTTTCACCCGCGCTTGTCCTTTCAGGAACTATAAAAACCACTAATGTTTCCGGAAATGTGTGTTACACCAGGCCTCCTGAAACTGCATGGCAAACGTTAAAACCGGAAATGACTCTCATAAAAGAGAGTTCCATCCGCGTTGAGACCCTGTCTCTTGCGGACCTTGAAATAGATAAAAACAATAAATTCAGAATAATGGAAAACACTGAAATCAAAATTCAGGCTCTTGAAGACCCTGAAACTCTGGAAAGCGGTAAGGTTATCAAGCTTGTAAGCATAAAACTTTATAACGGTTCAATCGGGGCAAAACTGAATAAACTTCCGGAAGATGTTCGCGTAAATATTGAAGGCCCTTCGGCTGTTTCCGGGTCAATGGGAACAGGCTTCATTGTTTATGCTGATAAAAAAATCCTTAATACTTGCGTTTCTGTAATCGACAGCAATGTAATGGTCTCAAGCTTTGATTCACCCGATAAAAGTATTGTAGTAACCCCTTTAAAGGAAGTAGCAGTAACCCCATGGAAATCAGCATCTCTGAGAGCGAAAGGAACCGGTGTTCTCTCCGAAGCTATACTCGGAAAATTAAAAATTGAAAAAATCAAAGGCGCAATACCTGTTTACACTGAGGGACCCGCGGACAATAAAGAAAATGCTAAAAACGCCGCTCTTTTTAACCTAAGCGAGAAAATTTATTCGGTAAAAATTTCCGATAAGAATACTATTTCAGATATAGTGTATTGTGACCCGGAGATAGCTTCGAAGCTTCTTGATGAAATTTCAAACGCAAAAATCACAGCTTATATAACTAATGAATCGGGAACGGTAACAGCTAAGGCAGAAATAACACTCGATGTCATAGAAAAAGCAGTCAATGAAAAAATAACTTCTGTCAGAATACCTGTTCAAAGAATAACACTCAAAGAATACGGAAGTAAATTCGGGCCGCTGGCCAGGGTTACAACAAGAAGAGCGGCTGTGATTGACAGTTACAGAAGGCTGGCGGAAAAAATCTACGGAACCGTAATAGACTCAAAGACTACTTTAAATGATTACGCGATAGAAAATGATATCGTAAAACAAAGTGTGGAAGGCATGGTGAAAGGAGCCCAGGTCGTAAAGGAAAAATATTATTCCGACGGTTCAATAATTGTCGAAGCCACGATCCCGGGAAATAGAATAGTATCCGAAATTTCATCAGTAAAACCCGATATAAACTTTGGGACAAATTACGTTTCTTCGCCTGAAAATATCACATTAAAATCATATTCATCTTTTAGGGGTATTTAATGTTCGTTTTTCTAAGACTTGCACTTGCCCATTTCCTTGCTGACTTTCCGTTTCAGACTTCAGAAATTTATAATCTGAAAAGAAGAAGGTTGCGGGGCCGGATCTTTCACGGAACAATTGTAGCAATAATGTCTTTTGTTCTTCTACTGCCTTTCTATAAAAACATATGGGTATGGGGAATCTGCCTCTTTATAGGGATAACACATTCTTTGATCGACTGGGCAAAACTGGTGTACACGGATAAGAAACAGAATGCGAACCATTTTCTGGGTTTTATAATTGACCAATCAGCTCACCTTACAATAATTTCTATTATCTTTTTAACACCTTTAAAAAACATTGTTTCAGCAAATATGCCAAATCTAACGATCAATACTATTTACAATAATAACATTTATATAATTCACGCAATTTGTTATATCGCCGTCACTTTTGGTTTTATATATTTTATCGATACTTTCAGGATGACCTATTTAAAAAGCATTTACAAACCATTGGACACAAAAGAAAAGGCCATTGGAATTATAGCAAGAGGAATCATCCTTACGCTGGTTGTCCTCCCTGGGGATTTTTACCTGGCAATTGTCCCGGTTATATTAGCTGAAACATATTTGCTAAAATCAGCTGATTTAAAATCAAGGTTTGCTAATTTTATTATCGGAACAATCCCCGTTATTATCATAGGATTACTGCTAAGGGGCCTAGGGGCAAGGGGATAAGGCGCGGGGTAAAAATTTTATATTCCCTAGAACCTGCAACTAATTACTATTTACCAGATACGGCTGACTAACTCTGTCTTACCAGGTATCCTCTTTCAAATTCTCCGCCCGCGATAATTTTAGCTTTGGAAAATTTTTCCTCAACAGCATACACCTGAACTCTTCCAGTCTTTTCCGATTCGCATCCCAAACTGATACCTGTGTCAGGGTCAATCAAATCTTCCCCAACCGAATATATGGCAAACTCATCTCCAACCTGAACGCCTGAGTCCGCGCCACAGTTTAAATAAACATCCTCTCCTTTTACAGTAACAACCTTTCCCTGCCAGGAAACATTTTCAAGCTCAGCGCAAATCCATGCTATTGCCACATCAATAGCAGCCTGTGTCGCTTTGCCAAGAGGCGCTTTTTTAAAATTGGAGGTTCCAATTCCCCAGCCTGAACGCGCATAACCTATACTCATGCCGGAGGACTTGGCCTTTCCTTCAACCCTTTTTGATGCAAGAACCTGGCCGGTGGCCACATCATAAAGCCTCACATTAACCGCAACATGCGCAAAAGAACCCGAGCCTCCAAGGGAAAACCCTTTTATTGTGATGCCGGCACCGCCCCCTGAACTTCTTTCAGAAAATTCTGTTACCGCTCCGCTCACAAGTACCTGGGCATTCAACAGTTTCCCAAGTTCTGGAGCACCAACTTTGGTTGTCCTTCCACTTGCAGAAAAATCCTGTTCCTGAAGGATACCCTGAATATTCTGCCTTTCCACGACAATAAAACTGCCCGAATTGGTAAGGGAAGTGGTAACCATTTCTGCCATACCGCTGCCAAGATTCCATTCGGAACTGAACCCCGCTTTATTTTCAAAATCAGAAACTGCTATGGTTTTCTTTATGCCGGCACCGGCATAAGAAACCAAAAGAACAAAAACCAAAACAAAGATGCATGATAAAAACCTTTTCATAAAAACCCCCCGCTGTAATTATAGTAGTTTGTTTGCCTTAATTTGTAATTATAGCCCATCCTTCTATTGAATTATTACTTCTTCAAGCACTGGCGGCGGAGGTGGCAGAAATTTAATTATATCTCCCCTCTCAAATTTTCCGCCCGAAACAGAATCCGCAAGCGAAAACTTATCCTTAACTTCAAAAACCTTAACCAATCCTATTTTTTTTGTCTCAAAACCAAGAGACACTCCTGAATCAGGATCAATAAGCTCCTCGCCCTTTCTGTAAACCTCAAATTCATCACCGGCTTTAACATTGGAACTCGCGCCGCAATTAAGATATATTTTACCGCCTTTGATAGTAACAACAGTACCTTGCCATGAAACCTTCTGCATCTCCAAGCAGATATAATAAACAGCTTTATCAATCGCTTGTTGAGTTACCTTACCAAGAGGAGACGCTTTAAAGTTATCAAAATCAATGCCCCAATCACCTTCAGAATAACCAACGCTAAGGCCTGAAACATTCCCCTTGCCTTCAACACGCTTAGAAGCAATTACTTCACCGGTAGTAGTATCATACATCCTTATATTAAGGGCCACATGAGCAGTGGCTGATTTTACCCCCAGAGAAATCCCTTTATATTGAAAAAGACTTCCAGAATCAAAAAAACGCTGTGAAAATTCTGTTATGGCTCCGCTTACAAGAATCTGGGTATTTAAAAGGCGCCCTATCTCAGGTGCTCCGACATTAATTGTCCTGCCGCTTACAGAAAAATCCTGTTCCTGAATAATAGCCTGGATATTCTGGCGTTCAACAACAATAAATCTGTTCGTGTTCACCAGAGTAGTGGTAAGCATCTCTGCCATACCGTTTCCGAGATTCCACTGCGCTTGAGCCCCTGCCTTATTCTCAAAATCGGCAACCGCTACAGTCTTTCTCGGCCCAACAATAGGAGGAAGCACTATCTGCTGGCTAACTTTCTTTTTCTTCTTTTCCCGGGCCGGCCTTTCTTTTCGCTCAGAAGATGACGTTCTTCTTCTCGCGGCAGCGGCAGCGGCACCATCAAGGCCGATAACAGCAACAATCAAAAAAGACATCCCCACTATAAAAAACCATCTTTTCATAAACAGCATCTTAATACCCCTATAGGTTCTTAGCACACCACAAATTATATACAGATGAATACACCATTCAATATAAAAATGTTACAGTCTTATAAAAAATCTAAATCTATCCTGTTTTGAGTTTTTGCCTTAATTTTTACATCAACATCGGGAAGGGTATTTATTATCTCTTCAAAACCTTTATATAATGCCCCGTCAATTGTTACATCTATAATCACGACATCCTTTGTAAAACTTCTTTCGTTTACGCTTCTTACGCCCCTGACCTGCTCAAGTGCCTTCTCAAAAGCAAGGCGGTTATCGGCGTCAGCATGAAAGCCAACAATCTGAATATCCATTGTATTGTAAACTTTGGTTCTCCAGTTTTCAACTATTTGGTCCATCATTTTCCCTGCCAGCTCCACACCTGCTTCCTTGGCTGCTTTGCGCGCCGAAGGGACTCTTCCTCCAGCCCTTGCCTGGGCACTGGTACCGTCTGAAACTATAACCTGGGCAGAATCAACATCAATAGCTTTTGCGGTAGCCTGCGCTTCATAGGCAAAGACACAAACGCCATAGGGCTGGCTGGAATCAACTAAATCGGAAGAGACCTGTCCAACCACAATAACCTCAGCTCCGAACCTCCTGCCAAGAGCAACAGCTTCCGTAGGATTTTCATAGTAAACAGTAGCATCCCGTAATTTCACGGCTTCCATTTGAGCTTTATCTATCAGTTTAAAATCGTTGTTTAAAAAACTCTTTTCTATTCCGGTTTGAACCGTTTGTCCGGGTTGTTCAAGGCCATCTACGGTCTCAGAAAAAACAATCATGATTCTGGGTTTGTTAAGCCTTTCCTTGACTATATTAAAAGCTTTAAGGTTCTTTCTTAGGGCACCCAGTAAAACAACAGCTTTAACCCTTGCTTGATAAACCCCTCCTTCACCATTATTATCATCTACAATTTCATAACTCTTCACATATCCTTTTACCTCTGAATAAACCTGGTCATCCAGCAGCTGAAAATTCTGGACCATAGTTTCAGAATCAATAAGGCTGCCCACCGCCTGTTCCACAGCATTCCTTAAAGCACGGTTAATCGCCTCATCTCTCGCACTGAGAACAGCATCCGGGCCAGCCCCCCTTACGGCAGCCATGCCCTTCGCCACTATAGTAGTCTCCATCTGAGCAAAAACGCAAGTTGTTACAAATATACAAACGAAAAATAATAATATTAACCGTTTCATTTCAACCTCCCCTATTCGACAACAACTTCTCTTGTTTCAACCACGGTTCTTTCGGTAACAACATACTTTTCGGTACATCCCACAATTACAATTGAAATAACAGAAAACAAAACTATCAAAATTACAGCCTTTTTCATCGGGCCCCTCTCTTTCTAAACCAATTGTATTTACCATCCAAAAACGTCAATTTATTTTATCTGATTTTGTTTATGGAATCCCATAAACCCCGCAAGAAAATTGAAGCTGTTACCTCAACGCTTCCATCCTCAAGAAAAACAGGCTCGCTTACCTCCGCACCTGCCATAAAAGTTTTGACTTCCGCATTCACCTGGTCATTTTGAACAGCAAAATCCCTGACAGTTGTACTCGCGTTAATCTTTACTCCATAAATAATCTCAGCAAGATTTCTTCTTGCGTCTACCTCAGCCGCCCTGGCCGCATTAAGCTTTGCAATGGTCCCGATCTCACCTTCTCTCGGAACCCCAGAACCTTTGGCTGACACAGCCTGAGAAGCCCAGGAAGGCGCGGAAACAGCTTGGGAAGGAGCCTGAGACACAGGCCCCTTCTCTGTATATTTCTCCGGAGGAACACCGGAACCAGTCGCTCTTATCACGCGAATATTCTGCTGAGTTACAACCTCTTCCCACCTTACTTTCTTCCATCTCACTTTTCTAAATCTATAGCCTCTTCTTTCAAAGCGTTTCCATATTTCATGAACTTCTTTTATTATATCCACTATAGTTACTTCAACATCACATTCAGCTATTCCGTCAGGCAAATATCTATACGGACCTGACAAACGAATGCCTTTTATATATGTGTCCAGTGCCGCATTTATCTGATCATTCTCTGCCACAAAGTCTCTGACATAAGTACTCGAAGTGATTCTTACTCCCTTAACCTTTTCAGCGAGATTTCTGTACGCGTCAACCTTTGCAGCTCTTTCAGCCATCAACCTGCCGCGAGCTGTAACTCCTTCCCAGCCGGGTATCCCATCAGTAAGCCTGGCAGGTTTAGTCCGCGAATTCTCAGAAGGATCAACGGTTCTGATCGTCCCCGAACCTTCAACCTCTATCACCTTATACTCCTTGTTGTAAGTCTCTATCTGCTGAATTTTTGTGTGCGTCCAGAAGAGAAACCTTGTTTTCTTATAGTATGTTTCAATAAATTTGACTACCTGTTCTATCGTAAGCCCGGCTCTTAAAGTGTAAACTTCACCATCCCATCTATCGCTCCCCGGAACAATGGCAGCACCTTTTATAAAATGATCAAACGATGCATTGATCTGGTCACTTTCCGCGACAAAATCCCTGACATAGGTATTAGCGTCTATTCTAAGCCCTTTCACTCTTTCAGCAAGATTTCTATAGGCATCAACCTTTGCCGCCCTTTCAGCCATAAGCTTCTGCTGCCCCTTGGATGCAGCACAAACCGGCATACAAACCAGAGGAATAATCAAACTCGCCATCAAAACCACTACTCCTAATTTCCTCAACATTTCATCCTCCTTCATTACCATAGGTTATCGATTGTGGGTTATAGGTTCCAGGGAATACAAATTTCCCTTGACCCTAATTAGGTTTCATTCCTAACCATTCCTGTTCACTTACTACAAAAGCTTTTCTGTTAACTGAAATCAATTCATCATTATAAACCTTTATACCCTCTCTTTTGCAAACTCTTTTTTTACTAATTCCAGGCATTTCCAGAATAATCTGAACCATTCCGTCTTTGTAATATCTTGTTTCTACACATCTTGCGCCAATTATATATCCATTTGATTTTATGTTGCCCGACTTTATAACCCTACCTGAAAAACCAGCAAGGGCCCGGGTAAGATTCCTATAAGCGTCAATGAGTGCCGCCCGGCGAGCCATAAGCTTCTTTTGAGATTTCCCATAATACGAAGATGCCGGAGGCTTCCCCGTACCAACAACTCTTATCTTCCCTCCCTCAACTATAACACAATTCAATGAGAATAATCTTTCATCTCCCAGGACATCTTCAGGGAAGAGGCAGGTGCCGCAAAAAGCGGCACCCAGAACTAATGTGATTATAAGCTTTTTCATAAGATTACCACCAACAATTGTTTTCTTCTACAACTACAACAGGGGCAGAATAGTTAGTAGCATATGTAGTTGTATACGTTGTGTATGAAGGGACATAATACGTGTTTGAAGAACGGTACCTTCTCGATGAATAATGCCTTGGTGTTTGATAATAACGTCTTGAACGTCTTGGCGCGTAATATGAGGAACTATAATATGCTCTCTGCTGTGGAAGTAAATTCCCGCTTAAAAACTGATACGCTGTAACTCCTGCAAGTATTTTGCCTGCTGTTGCCCATTCTTTCTCTCCCGCTGAAGCAGTTGTAGTAACTCCTGTTGCCATTGATACTGCAACCAACATTAAAATTAGCTTTTTCATCTTGCACCTCCTTTTCCTGGTTTATAATAGAGCAAAAGCCATGCCATTTAACCTTTCATATACTAAAAAAAGACCATATACCGTCGATTAAAAAAATAGAGAACTTTTTAAGTATCAAACAAAAGCCTCTTCATGTACTACAACAATAAAAACAATGGTTGCATTCTGGAGCAACGCCGGATAGAATATACGATATAATCCCTTATGAAATAGATAGTTATAGAATATTGCTTCAAAATGACACACATCACATAATGAAACATGTTGAAAAAGGAAATTGACGATGGAAACAAAACAAACCACTGAACTTTTTAAAGATATCGGAAAAACAAACCTTCTAAAACTTTTTGAAATAAATCAGATCATAAATTCGACTCTGGACCTTACAGAAGTCCTGGAACGAGTACTGAAAACGGCCAGTAATGTTTTAAATTCTGAAGCAAGTTCTATAATATTGATTGAAAAAAACACTAATTATCTTGCATTTAAAACAGTTACCGGTAAAAAGGCAACCGAAATAAAGAATTTTAAGATAAAGGCTGGACAGGGAATTGCAGGATGGGTAATAAATGAAGGGAAACCTACCATCTCCAATAATGTCCAGGAAGATAAACGATGGTTCGGAGATATAAGTAAGAAAATAAATTACCCAACACGTTCAATTATCTGCGCCCCCATAAAGATAAGAGAGCAAATAGTTGGAGTAATAGAAGTTATCAATAACAAATCCGGCAACTTCAATGATAAAGACCTTTCTTTGCTAGTCGCATTTACAAACCAGGCGGCTATCGCCATTGAAAATGCCCGCCTTCACAATGAAATAGGAATAGAAGTCAAAAACTTGAAAACCCAAATACCCCAGTCAACAAAAATGATAGGCTCAGGCAATAAAATGAAGAGCGTTTATGAACTAATAAATACCGTCGCGGGAACTGACTCTACCATATTGATTCGAGGTGAAAGCGGCACCGGCAAAGAACTCGCCGCAAGGATGATCCACATAAAAAGCCCAAGGAAACATCACCCCTTCATATGTATCAATTGCTCTGCTCTACCGGAAACATTGCTTGAAAGCGAACTCTTTGGACATGAGAAAGGCGCTTTTACAGGAGCTGTTGCCAGGAAAATAGGAAGATTTGAGCTTTGCGCAAAAGGAACTATTTTCCTGGATGAAATCGGAACGCTATCACCCCATATCCAGGTAAAACTTTTAAGGGTTCTGCAGGAAAAAGAATTTGAAAGGGTAGGCGGAACAGAAACTATAAGATCCGAGGCCCGCATAATTGCGGCTACCAACGAAAACCTCGAGAAAGCAATCGAGGAAGGACGTTTCAGGGAAGACCTGTATTACAGAGTAAAGGTAATAGAACTTTACATGCCTCCGCTAAGAGAACATAAGGAAGATATCCCCGACCTGCTTACATACCTTATTGAAGAACAGACAAAAGCTATGGGAAAAGTAATAACGTCAATAGAACCCAGGGCAATGGATATTCTTCTTTCATACAGCTGGCCCGGAAATATCAGAGAGCTTAAAAATACAGTCGAGAGGGCCATGGTCCTGGGAACAGGTAAAATTCTCAAAGCAGAAGACCTTCCTGCCGAAATAAGGTCAAAACGCGCCCCAATAACAACTGATTGGATGTTAAAATCTGCTGAAAAAAATCACATAGAAAAAGCTGTTCAATATACAACCGGCAACAAGAGTAAAGCAGCCAAACTTCTCGGAATTTCCAGGAACAGGCTAGATAGAAAAATTAGGGAATACAATATCAAAATCTGATTTAAAATAAAATTGGACGCAGACTATAGTCCTCAGCGATTTGTTTTGCGAAGCGAAACAGCATGGGATTAACGCAGATATTATAG
>CBDURG010000003.1:0-32382 GCA_965369805.1 uncultured bacterium
AAGTATATGTTTTATATGCTGTATTGATAAAAGAAAAATAATCTTCCATCTCACCATCGGTAAACCCTGTGCCGTTATGGTAGTATTCCACGATAAATGTTGTGTCCAGTTTATTCAGATATCTGATCCCGAAGAGATAACTATTAGCGTCATACTCCTTAATAAAAGTATCGCCCGCGCTGTTAATAAATTTTTTCTCGAAATTATTAATAAACGCGAATTCGCCATGTATCTCAAAGTTTGAGGTAATATTTCTTGAGAAATCAAAACCAAATCTTGTAGTTTTGCTACCGCCGGCAAGTACCATAAAATCAATATCAGTATCATATAGCAAAAGATATAGTTTCCCCGCGAAGTTCACATGATCCGTTTCCCCGAAATCATCATTGATATCATCATAAACAGGAATTACGGCAGGAGTAAAAGATATCGTCTTTAATGGCCCGGAAAAACTTTTAATATAGTCGGCAGACAGGCCGATAAAACCTTCAAGGGCAAGTTCGGGATCGTCAGGATTTTTTGTTCTATCAACAAACGCGGCCGGCGTCCAGGCATATCCTTTGCCCCATTTCAGTGTTTTTTTCCCGGCATTAACGCTAAAAGACGAGGAAGGCTTAAGAGAAAGATATCCTTCAAAGATACTAACTTTATCCGACCATCCAAGATAAGATTGTTGTATATCCGCGTTTATCTTCGTGTAAAACTTCGCGATTCCCTTTTCATAGCTCCCGTCAAGCTGAACCGCAGCATTATATTCCTGGCCTGTATGCCCCTCGTCCTGGTCATATAATTTCAGCTTATGTAAAGCCGCGTCCTTGTCAAACCCGAGAAAAACAGGACGAGCTTCGACATAACCTCCGAAGCTATACGGTTTTTTCTCTATTTCATCCAAATCAAAGGTATGTTCTGACTCGGCAAAAATTAACCGCGGAAAAAGTACAATCGTGAAAATTAACAGAACAAATAATCTCATTATCTTAATGAGTCCATATTCGGCATAAACGTTAAAGTAAACACCTCATCATTAAATTTCTTCTCTTTAATCTTCGCAAAAATCATAACCGACTTATAATCTTTATAAAGCGGGCTATCCGTTTCGACAACAGACGGCCTAACTATACCGTCCCCAAAGTCTTTAATCTCTTTGAAATAAAGAGTTTTAATTAACATTAAATCCTCTGTAAGGCTCTCGATCTTTGAAGGCAGCATATTATCCCTATTCACCCACATTTTCAATTTGTCATAGGCCACAGTATTTGTTTTTGCCTTGAGATGCAGAAGATATTCATCGCCATTTTCCTCAACTTTCTCTACGTTGTATTCCGAAGTATAATCAAGCCGTAATATATCCGCGTTATTGAATACTCCCCCAACCACCGACTGAAGACTTGTTATACGAATCGGCTTCCCTACATTGGGAATATAAAGCCACATATTCTCATCAAGCCTCAATGTGCTTCTTCCCTTTTCACTCGCGGGTGAAATAAACATGGCTGCCACTTTGTCTTTGCCCTTTTTTACGGTAAAAAGCACAAACTCTTTCTTGCTTCCATCGGGCTCAATATTAATCAATTTTTTGTAAGATTCGTAAGATTCAGGATTAAGGTTCCTGTCAACCTGTTCCAGCAATTCATTGCCGTTTATCGCGTAAGCCGGAACAGCTAATATCAACAACGCGCATATAAATAAAATTTTCATCATATCATTCCCCCTATACATGCCTTAAAGCTTTAATCGGTTCCATACGCGAAGCCTTGAAAGCAGGCTGAAGGCTTGCCAGTACAGACACTATTATTACTATTGTGGATATGGTAAAAATGTCCGTAAAACTCACTGATGGTTCAAGAATAAGTCCTGTCTGCCTTCCAAAATCAAAGGTGATCCTGGAAATATTAAGAATATAAACAATCGATATGCCAATAATATTGCCAATCAGCACCCCCAGGACCCCTAAAGAGAATCCCTCAATAAGAAACATGGAAAGAATTTTTTTCGGCAATGTTCCTATCGCGGCGATAGTGCCGATTTCCCTTATCCTCTCATATACCGCCATAATCATAACATTCATGATGCTGATCAGTACGATGGCTATGAGCATCAGTTTAATTGAAAATGTCATAAGATCTATCATCCTGGCAATGTTGTAGAAAGGCGACAGTTTTTCCCATGTATGCACCTCAAACGCGGGTTTGCCCGCCTTATTGAGTTCCTTTAACAAAATATTGTTAAGCTTGGTGTGAACGGCATTAAGGTTAACAAAATTATTGATCCTTAAAGCTATTTCACTGATTTGAACCTCGTCCATCCTGAGCACCTCAAGCGCGTCATCAATGTGAATATATCCGTCCCTTCCTCCGGGGCCGGTCGCGCTCTCAAGAATACCGCCGACCTTGAATTGTTTTCCGTTGACCGAACCGTCCTTGTTGGTGGCTACAACAACGATCATATCACCTATTTTAACTTTCATTCCTTTCGCGAGTAATTCGGGAACAAGTATTTCACCCTTTGTTATACCCTTTTTCCCCTCTATTATTCTTTCCAGAAAGAGCGGCACGGTTTTTATCTCTTCTTCGGGATAGACACCGTTAAGCCTTACATTCGCGGTTTCAACAAAATTACTGAACATTCCTCCGAATTTTATCCTCATCGAATATGCTTCTATCTCAGGAACATCACTTATCGCTTTTTTAACTTTTTTTATAGCTTGTGTTCCCATGTTCTTTGTTAGAGGCAGAGTATCTATTGATGCTACATAACCCTTTTGATGGATCTGTATATGCCCGAGAAAAGAATCGGTGATCTGACTGACCATCATACGCTTAAACGAACCCGACAGAGCTATAAATACAAGCACAAAAACAACCCCTATGGTAATTAGTGAAGCCGTAAGAAAGGTCCTTCTTTTGTATCTCATGAGATTTCTTATGGCAATTCTCATCAGGTTAAACATGACGATCACCTCCTTTACCCTTTTTTCCGGCAAGTTCACCGTCTTCCAATGTATAGATAATTTCGGCCTCTCCGACAACCTTCTGATCATGGGTTGAAAAAATGAAGCTTGTGCCTGATTCATCTTTCATCTTCTTCATGATATTTATCACCATATACGCTGTCTTGTGATCAAGATTCGCGGTCGGTTCATCAGCCAGAACCAGCTTTGGCCTGGTGACCAGTGCCCTTGCTACAGCCACTCTCTGTTTTTGTCCACCTGAAATCTGGCCCGGATATTTATCCTTTTGTCCGATCATTTCTACTGAATCAAGCAGAGACAAGACCCGGCTCCGCATTTCTCCCGCGGAAGTATTTTGAACCATGAGAAGCGGATACTCTACATTCTCATATACAGTAAGTACGGGAATAAGATTAAAATCCTGAAATATAAACCCAATGTTTTTGCCTCTAAAATCAGCGGCGGATTTTCCATTAAGCTGAGAGACATCTGTTCCTGACACCCTCAATACTCCTGATGTAGGCGTATCAAGGCATCCGATAAGATTCAGCAGTGTCGTTTTTCCGCTTCCTGAAGGGCCTACAAAAGATATGAAAGATGCCGGGCCTATTACAAAACTTAAACCTTTGAGCGCGTCAATCGTTATTTCGCCGCTTATGTATTGTTTTGATAAATTTTCCGATTCTATTAAACTCATCTTATCTCCTATCTTAAAGCTGAATTATATTACCCATTGAGCCGATATTGTAGCATAGTGGAGAGAGGGATACAACGCTTAGGAAACAATTAAAAACGATAATTTCATATCGAAAAATGCGGACGATTGTTGCCGTTTTTCCGTTTTAACATCATAATTTCCCTTTGACACAATCATGAAAATTATCCAGAATGAAATAAAGGATGATCTCTCAACTATGAAAATATATGTTGCTATACCGGTAATGGATGAGCCGGAATGGTTATTTCGGTGCCTTGACGCTCTATCCGCGCAGGACTATACATGTTTTGAAGTCCGGATATGCGTAAATCAGCCTGACGAATGGTGGAACATCCCTGATAAACAGCAGTCCTGCAGAAATAACCGGCAAACTTTAAAAAAATTAAGGGGCTATAATGCTGTTACCCTGAAAATTATTGATAAAAGCAGTCCGGGTTGTGGATGGGCCTGCCGTGCCGGCGGCGTAGGCCGCGCGAGAAAAACAATCATGGATACAATATGCAGCGAAGCTGAGGATGATGATATTATTGTAAGCCTGGACGCGGACACGTTGACTGGAAAAGGATATCTTTCTTCACTTGCCGAATCTTTTAGCAGTAACAGAAGTATCGCGGGAATTTCAGTTCCATATTTTCATAATCTGGTATCCGATGAAAAAATCAACCGGTTAATTCTACGCTATGAGATATACTTAAGATATTACGCGATCAACCTGTGGAGAATAGGTTCTCCGTACGCCCCGACAGCACTTGGCTCCGCTATAGCTTTTCCGGTATGGGCATACCGCCGTGTTGGCGGAATGCCGCCGCGCAAAAGCGGTGAAGATTTTTATTTTCTCCAGAAACTTCAGAAAATGGGAACTATCCTTTCCTGGATCCCCGAAAGTGTGCATCCTGCCGCGCGTTTTTCTGAACGTGTTTTATTCGGAACAGGCATCGCTCTTCAAAAAGCCAGTCAGAAAGGATGGGCGGCTTATCCAATTTTTTCTCCGGATTTATTCGATAATATCGGAAAGACAATCGCGCTCTTCCCACAGCTTTTCAAAAAAAATATCGAAACACCGATTTCTCATTTTTTAAGGGAAAAATTCCATACCGCCGATCCGTGGGCCCCTTTGCGCAAAAACCACCATAACGTTGAACAGTTTGTACGGGCATGCCACGAACGGTTCGACGGCCTGAGAATCTTCCAGTACCTGCGTTCAGACGATCAGCCTTCAGGCAATTTGTCTTCAGACGATCAGCCTTCAGGCGATCAGTCTTCAGACGATCAGCCTTCAGGCAATCCGGGAAAAACCTGTACAGAAGAAAAATCTCTGCTAACATACCTTAAAAAACATCATGGCAACTATATCCGGCACGAAACCGGCGGAGAAATTGTAAAAAAACTTCTTTTTCCCGATATAAATAAATCCTGGAGTTTTGAGAACGCGGATATCCGGCAGATTGACGCTGTGCGATGCATTCTCGCCGAAATCGAAAATTTATACCGCTATCAAAATTCAAAAAAACAAAAAGATAATTATGAGAAAAGTCCAAAATAAAATCGATATGCTGTGTATTCTGGGCCCGACGGCACTGGGAAAAACACATCTGGCAGCCGCGCTGGCAAAAATTCTTGGCTCTGAAATTATCAGTGCCGATTCCCGCCAGGTCTATAGGGACATGGATATTGGAACAGGCAAAGACCTGGATGAATATTGTATCGATGGAGAAAAAATTCCTTACCATCTGATAAATATAGTCGATGCCGGCTATGAATTTAACGTGTTTGAATATCAGCAGGCTTTCCTGAAGGTTTATCAGGAAATAAAAAACAGAAAGGCCCTGCCTATTCTCTGCGGCGGGACAGGGCTGTATATTAACACGGTGTTAAGCGGATACAAGCTTGTAAAGGTTCCCGAAGATAATAAACTCCGTGATGAATTACGGGACAAAACAGATACAGAGCTTATTGTCCGGCTATCCGCTTTACGGCCGCTGCACAATACAACTGACACTATAAATAGAAACCGGCTGATACGAGCCATAGAAATAGCCGAACATTCCGGCGAACCGGAGATTAATGAATTCCCCTGTATTGAAACCAGAACTTATGGCCTCCGGCTCGAAAGAAACGAACTTAAAAAACGAATCGCCGCGAGGCTTAAAACCAGGCTGAAAAACGGCATGATCGAAGAAGTTGAAAAGCTTTTGAAAAAATTAACACCTGAACAACTTGAATTTTACGGGCTGGAATACCGTTTCGTAACAAAATACGTCAGGGGCAAATTAAACAGGAATGATATGTTCCAGAAACTGAACTCGGCCATTTATCAATTCGCGAAGCGACAGGAAAAATGGTTCAGAAAAATGGAAAGAAACGGGATAAAAATCATATGGCTTGAAGCAAAACATCCCGTGGGCCGCCTTGTCAAATATATTACACAAAGCCTTAAATAAAAATATCAATTATCCAACACTCAAAACGTCAAAAAACGGAACATCTTTATGTATCCAGATCTTCCAAAAAAGATTCAACCGCTTCTTTGATCATAGTCCAGTCCTTGCGGTTTTTGAAAGGGAGTTTTTTATCCCGTTTCCAGTCGCCTTGCTTTTTGTGCCACCGGTAAAAACAGATTTGTTTTTTATCGTGGTCCTCCAGAAGTACTATGGCCGACCACCATCCGAGAGCCCCGTTCTTTTTAATGGTCTTGTACCTCAATACTTTCAGGGATTCGCTTAGAGGCAGCTTTTCGTCATCTGTTATTGTTGAATTTTCGTCATGAGCCATATTTCTTCCCGCCTTTCACTTCGATATTATACCTGAATCAAATATAAAAACAATTGTTTTGTACCTTATTAATGAATTACCAGGGGTATCCCCAAATTTTAATTGACTTGGTTATCAACCTTGAGTAACATCGGATTTTAAGTAAATTGTGCATGTTATAGCAAACACAAAAGATCAAGGAGGCTAAATGATGAATTTAAAAAAATTATTTTACCTGAGCGTGGTTGCTTTACTGGCGGTAGCTGTATGGAGTTCTTTAACATACGCGGCCAATACCACAAAACTTATCGGCTGCGGGCCAATTCAACGCGCCATGGGAGGAACAAGTGTCGGACTTCCTTTGGACGCGGGCGTTACAATAACAAACCCGGCGGGCATATCGGAAGTCGGCAGGCGCATAGATCTCGGAGTTACATACATCACAGCTAAAGTTTCTTACCGCGCGGCCAGCAACGCCGGCCTGGTTACAGAAAATAATAAGAGCATCACTTCAGATACTCCTCCTTTTATTTTACCCGCTTTTGGTATTGTCCTTCCGATAAATGACCAGTTTACATTCGGTTTGGGAACTTACGCGGTTTGCGGAATAGGAACCGACTACGAAAGTAATCTTTATAATAATATAACTTATATTAAATATACTTTTCTGAAATTCGCGCCGGCAATTACATATTCTTTTGAAGATAAATTTTCGGTTGGCATTGCTCCTAATATCGGCTACGCCACATTGGGTTACGAAGTCGGACTAACTACACAACAATCCCACCGTGATGACGCAGCCTTCGGATTCGGCTTTACTGTCGGCGCTTTGATAAAACCCGTAGGCCTGCTGTCTCTGGATTTGCCGGAAGATTTTGTGACTTTAGGTGTAGCTTACGAAAGCAAACAAAGGTTCCCGGATTTTGAATATAATACCGTATTGGGTAAAGATAAACTTGAACTTGATCAACCTCAAAGTTTTGCCGCGGGAATAGGCTTAAGGCCTACTGAAAAACTCCGTCTTGCTTTTGATATATCCTGGATAGATTGGTCCCAGGCACTCGGGAAAGATATGCCTATTTATACAAAAAACAGCAGTAACGCTTCTTTATGGAATGTAGATTGGGACGATCAGGTTGTATATAAATTCGGAATTGAATATGATCTTATAGAAAAGATTAAGCTCCGCGCGGGATACAACTATGCAAAAAACCCGTTAAATCTAACCCGCGCCTTTGAAAATATCGCTTTCCCGACTATTGGAGAACATCATATTACGGGCGGAATAGGAATTGATATTACGGAAGCACTCAGTGTTCACCTTGGCTTTATGTACGCGCCGAAAGTATCTCTGGATATGTCAAATGCCGCGCAATTCATAAACAGCGCTGCTATCGAGGTGTATCAGTATTCCATTGACACCGGAATTAGTTATAAATTCTAATTATTTATATCTAACTTTCATTACTACAATTAAAAGAGTCAGGACAGCCATGGCCGCGTTAGTCAGTATTACGGGTAATGATTTTATCAATATTCCATAGATTAACCACAAAAACACACCCAGGGAAAACAGGGAAAATGTTATTAAAGATAAATCCCTTGTATTTTTTGTCTTAAAAATCTTTATTACCTGGGGCAGAAAAGAAATTACACATAAACTGCCCGCGCATAATCCGATTATTAAAGGTGTCATTTCAATAATCCCCCCTTTTTATCTCCTTAACAAACCTTTATAGTATCTGCCTGTGTTCTCCTCTATAAATCAACTTGAGCCCTTACGCTAAAGACAACCACTGTATCATCCCTGCCTTCATCGCTTGAAGCTGCGCCATTTGGATCCCAGATAACTTGCAGGCCTGGAGAAACACTTAGATGTTCATTAATATGGATATTGTAATAAGTCTCCACATGGGTTTCATTATGATCCGGGTTACCGGCTTTACCATAATCACTGCCGGGAACATTTTGCCCAAAAGCCGCGCCAATTACATCTTCGTTTCTTCCCCACACTTTTCCGGTTACCCGCGCGCCGGCACTCCAGGCATATTCGATATTAGAAACCCCGGGATCTTCCCAGCCAAATCTGACAAAACAAGTTAAGATATCCGTCAGCTGCTGGTCAAAACTTAAACCGAATCCAAAATTTTCCTCTTCTTCCTTAGAAGTATCTATCAGTTCCGTGTGACAGCTGTCATCATACCATCCGTAAAAACGATAATTACCCTCTTTACCTAAAAAAGCGGGCTTAAAATTAACCTGGCCGAAACAGAAAACATTATCAGTTATATCTTCCCAGTCAGCATTATCATCGAATAGTCCAGCGTTTATTTCAATCCATTCCAGGGGTATAAAACCAATTCTAAATCCAGCCCCGTTATCGTCAGGGAATTCTAATGCCGCGCTATTTCTAAAAGCAGCCCCTAAAAACTGGCTTGTCTCATCATTAGCTATAGCATTATCATCCAAATAGCAAGTAGGGTCTAACTTACCAAGGGTTAAAGTGAGTTTATTATCCAGGAGATAGTGCTCATACCACGTTTCTGTAACTTCAACTCTATTTTCTGTGTCACCGGCATCTCTATTTACACCACTAAATAAAGTTACTTCATCATTATCAAGGCCCCCGCCGCCGCCAGCCTCAAGGTGAATGAATACTTTAGCATAATCTTCAAACTCTTTTTCAAGTTCCAAATCAACGGAATAAGTAGCATCTATCGCATCGTCCCCTTTTTTCTCTGTACTATTGGCATTAACGCTGCCTTGAACGATAAAAGTAGCCCCCGCTCCAATATTAATGCCCTCCAAAAGAGAGCATGTACCCATTTCGTTTGACTTCTCTTGTTCAGCAAGCTTCTCTTCAAGCTTGCTAATCCTCGCTTGCAGTTCCGCGATCTCTGATTTTATTGAGCCAACCTCAGCGCTGCAGCTATCTGTGCAGCACAAAACAATTATCGAAACCAGACAAATTACGGCTAAAACAAAATTCCCTACCCGAACACCAAAGAAAAATCTCATCACTGAATCTCCTTATTCTGCTTCAATCCCTCTGGTTGTCCAGTCGGCACTTTTAATAGCATGTAGAATTATCAACTATTTTACGGCTTTGCTCGCGCAGTCACCCCCTATTTTAAAAATCTTGTTTTTTCTCTTTTTTCAATCTGTACCACTTCCGCGTTGTGTATAGTTACCACCACTTCCCCATAATCTATTTGCTGAATGGATTTAATCATTTCATCCAGTATCTTTTGATTTAGTTTCTCTGAATTCTGAATTGTTCTTTTACAATGTGAATTTTGCATTTAAAATTTTATCCTGCTTGAGAATTTTCTCTTCCGCGGTATTATAAAATCGCGTTCAGTAAACCTCCAACAACTAAACTGCTTGTAAGCATTACCAGAACACTTTTGAGTGTATCGGTTATCCCTAATTCCTTGAACATAACAACAAAAGTGGCAATACAGGGAAAAGACATTGCAAGGACCGTTGCCGCGACTACAAGCTGCCTGGCAGTTAAATCAAGTGTTCCAAGCATGCCCAGCGCGACATCTTTACGAAGGAATCCTATCGTCATTGCTACGATTGCCTCTTTAGGTAATCCGAATATATTAGTAATAACCGGCGCGGCGAAATCAGCCAGAACATCAAACACTTTCAGGAAATAAAGAATATTTACCACCACAATTCCTAACAGCACTACAGGAAGAGCTTCTTTTAAAAAGGCCGCCATTCTCATCCAGAGCTTTTTAATCACTGTTTGTAGAGACGGCATCCGATAAGGAGGCACTTCCATGATCAACCCCTGACTTTCTCCCTTAAGAATCATGTTCAGGGCCCATCCAAGAACAACCCAAACTACAAAAAGGCTTAAATATATAATTGCCACATACCTGCCGCCATGCTCTCCAACTAACCCCCATATCATCGCTTGAAGAGCGGCACAGGGTACCCCTATGGAAATTATCGTCGCCGCTATTAACCTTTCTCTGCGGCTTTCCAGGATTCGAGTTGCCATAATCCCGGGAACGTTACAACCCAGCCCTAAAAGCGTGGGAATAATAGCCCAGCCGTGAAGCCCCATTCGATGCATGAGGTTATCCAGGAGCACAGCCAGCCGGGGCAAATAACCAGAATCTTCCAGGACTCCCAAAACTATGTAGAAAGAAAAAACATAAGGCAAAACCATACCTATAGGAACAAAAAGTCCGGTGGTAAGTACTCCAAAAGACTGGACAAAATCAATTTCTCCCTCAATCAACTTTCCAATTATAATAGAGTGCAGGAATCTTCCAGGATCTAAAATCGAACTTAAATGCATCATCAGAGGCTGCCAGAACCGCTCAAAGATTGGCTCAAAAACATTCCCAATTAATCCTTCCCCAATAAAGCGAATAATTTTAAACGCGGCAAACATAATCAAAATGGCTATGGGAATCCCACTCACCGGCTTAACAGAAGCATCTCCGATAATCTCCAGCAATGTGTGATGCCGGTGTTGCAATGACTGAATTCTGTCAAGAATCCTGCCTGCTTCCGTCCATTTTTCTTCCTCAGAACTCCGGGCAACCTTAGGATTACAAGCCTGGGGTATGCGCGAGACCAGTTCTTTAATGCCTTCTCCTGTAACTGCTACGGTTGGAACCACCGGAACACTAAGAAGATTGTCCATCTTCTTAACATCAATTGTAATGCCTTTATGTTTGGCATCATCCCAAACATTGAGGGCTATAATAACCGGTATATTTCTCTCCAGAAGATGCAAGGTAAGATGAAGATTCCTTTCAAGGTTAGTGGCATCAATAACATTAATAACCACATCTCCCTCTTTAAGCATTTCCACAGCTATCTTTTCCGCTTTAGAAGTAGCTTCCAAACCGTATGTGCCGGGAACATCAATAAGCATGGCTTCTTCATTTCCCATCTTCATTGTCCCCTGAGTAAATTCAACGGTGGTTCCCGGATAATTAGAGGCAATCACGTGTATTCCCGTAAGCCGGGAGAAAACCGCGCTTTTCCCCACATTAGGATTACCCATAAGCAATATCTTCTTCATCGTTCTACCTCTACAATAACCTTATAGGACATTCCAAATCCAAGAGCTATCTGTGTACTGCCTACACGCACGATGATCGGGCCGCGCCCAAAAGCCGCGTTTACCCTGATAATCTTTTTCCCCGGCCTGATTCCCAGCGCGCACAAGCGATTATGCACCCCTCTCCCGCCAAAAAACTCCACCACTATACCTGTCTCAGCGGCATTCATATCAGTTAAAGGAATCCGCTCTATCATATCTTCACCCCTTCTTTAAAAACAAAAAATTAAGCTTGAGTTGTTTGTTTTAACATCTCTTCTTTTACACTTACGCCGCTTGCCCGTTTTAAAATAATAATCAAAACTCTTCAGCCAGTCAGGCCTGTCAGTATCAGGGCAGGTTTCCACAAATTCAATAAATTTTGTTAATTTCTTTAGAGATTGCGGGCTAATTGAATGTTCCATTTTGCAGGCATCTTCCGCGGCTATCGTGGAATCGATTTTTAAAACCTTGGTCAGGAATTTAATCAAAATATTATGCCGTTTCTGAACACCCCGGGCTATGTTTTCTCCTTCAGGAGTCAAATCTACATAACCATATTTCTCATGAATAACAAGCCCGTTCTTAGAAAGAATATTTAAAGCGGAAGTAACACTGGACGTCTTTACATTCATCGAGAGGCTTATATCCCTAACCCTGGCTACACTTTTTTCTTTTTTCAGGACAGCAATAGTTTCCAGATAATCTTCCATGCTGGAGCTTAATTTTCTTTTTTCCATACCCTCTCCAAAAATTATTTAGACATGACTCTCTTTGTTAGGCTAATCTAACAAATTTGACCCGCGAAGTCAACAAAAATTTTTACAGGGCTATCTTTTTGTTTCGGAAGGTACAATTATTCGCTTTTACACGCTTCCGGGCATTTTCCCGTCCAGCAGTACAGGCAAAGCTTCTCCCTTGGAAGACCAATAGCTTTAACCATATCATCTACTGCCTGATACCTTAAAGTAGTAACATCCAAATCTTTTGTAATCCAGGCTATCATCTCTTTATATTTCTCGGAGCCGCTGTCTATATATTCGCTTACATTTTCCAGGTCACACCCCTCCAGGCTTCTGATAGCTCTTCTTGTGACAAGCTCATGTATACTCCTGGTCGAATAGTTGAATTTACAAGGAAACATTAATGGAGGACAGGCAGGCCTTATGTGAATTTCCCTGGCTCCGGCATCCCATAATTTCTTTACAGTAAAGTTTTTAAACTGCGTTCCCCTGACTATGGAATCATCACAGACAACCATTTTATTGCCTTCAATAATTTCTTTTATAGCGAGAAGTTTCATCTTAGCAACCAAATTACGGGTTTCCTGTGACGGCGGAGTATAACTTCTGCCATAGCCCGGTGTATATTTTACAAGGGCTCTTCTAAAAGGCTTTTTTGACTCCATAGAATACCCTATCGCGTGCGCGGTCCCTGAATCAGGCACTCCTGAAACTACATCCACTTTAATATCCTTGTCCTTTTTCGCTAGAAAACACCCGCATCTCTCCCTTACGGTTTCCGCGTTTATTCCTTCATAACTTGAAGCCGGAAAACCCGTATATATCCAGAGAAACGCGCAAATCTGATTAATTTGTCCACCATGCTTCATCTGTTCCATACCATTTTTGTTAACCAGTACTACTTCCCCTGGTTCAAGATACTTAATAATTTTAAATTCGGTATTCAAAAAAGCACTGGTTTCTGAAGTTATCGCGAAGGCATCCTCCCGCTGTCCCACGACAAGTGGAGTATAACCGCGTTTATCCCTGGCGGCATAAATCCCATCTTTATTAAGCAGTAACAAAGAGCATGAACCATCAATTACATCAAACATCTTTTCTATGCCGTTTACTAAATCTTTCCCCTGATTAATCAGTTTAGCCGCAAGTTCGGACTGATTGATATTGCCCTTGCTTACTTCACTAAATGAGATCCCTTTCCTCATAAGTTCGTCGGCCAACTCCTTCGCGTTTTCTATAAATCCATTTGTGACTAAACAAAACGGCCCATGCTTTGAATTCAAATAAATGGGCTGTTCTTCAAAAGCACTGATGACCCCAATCCCTTTATCACCCTTCATGTGTTTACAGTCTTCAAAGAATTTCGACTTGAACTGGCTCTGGCTTATATTATGAATCTGTCTGGCAAAATCATCACCCAGAACAGCTATTCCCCCATATTCCGTTCCCAAATGAGAATGGTAATCTGTGCCGTACAAAAGAATTTCCGCGCAATCTTTATTAGAAGCTACCCCAAAAATACCGCTCACTCTATCCCTCCTCTCTCTAAAATAGTATCTAACAAACAATTTAAAACTTTACTTCTTTATTTTTTGTTCACGATTCACTATTCACCGCTTTCTATTCCTCACCCAAATGCCTTACTACACCAGAACTTCGAGGAATAACTATATCTGCTTTTCTCTGAATCTGATCTTCTCCCGGGCTGTAATCAACATCCATGATTTCAATAAATTCCGCTGTATAATCCCTTAAAACCCCGGACAGCTCATATTTTTGTCCATCCTTCGTCAGTGCCAGAACAACTTTCCTGCCGATATATCTCTCCAGTATGGGCTCATACGACATCCCGGTTCCGGTGATTATCTGGCTTTGAATTTGTGAAACATATTTATCCTGCCCGGCCAGTACCTTTCCCATCGGAGTAGCTGTTTTCATCTTTCCAACAAACATGTTCACAATTTCCATCATGGAGTCTTTTACTGTCCCAAATATGTTTCTAACTTTTCTTCCTAAAACCGACAACCGCCCCGGATAATGAGATTTTTTCAAAACTTTATCTCGCCGTGCCAGCTCTTTGCCGGACAAATCGTCAACGTATCGTAAAAGAACAAAAATCTGCCCGAATTCATTTTTATAAACCACACAGCTTGTTTCAAAATGCTTGTCTTTTTCATCAAGATAAGGCTCCGCGTATACAAACTCCAGACACGAGTTTTCAACCCGGAGTTTCCCCCATATCTTCTTTGAGTCCTTTTTTTCAAGTGTAACAGGATAACCGGAAAAATGGCGCAAACACCGGTCTTTTGTTCGGCCCTTGATAAAAGCACCCAGGAAAGTAACGGCGATTATAAAAATTATTGTTATGGCAAATGTATCCGGCATAATTGTATTCCCTATCTATAGTTTTATTAACAGAAATAATCTGATACAAATTTTGAAAGTTTTGATTCTTCTTCAGGCGAAGGGTTTAAGAAAGCAACCGCGACTTCATAAAAATCAAGATTTGGATTCTTTTCAACCCTTACTATCTTCCCATTAATTTCCAGTGAATATTCTTTAGAGGGAGACTCAATAACAAGGTGAATAAACGCGTCCCCGGGCAATAATTCTTTGACCTTAAATAAGACGCCCGACGCGCTTATATTCTCAGCAAAACCTTTTCTGTAAACCCCTCCTTCGGAAATTATCCTGGCGCCCTCCCTCCTGATATAAGATACACTGCAAAAAACAGGGTTCTTCTTTTCTGGTATTATCCGGTACCTGACAGCAGTTCCCGCGGTAATCCTGATATACCTTCTTCTTTCACGTGAAGGTGTCCTGGCCGTTCTTATCTCCGGCTTTCCGTACTGCCTCTTTGTGGAAAAAAAGTGCCCAAGAAATAAAACCATCGAAACGGCAAAAAGGACCATTCCTCCAAAAAATAACATCTGCTGTACTAATTCGTAATTCAAGTTCCGTCAACTCCTTCTTATAGCCGCAAAATACCCGCCGTCAGGGCCTTGTTTCTCCTGGATCGTCAACTTTTCACGGATTAACCGGGCATCCGCGTTTCTATATAAAAAATTCTCCACTATATCTTTATTTTCCACATCAAGAATAGAACAAGTGCTGTACACAAGTATCCCATCTTTTGACAAAAATGAAAATGCCTTTTCAAGCATTTCTTTCTGTATTTTCGCGATAGAGTTTAATCTGTCTATGGTAAATAACCACCTGGCATCAGGCCTGCGCCTCCAGACACCGGTATTTGAACAGGGAACATCCAGTAATACCCGGCTGAACTTCTTATTATCTATTTTATCACACCTTTTTAAAAAATCACACTCAACAACATCAATATTTCTTACGCCCAGTCTTTTTACGTTTTCCCTTATAAGATCCGTTTTCTTCCTGGTTTTATCAATACAGGTTACTTTATTGTTGCCAAGCTGTGAAATAAGGGTAGCCTTACCTCCCGGAGCAGAACAAACATCAAGAACTTCGCTATCATTAACCCCGCTTAGAAAAGCACAGGGTAAAACCGTAGTTTTATCCTGAACATAAAAAGCTCCTTCTTTAAACAGAGGGCTTAACAACAAATCCCTTATACGGCTTGCCTTGTAGAGAAAATCAAATTCACCGTCTCTTTCAAATTCCACATCCATTTCTCTTAACCTGTCCTCGAATTCTTTTCTCTTTATTTTCAGAGAATTCAACCTCAGCCAAACAGGAGGAATAGAGTTGTTGGTTTCAAAAATACTTAAGGCTTTGTCCTTTTCAAAAGCATCGACAATGTAAGAAACAAACCATTCAGGATGGGAATATGTAATCGCGATATCTTTTACCGTATTGCCTTCCGGAAACTTATAATTTTCTTTTGACCTTATATATTTCCTTAATACCGCGTTAATAAAACCTTTCGCTTTTCTGTCACTTAACAGCGAAACGGATTCATCAACAGCCGCGTAATCAGGCATTTGAACATCAAATAACAAAAAATAAAAGCCTAAACGAAGAGCAATTAAAATATCAGGTTTTATAAACCTTTTTTTCCTCAAAGACACTTTTTCAATCATATAATCCAGCAGTTTCTGCCATCTTCTTACTCCGTTTATAAGCTCTGTCACATACGCTTTGTCCAAAGCCGAATGGCAAAAATTCAGAGAGGGGCCGCTTTCTTTTTCGCGGCATTTAAAAGCTTTGAGAAGAATTTTATACGCGGTTTTTCTCGGAAGTTGTAAAAATCCTGATTCCATTTATGACTTCATCAATATTTACCCCGGTCTCAATACAGGGGCCGTTAGATATTATGTTTTTTACGGCTATTACAGGTTTGAAAGGAATTTTCATCAGCCCGGCGGCAAGTTCATAATTACACGCAATCGCGATTATTGCTTTAAATTTTGAAGACCTGGCTGTTTTTACGGCAAGCCTGCCTCCCTGGACAAAAATTATGTTTACTTTCTCTTTCTCTGCCAGGTTTAAGAGCTTGCCCACATCACACCTGCCGCACCTCTCACATTCCGGATGGCCGCCCAGGATATCCCGGGTACAATCCTTGCTCTGCAGACATTTAGGGCAGAGTATTAAAACTTCCCCGGGGGAAAACCTGTATTTTCGGAGTTTCACAAAAAAATTACTCACACATATAAGCAGGTTTTTAATCAAAACAATCCCCTTGTTTCAAATGATATCCGTTTATAAAATCCACCGCGCTAATCTTTCCTTTTCCTTCGGGCTGAACTTCAATAATTTCAACAGCGCCTTTTCCGCAAGACACAACCAATTTATCCAAACATTCCATTACTTCCCCCGGGCTTCCTGTTTCTCCGCCGGCAACCTTGACTCTGTGTACTTTAATCATAACTTTTCTGCCTGAGCGGTCAAAAAAAGCAAATGCTCCCGGCCATGGATAAACGCCCCTGACAAAACATTCGGTTTCAAAAGCGCTTTTATTCCAGTTTATTCTGCCATCTTCCTTTCTTAGCTTCGGCGCCATAGAAAAGCCTTTTTTATCCTGAGAAATTCTTTCAAATTTACCGCCCGCGATTTTGCCGATAGATTCCGTCAAAACATCCCCGCCGATCTTTGAAAGCCTCTCCACAAGAGTTCCCGCCGTATCAGAAGGCAGGATATCAAGTTCTTTTTTCATTATAATATCCCCGTCATCCAGGGCTTCATTAAGGAAAAAAACGGTAACCCCTGTTTTGCTGACACCCCTTATTACCGCCCACTGGACAGGAGCGGCCCCTCTAAACCGCGGAAGAAGGGAAAAATGAAGATTAATACATCCCATAGGGGGAATATCAAGGACCTCCTTTTTGAAAATTTCCCCGAAAGCAACCACAACTATTAAATCAGGAGAAAGGGCCTTTAACAAATTTACGGAGCTCTCTGTTGATATTTTTTCAGGCTGAAAAAGTTTAAGCCCGTATTTAAGCGCGACTTTTTTGACCGGCGGAGGCACAGGTTTAGCGCTTCTTTTAACGGAACGGTCAGGGCGGGTAAAAACCCCGACAATATTCATTCTCTTTCTCACAAGAATATCAAGACATTCCGCCGCCGCGCCAGGGGTACCAATAAAAACTATTTTTATTTTATTTTGCATTTTCTCTCTTTTTCGCGCATGCTTTCAATCCCGCGTTAAGAAAATAAATATAAACAAAACCGGTAGTTAAAAAAACAAAAAGGAAATTTCTGTCATGAGCCAATTCCAGAGAGTAAACACCGCACATAATCAAGACAGCCGGCGTAAGAGCATAAAGGCTAACATTAAAAAGCTGGACATATTTTAAATTCGCTTCAACAGCTCTACCTGAGTTAAGGATAACATACGCGGTCAAAGCGGAAATTAAAACTATCATAAAAGCTGTTTGTAATATGCTGAAGATTGTATTTATTATAATCATTAAGAAAAATGCCGCCCTCAAATAGAACTTCATATCATTTTCATCAAGGTTAAAGCTTTTGACATTTTGCAGAGAATATAATTTCCCATGGATATTGCTGCCGGGCTGGGGCTGGTCCCCCCTTCTTTCTTTCGCAAGAAAGCGGGGGGATCGATCCACTGCCATTAGCATAAAAGAAACCCACCGGCAGAAAAAAAACGAATAGGAACCTCTTCCTATGTTTCTTTCATTCCTGTCTAACTTAATAACAACGCTGTCCTTTTGAACAACCATTTTATTCGGATAAAACTTTTTAATTTCATCAGGCTGCCTGCCAAAAATAATTAATGAGTCTCTATCGCTATAAACCGGGACATTGTCAAGATCGGGAGAAATAACCCTCCCATCCTCTATAACGACAGGCAGTATATTTTCTCCCATCCACTTGCCAAAACCATTTAACCAGTCATAATTCCGCAGAGAAGAAAAAGGAAGATAAACAAGATTAAAGAGAACAACTAAGAAAACCATATATCCCAGCTGGAACTTTTTCTTTTTACAAATTCCTTCATAAACAGAAAAATCATACAAAGTTTTTAAAAAGGTTTTAAACATGGAAGCTCCTTGTAACAAAACGCGATCGAGACTTTTTTCTTACAGATATCTACGTCAATAATCCTGTTCTGATGAAAAATCCCGGATTAAGAACACACAGTTTATCATAAACATATCATAATTGGAATCATATACCGTAACCCCTTTGCCAGTGGCGGCAAAAAGCAAATCCTCAATTATTTTTGTTTTTTAAACCGCCAGCCTGTGTTAATCTCATGGTGGTTTACGCGTGTATAACAGGGAGAAATCTATGGCCGAAATTAAGGAACCAACACCAAGCAGCCGTGCTGCAATGCTCTATAACAGAGGCATGGACGCTTTTAATAAAAATAATCTGGATTATGCTATAACTCTCTTTATGTCGGCAGTCAAAGATTCTCCGGGGTTTGTAAAAGCCCGCAATATACTAAGGCTGACAGAATACAAACAACTCGAAAAATCCAGCCGCCTCGCCGCCATTATTAAAAAACTTACCGTTCTATTCGCTACCCTGCCCGCGAAATCCCTGCTGCTTTTAAATGTTTTGCAAAAAGATTGGATAGGCGTAATGGTAAAAGCGGAAAATATTTTAAGATACTACCCTAAAAATGTTTATATTCTGTCACAGCTTGCTAACGCGGCAGAAATGACAGAACAGGAAGGAATGATTTTAACGGCAATTGACTCATATGAAAAAGCAAGAAGAGTAAACCACAAAAATCTCCGGGTTTTAAAAACGCTGGCCAGGATTTACAGGCAAATAGGAGATCTTGACAAATCACGCGTATGCTTTGAAGACATCAGCAGGTATCATCCACACGATAAAGACATAGAGCGGGGCCTAAAAGACCTCGCGGCGCTTGGAACAATCGCGAGAGGCGGTTTGGATGATGTTACTACCTACAGAACAAAAATTCGAGATGAAGAACAGTCCGATATCTTTGAACAAGAGTCAAGGCTGGTAAAAAGCAAAAAGGATATTGCGGACCTCATAGCAAACACTGAAAAACAACTTCAGTCAAAGCCTGACAATACCAATTTGCATAAAAAATTGGCTGAACTCTATATTGAAAACAGGGATCTTAACAAAGCAATAAACACGCTTGAAATCGCGTCCAGGCTTGACGAAGGAGATATCACTTTAAAAAGAACTATCGCAAGCGTAAAAGTAAATCAATTTGACGAGAAAATTAAAAGCGCCAAAGAAAAATTAAAAAATGAGCCGGAAAGCAGCAACCTGAAATTCGAGGTTCAGAGGCTTATCAAGAACAAAAATGATTTCATCATCAACGATCTCCTTCAGAATATAAAACAGTATCCAAGCAACCTTATACTGCATTTTAACCTTGGCAGCATATACTTTAATAGCGGGGATTTCGATAAAGCAATCGCGGAATTTCAGCTCGCTGTAAAAAACCCCCAGCGAAGAGTAAGCTCCACGAATAAACTCGGGCTATGTTTTAAGGCAAAGAAAATGCACGACATGGCTATAAACCAGTTTACAAAAGCTATACGGAGCTTAAAAGAAATGGATACCACAAAGAAAGAAGTCATTTATAACCTGGGAAACGTTTATGAAGAAATGAAAGAATGGGACAAAGCTATTGAGCAATATAAAAAGATTTATGAAGTCGATATAAATTACAGGGACATCGCGCAGAAAATTGAAAATGTATATAAGCGGAAAGGATGAAAGCAGTATCTATCTTATCTAATAAGCCCCTGGTTCCCGGATACATCCTCATTTGAAGGAATACTGTCTTCTTTTGGTTTCCTAGTGGTGGTAGAAGTTCTGCTTTTTTCCCTTCTTCCTCCTAAAAATTCATCTGCTGAAGAAGGTTCCTTACTTTCCTTATATCCCCAGACAATGGCATTCGGTTTTTCGGCAATTTTAGCGGTAAAAATTTTTGTGTTATCAAGGATATCACCGATTTCATCATTGATCTTTCCCGTTATCCCCTTAATATTTCGCGCGCTTAGCCTGATATCCTGGACAGAAGACCTGATATCTTCCCTGTTTTCCACCAGTAGAATATCCGCGTTATTTACCAGTTTATTCGATGAAGCTAATAGTTGTTCAATGCTGGAGCCCAGAACATCAAGTTTTTCCTTAACATCCACCATCAATGATCCTATCTCTACGGATTCCACACCCATCACAATCTCACCGGGCTTCATGTAGCCGGCATCTTTTGTCCCGGGAGAAAAGTTTATGTACTTGCTTCCAAGAAACCCCATTGTTTCAATTTTGGCAACAGCATCACCTTCAACACGCGCCCCATTGTTTATTTTTAATGTAACCTCGCAGTTGTATTTATTACTGTGTTTTTGCCTCTCCACGGGAGAAAGAATGATTATGTTTTCGATTTTACCTATTTCGTTTCCGGCATAAGTAACCGGGGCATCACTTTCAAGTTTAGACACGGAAGAAAAAAGAACACTTATCTGGTAGGGTTTTCTAAATTGAAAATCTCCTACCGAAATAATCAGAAATACCAGGAGAATAATACATATAAGTATCACCAAACCGGTTTTCACTTCATTCCCGTAATATTCAGCCATATTCGACCCCCATATCTTTTTATAAATAGTTTTCAGCTTCTCTAATCAAAATATGTGCCAACTTTTTTTTAAGAATTACACCAAACCGTTTGTTAATTCCATGATCAAATATTACAGTAGTATTTATTTTATCCGATTCAAACCCCGGCCCGCTTTTTGAAATCCTGTTAGCTACTATTATATTACATTTTTTCCGCTTAAGCTTACGTTCCGCGTTTTTTACAACGTTCCTGCTTTCAGCCGAAAAACCTACTATTACTTTCTTTCCGTAATATTTTTCACCGAGTTTCGCGAGAATATCGGAAGTCCTTTTCAGATTTAAAGTTAACAAGGCATCTGTTTTTTTTAGTTTGGTGTTTAACCTTTTCCGCGGTGTATAATCAGCAACCGCGCTGCACATAAAAAGAACATCGGCGCTTTTTGCCTTGTTAAGCACTTCCCCGTACATATCCCGCGCGCTCTCAACTTTAACTACTTTTATTCCCGCGGGAAGTTTGACATCACACGGGCCAAGTATCACAGTAACAGTATGTTTTCTTATCCGCGCGGCTATGGCAATTTCTCTGCCCATCCTACCGGAAGACCTGTTGGATATAAACCTCACAGGATCGATAAATTCTCTTGTAGGCCCCGCAGCGATAAGAACTTTCACTTAAAATAATCCTTTACAGCCGCAACCACCTTATCCGGTTCAGCCATTCTGCCGGAGCCGCTGTCACCGCACGCAAGGTTACCTTCAACAGGCCCTGCTACTCCATACCCCTGCTTCTTCAGACTTGATATATTCTTTTTAACAATGGGATTTAACCACATCCTGGAATTCATGGCCGGTACAACAATAATACTGTTTACCATGGCCAAAGCCACAGTTGATAACAAATCATCGCATATACCACATACAATTTTACTGATTATACCAGCAGTAGCCGGAGCTATTAAAAGCAAATCTCCCCAATCCGCCAGGGATATGTGTTCCGGGCAAGTTATCTTCGAGTCTCCAAACATATCAGAGTAAACCGGATTTTTCGACAGACTTTCAAAAGTCAGTTTTCCTATAAAGTGCCGCGCGTTCGAAGTCATCACAACCTTCACCCGGGCACCATCCTTCACAAGAAGCCGCACTATATATGGAGCCTTATAAGCTGCTATAGAACCTGTTACTCCAAATATAATATTTTTATTTTTCAGTTTTTCCTTTGGCCCTATTGGCATTTAGAATTTTCCCTTCCTTTATTTCCCTTAAGGCTACATCAATATATTTTTGTTTGTGTACATTATCAACAAGAGGCCTCGCGCCGTCCGCAAGCGCCTGGGCACGCTTTGCGGCAAGGATTACAAGCTCATATTGATCTCCAACGCTTTCAGGTAAATTGTCATAACTCACTTTTTCCATTTATCCGCCTCCGTTTTTATGAATTGCTTAACGCATTTTTCAATAACCGCGCCGTTATTAATTACACTATGTTTTTCCGCCTGGATAATAAGAGAAATGTTTGAAACAGCATCGGACAATTTATCGTTGATTATAACATAATCATATTTGTTTATATAAGCTAATTCCTGGTTTGCAATTTTCAACCTCTTAACGATTTCGGCTTTTTTGTCCGTTTTTCTCTCTTTTAATCTGGACACAAGAACTTTTTTAGACGGAGGCAGGACAAATACAAAAATCCCGTTAATTTTCTTCATCAACTGAAGAGCCCCTTTAACATCAATATCAAGAAGGACATTTTTACCCTTATTTAAATTATCTTCCACAGAAGAGCGACGGGTTCCGTAATATTCTCCAAAAACCCCGGCATATTCAAGAAAATCACCCTTTTTTATAAAGCTTTTAAATTCTTTCTCCGATACAAAATAATAGTCTTTGCCCTCTTTTTCGCCTTTTCTTGGTTTTCTGGTAGTAACAGATATTGAATAAGCAGTATCGGGATGTTCCTTTAAATACCGCCCGCAAATGGTTGACTTGCCTGCCCCTGAAGGGGCAGAAATTACAATTAAAAGGCCTTTATTCAACATTTTGAATTTGCTCCCTTACTTTCTCCAGTTCGGTTTTAAACTCAACAACGTTACAGGAGACAGCATAATTATTCGCTTTGGACCCTATTGTATTGATTTCCCTGAACATTTCCTGAATTATAAAATCTATAGATCTGCCAACCGTAGATATCTGCAAAAACATTTTAGTAATCTGGGAGAAATGGCTCTCTATTCTTGTTATTTCCTCTGATATATCCGACTTTTCGGTAAATACAGCTACCTCCCTCAATATTCTTTCGTTTTCAGTCTTATATTTCAATTTCTTAAGGTTTACTATAAGCTTATCTTTATAAATTTTAACAGTTTGTTTTGAATGCTTTTTAATCATTTTTAAATAACTCTTAAGTGTTTTTACTCTTCCCGCGATATCTTTCTGCAGATTTAAACCCTCTACCCGCCTCATTTTCGCGAAAGATAAAAGAGCTTTCTTTAAAACAGGGCTGACACAGGAATAAATCACCCTGGATGGTACTCTGGGAGTCTGAATATCCACTATTCCTTTAAATGAAAACAGATCCGTAATATTTATATTACAATCAATATCCAGGTGTTTGCTTCCCTTTTTTAACTGTGAAACAAATTTCTTGGCGGCAGGGACATTAATTTTTAGAATATTCATGTATTTAGCAACAGGCTTGTATCCTATATTAACTTCTACTTTGCCGCGAAAAACTGATTTCTTAATCTGATTTTTAATTTCAGACTCCGCCGCGTAAAAGGCTCTGGGCAGATTGGCCTCTATCTCAAGCCCTTTCTTATTGTAACTGTGTATCTCAATTGATATCTTTCCTATATTAGTATCCGCCTCGCTGAACCCATAACCTGTCATACTCTTGAACATTATTTTATCCCCTATCTGTATTTCGTAAGTAGTATTCTGCTGTAGGGTTCAGTAAAAAAGGCCCCGCGGCAAGGAAATATCAGTTTTTTCTTTTTCCCTTGACCCCTGACCCCTGACCCTAAAAGGCTTTTTTCTGTCTTTCTCTGCTCCCCGGTTTTACCGGTTTATCTCCCTTTTTGCACATCGGGCATCGTTCGGGAGTAAAGCTTTCAACGTCAAGCGCCAACAGCGGCCTGAAAGGAACCGGAAAAGGCTTTTTCCCGCCGCTGCGGTCAACAATAGAACCCACGCCGACAACTTCGGCTCCAACATCGTGAAAAAGTGAAACCAGCTCCAATATCGACCCTCCTGTTGTGACCACATCCTCTACAAGAAGTACTTTTTGCCCTTTCTCCACTGAAAAGCCCCGCCTCAACCGCATTTTTCCATTAACACGCTCAGTAAATACTGATTTTATGTTCAGAGCCCTGGCCACTTCATGTGCTACAATTATGCCCCCGACAGCAGGCCCTGCGACAAGGTCAACTTTGAATTCCTTAAAATTATTCGCGATTTCCCCGCATATTTCACCGGCAAAATGAGGGTTCTGAAGCAAAAGAGCGCACTGGAAATACTTATTACTATGCAAACCGCTGGTCAATTCAAAATGCCCTTCGAGCAGCGCTCCGGTTCCCAAAAACATTTTTATTAATTTTTCGCTGTCCATTTCTTCCCTCTTCTTCCTTTTTGTCATCAACAAATCAATCTGGGAAAGATCCCTCTATTTTTTTTGTCATCCTGAACTTGTTTCAGGATCTATGATATCAGGAAATTGATTAGGTGTCTGCCACTATTTTCTGTGTTTTTGTTATTTATAGCGCGCTCTGAGAAAGAACCGTGTCCTGATTGTCTTTGATTATAACATTCCCGTAAGCATCCATATCGGAAGAAAATGAATATCTAATTATCTAACTACGTCCCTATCTTCTCCGCTCTGAACCTTTATAGTTCCAGGAAGCGGATGAGAAAGAAAATGGGGAAAGTCCCAAGCGAGCGTAGCGAGCGGGTGGACTGTCCCTTTTTTCTCGTCGGGGTGAACAAAAAAGGTGTCTATCCCCTTTTCCAAAGTGTTGTGCCCCTATAGTTTCCTCTAATTTTAGTGATAACTTGTTTCA
Organism: uncultured bacterium; assembly: GCA_965369805.1. Classification (GTDB taxonomy): domain Bacteria; phylum Auribacterota; class UBA6266; order UBA6266; family UBA6266; genus JAGLRQ01. The sequence goes on from CBDURG010000003.1 coordinate 25,295, forward strand.
AACGCATGAGCGTTTGAAATCAAGTTCATTAAATGGTTATAAAAAAATCCTTAAGTTGACAAATTGACTCCGTCCCCTAAAATGTACAGTAGAACTTAATAATACACATCCGTTTTACCGGGCCCATATTTACTGGGCACCTTGCTGGGATTGCTTGGAACCTTATTCCATTTGGTTATGCTCTTTTTAAAGCTTCCACCGTCTTGTGTGGTGTCCAACTGCGAAAAGTAAAACCTTCGTTCGTAATTCTTGAACGTGATGGTTTTTATGAGAAATTCACCAATTCTTCCCAGGTCAACTGTACACCACTTCTTTCCTCCGCAAAGCATATGGGCTTTTGCACCGTAACCCTGGTACTGGTAATAGGTCAATTCACCAATAGCAAGGCCCGTACCGCCTGCAATGCCACTCAGACCCTTGGCGCCATAGCCTTTGACGGGCTTTGTGGGGTAAAAGCTTGGCTCCCCCCAATACGGTCTTCCATAAGCGTAGAACGTGAAATAGATTGTTGAAAAGTCACAGTTCTTGTACTTTTTCAGGATATCTCGAATCCATGGAACCTCAACTCCTTTTATTTTTCCTGCTGTTGAAACTTTGCCCCAGAAACGGCGCCATATTTCTCGCCACGCGGGATCTTTTCTGTTTCTACCCAGAATCCCGCCCATTTTTTTGTTGACCTTTTTGTCCGCAGTTGTCTTAGGCCCATCGGTAAGTTTGGGGGGCTTGGGTGGAGGTGGAGGGGGCGCAGGAGGACCGTATGGTTTCCGAGGGCAATAATAAATGAGAGAAGGATCTTGGTATGACGCGTTGACCGAGGAGTTCAGCTCACCATCAAACTGCAGGTCAATGCCCTGGACCACAGTTGGTTCCAACTCAATCTCATCCGGGTCAAATACATATGAATAAAGTTCGGCAACAACTTGTCCTTTCTGATTGTAGACGAAGTTAAAAGGGCTGTTATCCATGACTAACATATCTTTCGATTTTGACTTGGCTTTTGTCTTACTTTTACGGGGCTTCATGATGTTTCGTCTCCTTTCGTTTGATAGTTCAAAACTACAAGTTCAATATAACACAAAAATCAACGGTTTTGCGAAGACGCAAAGCGGCGTAACAAAATCCGCTGTATTGCTTTGTTATAACTTCTTTATTGCTGGGTTTCTTTAACTTATTCTAATTCAGCGTTAATTATTTTTTTTGATTCTTCGTCAAATTGATTGATATTTTCTTTTGTATAAACTGAAATTATTATTTCATTTTTATAATCTTTATCATCTATATGGTGATGATGCTTCTTGGGATTTTCTGAAAGGTCATTAGCGGAAAATCCTAAATCTGCCGCTTCATCAGGAGTGAGATAGAGAGAAATTGATTTTAAAATACGTTTATTTTCACTGTCATAAATTTTCATTATTTTATCTTTTTTTGTTATAACGCCGAGCATAAGGGGCTTTCGTGGAGCGCAGCGTAACGAAAGTCCCACTCGATGCTCATGTTAAATTCCTCTATGTTATTGCGGCTTCATTAATGAGATAAGATCTTCCGAGATCGACTCAAATTCTTCTTTTCGTTTCTTATGCCTTAGAACTAAAAGTACTGTCTTTTGATTGTCTTGATTAATCTCTACAATCCCCGATTCATGGTCACACACTACAGTTGTGATATCAGGTTTGTTGATAGCTGTATATTCTTGAGATTGGAGCATACTTTCCAATGAATCGTTGAACGAAAGGCGAGTCTTGTTTGCTTGCTTTGTTGCTCTACGTATCTCTATGCTATTGTGAACACTGCCCACAATTCCAGTAAGGGCGTAGGGTAGATTCACTAATTCACACTTGTTAAAAGGAACATATATCAAAGCCGTTTGTGTAATGAAGAGATCCCCTATGCCTAACCAAGTAGCTTTCGTAAATCCTTCCATCTGCATCCCTACATCCATTAATCTCCTCATTGTACTCATTGACTCACCCCCAAGGGTGCCTATTAGAATATCAGCTTTACGGACATGCTCATTTTTCTTGCTGTCCGCTTCTTTCTTCCAGCAGGTTTTGCACATGCCAGAATAATTCCATGACTCAAACATTCCTGTTTTATTATCACACTTCTTACAGTTTGGCATTATTGACCTCTTATTTAACATTGTTTGATAGATAGAAAATTTTCCCTGATATCACGTATATAGAGTGTAATATTTTCCATCCATTTTGTTATTATCAAGTAAAATATGGAAAAAATCCTTTTCATTTTCCATGTTTTTACTATATACCGTTGATTACTGGACTTTAGTAAGGAAAGTGTAATGGAAATCAATAGGAAATTCAAGCCTGATCCTGCAGACATAAATCAGCATATAATTAAGGAAAAATAGGGACAGCGCCTATTTTTTAAAAATTCCGATGACACAATACTTAATTACCCTTTCTTTGCCACGGCTTCTGTTTCCTAAAATTCCTGTCAATTATTTTAGCAGTATTAATTAGAATCGTTGTTCCTTTTTCACATATCGGCTTTTTTAGCAATAAAACCCTGCAGAAAGGGGGACGTTTCTATTTTTTCCTGACCTATTTTTTTCAAAACAAAATGAGTGAATATTTTCTCTAAAATAGAAGCGTCCCCCTTTTACTAAAATTAACAAAACCAACTCTTTGAAAAAATCTGGTTAATTCTGATCCTGATCTATACACAGGAAATTTTTCTTGATCATCCCCACAAATCATTTCAGCTAATAATTCTAAGGTTTGCCCATCCATTATTTCACCCTTGAAGCAGATGTTTTATTATCTTTGCGTGCGTCGATAAGTACTACATATTTTTCTTGATCTATCCCCAATTCTTCCAATATTCTCTTAACCTTCATTTCCTCTTCCAGCGAAAAAAATAAAATAACTTTTATAGCTTTATCCGTGTCATGTGCTTTTTTGTAGACCGCAACCTGATTCTCCAAATTTTGCCGTAATTTTGAATTCGATGCCAATTTAAACTCTACCAAAGTTTTGTCCTTAGCCCCTTTTGAAATTTTAAAATCGACAGGACCTCGTCCTTCATTGGCTTCACGAGTAACATCGGAAAAGGTTGCGAACCATGTCAATCTATACATTATTTGAAGATCAGCTTCCCTCCGAATCACATCATTTTTCCGGTAAAATATTCGATATCCGTCTTTATTTTCAATAAAATCTTTTAAAAAAATCACACGTTCATAACTTTCTGAAAGGGTATCGCCACGTTTATCATAGAAATCTGTTTCTTTTGCTAACCCCTTGATGAAATTCGACAAATCAGCTACAAACAAATTATGGATTTCTTCAACCTTTTCTTCACTGATTGACACAGCCTCATCACCATGATCTTCTTTAAAACGAATATAATAATCTAATAGCTCTGGATATTTACGAATTACGGCACCGATAGCCGCAACGATATCTTGTTTTTTGGGAGCTTTTTCTTTGCCTTTTTTTGTATACTCGGGGTTAGGCAAATTTTGTGAGAAGTAAAAATTCAATTGCGACCTCAATTCATCATTTGAGACGGATACAACAATGTCCCTGAATTGATTCACTAGGTCAACCCGATTAATCCACGTATCATCTTTTGTTAATAAATCTTTTGGTGTAAGCAAGACATAATCGATTTTGTTTCCTGAAACAGCTATGGCCGGAAGTGTAAATTTTTCAGCACTCCACGTAGACGTATCATAGTTAAACCTAACATGCCTTACTGTAAATTCGCGAAGCAATGATTTATTAATATTTTTCTTAGCAAAATTCTGAGTGTATTCGAGTAAATAACCTTTGATCAGATTTGTTACAAAATCACTGATACTATCTCTTCCAGTATTCTCTTTAATTAAACAGAGCTTTTCCAAGTGAGAACTATGCGAAATGGTGTTTTTATCAAATCCCGAAAAGACACCATTCAAATTATCATTCAACGCCCTTGCAAACTCTATCCCGGGACCTCTACCACCGTTTCCAACCTTGCTGTATCCAAGCCATGTTTGTTTAACTTCCGGAAAACAATACCAGCTTCTCAAAAGTCCGTCGTTAATGTTTTTAGCAGTTGATTGATCTCTAAGAAATGCTACATAACGCAATATTTCAGCATGCAAATTTTGATATTTTTGTTTTTCGCTATTAAATAACAAGAACGGATCTATAAAAAGAGGGAGGTCATTAATTAAGGAAATGTTGAAGGCCCCATGCTTTTCTACAAGACCCGGTTTCACATTAAAAAAATCAGAAAAATAAACATTCATCCAAAATACCTTTGCATAAGCGCGTTAAAGTGATTGTCCATTTCGCCTAATGACGTGCGCATTTTTTCTCGCATTTTAGCAACCGAATTAAATATTTTTACAAATCCTGTTTGCTGTTCCAATGAAGGAACTAAAATCTTAATTTCAGAAAACCGACTTTTGGAAACCATTCCCTTCATGCTTTCAGTAGATGCCTGTTGTATAAGTCTTTTGCATATATACAGCTGAGCAAAAAAGAATTCTGTTTTTATTTCATCACCCGGCACAAATGCATTAATCTGTTGATTGAAAGCAACCTTCCTATCAGAAATAGCACAATTCCCAATACATTCTGGGCTACCAGCTATACAAGTTACGAGGACAACTCCTTCAGGTGTAATTCTTCCAACCTTAGCACCAGCCTTTGAAAGAAATTCTTCTGCTTTTGTTAAAATAAATTCTGGTGTATTAATATTGTCAGATTTGATCCATTCAATAAAAGCACCATAATATTCTTTTTTTTGCCGAGAGGGAGTATTCCCTGTAATAATCTCTCCAAGATCACCAATTTTTCTTTGCGTTATCCCTTTGTTGTTAGTTAGCGGATCGCCGAACATATCGAGAAAACCGGATTTGAAATAGTCGTCAAGCAGGGTGAGTTGCCCTTTGCGTTTTTGGCGAAGGTTGTCGGCAACATTGAGACGTTGAACAATTTGACTCTGTTTGTCTGTACTTGGAAAATCTATATCAATATTGCCAAGATCCTCAAACGTAATCGCATCAAGACCTGTTGTTTTTTTAGTAATATTATCTAGTTTCTTCACTCTAAGGCAATAATACAAATATTGATTGTTTAGTTGGGGGTGGTTTACTTCCAAGGCACAAATATGACTGACCATAAATGAATCTTGCCCTAGCACTGCCCTATGGTTCAAAGCCACAGAGCCACTTCTTGGCAGTAAAACCGACCCTTTTTTAATAATCTTCAACCTTTTTTTCTTAGCAAAATCAGGGTCTATTTTTACTTCAACATTTATCAAGTTATTAGTCACATGCGCTCTTCCTAAATCTTTCATTCTCACAAATGGAATTGCGTTAGCACTGTCGCTAAACCCCTCTTTAGGAGCTGGGTTCCCACCAATAATTTTACATACTTCTTTTAATTTCATATCTTCCTCAGAACACCAAGCTCTGCCATAATCTCCTTTTCCAATTTTTCAATCCTCTCCAAAATCACCTCAGGCTTATCATACTCCGGCGGAGTATAGTCAATTTCCTTATACCGGTTAATACTCAAGTCATATTTGTTATCAATGATTTCATTCATTGGCACAAAGAAAGATTTTGCTTTACGGTTATTATTTGCATTTTTGTTTCGCGCTTTCCATTCTTTAACAATATCCGGCAAATCATTTGCTTCAATTCTGTCTCGTTTATCATCAAGCGAATAACCGTCTGCTTGCATATCATAAAACCACACTCGTTCAGTTGTCCCGCCTTTAACAAATACTAAAATAGTAGTGCTGACTCCGGCATAAGGCTTGAATACACCTGAAGGCATGGATACAACACCCTGCAATTCGCAGTCGTCTATCAACATCTTCCTTAAACTCTTATGAGCGGTTGATGAACCAAATAAAACACCGTCAGGTACAATTACAGCGGCACGTCCACCAATTTTAAGTGAATTGATAATACGGTTTACAAAGAGAAGTTCTGTTTTTGTGGTTTTAAGTGAAAGGTTTTCGTTGATATCACCTTTGTCAATACTGCCTTTAAACGGCGGATTGGCAAGGATTACATCATACTGATTATCTTCATTGTATTTTTTTGAAAGCGTGTCACTACGCTGAATGTTTGGGTGTGTAATACCATGAAGCATAAGGTTCATTAAGCCAATACGAACCATTGTAGTGTCAAAGTCATATCCAAAAAATGTGTTTTCTCTTAATTCTTTCCATAAGCGTTCATCCGTCAGCTTATCGCCAAAACCATGCTCAAAACCATCTTCATCTTTTATGATATGATTTTTGCTGGTATGTGTTGTTAAAATACATTGGTACGCGCCAAGCAAAAAACCTCCTGTTCCACAGGCAGGATCGCCGATTGTCTCTCCCAGTTTAGGTGCAACCAATTCACACATAAGTTTTATAATATGCCTTGGCGTACGGAACTGTCCGTTTTTACCGGATTGAGAAATTTCAGACAATAAAAATTCATACATATCACCCTGCGTGTCATGAAATGTCTGACCGGCTTGTGTTTGCTTTTCAATCTCAGCATAAAGAGCATCAATGATGCTAACCGCCTCAACAAGGAGTGAGGGCTTGGGAATAATAAACACGGCATCAGCCATATATTTGGCAAAAACGCTGTTTTCTCCATTGATCTGTTTTATGAAAGGGAAAACATTCATTTGCACATGTGTAAGCATTTCGCCGCCTTCAAGCTGTTTAAAATGGCTCCAGCGAAGTGTTTCTTTATCCAGCTCTCCTTTTGTTGTGGGTAAGGTGAACTTTCCGGCAAAGACAGACGTGTATTTTTCGCCTGTCCATTCAGCATCTTTTTTAAGTTTGCTGTCAATTTCATCCAGCCGGCGCATAAACAAAAGATAAGATATCTGCTCGATTGCTGTTAATGGAATAGCAATCCCTCCGCTCCAGAAATTATACCAGAGCCGGTTTATTAATGATTTCATTTTTGGGGTAAGCACTCTTTTCTCCTATTTTTTCAATTTATTTAATTCTTCCACTAATAGATGGACTGTTGTAGAAGGATTCATATCAGCAGGATTTTTAGTGCTGTGAATTTTTAATAATTTTTTCGCACGACTAATAGCTTTATTTTGCCTGCT
>CBDURG010000004.1:0-31216 GCA_965369805.1 uncultured bacterium
CCTGTCATCAAAACTTCCCGCTTTTTCCCATTCCAGCCCCGCTGACCCTATTTCCAACCCTCTGAGAGCTTTTTGCAAAGCTTCCTTGAAATTCCTTCCTATCGCCATTGTTTCGCCGACTGATTTCATAGAAACTCCTAATACAGGATCCGCCTCAGGAAATTTTTCGAAAGTAAAACGGGGAATTTTAACAACACAATAATCGAGAGCCGGTTCAAAAGAAGCCGGTGTTTCTCTTGTAATGTCGTTCCTGATTTCATCCAGTGTATAGCCTACGGCCAGCTTCGCGGCTATTTTTGCGATAGGAAAGCCTGTTGCCTTACTGGCAAGGGCAGAACTCCTGGAAACACGAGGATTCATCTCAATAACCACCATTCGCCCGTCAACGGGATTTACCGCAAATTGGATATTTGAACCGCCGGTTTCCACTCCTATTTCTCTTATAATTGCTATCGCGGCATCTCTCATTTTCTGGTATTCAACATCAGTAAGCGTCTGAATGGGAGCAACAGTTATGCTGTCTCCGGTATGAACTCCCATAGGATCAAAATTCTCAATAGAACAAACAATTATCACATTATCTTTATTGTCCCTCATTACTTCCAGCTCAAACTCTTTCCATCCCGCGACAGACTCTTCAATCAGTATTTCACTTATAAGGCTGTTCTTAAGCCCCAGCGCTGCCGTATATTTAAACTCTTCCGTGTTATTGACAACTCCGCCTCCGGTTCCGCCCAAAGTAAAACCGGGGCGTATAATAAGCGGATATCCTATCTCATCCGCAATTTTTAAGGCATTTTCCATATCATAAGCAATTCCGCTTTCAGGTAAATCAAGGCCGATTTTTTTCATTGCCGCTTTGAATTGTTCCCGGTCTTCCGCTTTTTTAATGGCGTCATAATCGGCACCTATCATCTTTACTCCGTATTTACCCATTACTCCCATTTCAAAAGCCTGAACGGCAACGTTTAACCCTGTTTGTCCCCCAAGAGTAGGTAAAACCGCATCCGGCCTTTCTTTTTCTATAACTTTTTCAAGGAATTCAGGGGTTACCGGCTCTATGTAAGTTTTTGAAGCCATATCCGGATCCGTCATTATAGTCGCGGGATTGGAATTGATAAGCACAACTTCATATCCTTCTTCCTTCAGCGCCTTACAGGCCTGGGTACCTGAATAATCAAATTCACAAGCCTGTCCGATAACAATAGGCCCTGAACCTATTATAAGAATTTTCTTTATGTCATCGCGCTTGGGCATCTTTTTTCTCCATATTCTCTATAAACCCGTCAAAAAGGTATTCCGCGTCATGAGGGCCGGGTGACGCCTCCGGATGAAACTGTACCGAAAAAACAGGCAATTTTTTATGCTTTAACCCCTCAATTGTATTATCATTTAAGTTTATATGCGTAACGTCGACAATATTTTTATCCATGGATTCAACATCTACGCAAAATCCGTGGTTTTGCGAAGTTATAGCGACTGCTCCTGTTAATATATTTTTTACAGGATGATTCGCGCCATGGTGGCCGAATTTAAGCTTATAAGTTTTTCCGCCCAGAGCCAGCCCTAAGATCTGGTGGCCGAAACAAATACCGAAAATCGGGAGTTTTCCAATAAGTTTACTGACAGTTTTCACAACATAGGCCGCGGCGGCGGGATCCCCGGGCCCATTTGAAACCAACAATCCATCCGGCTCATACGCGAGTATCTTATCAGGCGGTGTTGACGCCGGAACATAAACAACATTACATCCTTTCTTTTCAAGGATTCTCATAATATTATACTTTACCCCGCAGTCCAGGACGACAACTTTAAGCCTTCCTTTTTTATTCCATTCAACAGGGCCGCCAATCGTGACTTCTTTTACGAGATCTATTCCCACAAGGCCCGTTGACTTTCCGGCTTTCTGCACAAGGCTGTTGTTATCCATATCTTCAGTTGAGATAACCGCTTTCATAGCACCTGCCAGCCGGACATGTTTTGTCAATGCCCTTGTATCCAATCCTTCAACACCAACAATTTTGTTTTCTTTCAGATATTCTTCAATGCTTTTTTCGGAACGCCAGCTGCTCGCGATACGGCTGAATTCTTTCGCAATAAACCCTTCAAGAAAAGGTTTTCTTGATTCAATATCATGGGAATTGACCCCGTAGTTTCCTATAAGAGGATATGTCATTGCCACAAACTGGCCCTTATAAGAGGGATCGGTGATTATTTCCTGGTAGCCTGTCATGCTTGTGTTAAAAACAAGTTCGCCGTAACGTTCTCCTTCGTGCCCAAAAGAATAACCGTTAAAAACCCTTCCATCTTCAAAAGCTATTTTCGCTATTTTCCGGCTTTTCATTTTATTCCAGCCTTTTGTGTTTTTAAAGCGGCGGAAATAAAAGACCCAAAAAGGGGGTGAGCCCTATCCGGCCTTGATTTGAATTCCGGATGATATTGGACAGCTACAAACCAGGGATGGCCTTTCACTTCCACAATTTCCATGAGCTTGGAATCCGGAGAAGCCCCCGCGAAAACCATTCCTTTGCTTTCAAAAACATTTTTATATTTTAAATTAAATTCATATCTGTGCCGGTGCCTTTCAAAAACTCTTTCACGGCCGTAGGCTCTGTAGCTTCTGGTTCCTTTTTTAAGAATGCAGGGATAAGCACCCAGCCGCATTGACGCGCCTTTCACTTTTACATTTTTCTGTTCTTCCAGCAAAGATATAACAGGATGCGGGGTTTTTCTGGAAAACTCGGTGGAATTCGCTTTTTTTAAGCCGCAGACATTACGCGCGAATTCTATAACCGCCATCTGCATTCCAAGGCAGAGCCCGAGAAAAGGAATTTTATTTTTTCGGGCATATTCAATGGCAAGTATTTTACCCTCTGTCCCACGCGTTCCAAAGCCGCCGGGAACCAGTATTCCATTCACGCCCGCCAGCATTTTAGAAATATTGCTTTTTTTCAGATTGTCGGCATCAATTTTTTTTGTTTCAATTTTCGCGTCCCCGCTTATACCCGCGTGCGAAAGAGCTTCATAAATCGATTTATACGCGTCCTGAAGGTTCATATATTTACCGACAACAGCTATTTTTACGCTCTTCGAAGGGTTTTTCGCCCTTTGTACTACTTTTTCCCAGTGTTCGAGGCCCTGCGCAAAAACAGGCATTTCAAGCTTTCTAACAATCAGTTCGTCAAGCCATTCTTCCCTGAGAAACAGCGGCACTTCATATATACAATCAACATCCCGAGCCTGTATTACAGCTTCAGTTTCCACATTACAGAATAACGATATTTTTTGTCTTGTCGCAAGCGAAAGTGGTTTTTCAGTTCTGCATACGATTATTTCGGGCTGTATGCCTATTTCTCTCAGCTTACCTACGCTGTGCTGTGTGGGTTTTGTTTTTATTTCTTCAGCCGCCCTGAGATACGGGACAAGTGTCAAATGAAGGTTTATGGCATTTTTCGCACCCAAATCCCGCTTAAACTGCCTTATCGCTTCCAGAAAAGGCAGGCTTTCTATATCCCCGACAGTCCCCCCAACCTCAACAATTACTACATCAAACTTTTTCCCCGCTGAAACCCTCTTCATTCTTTCCTTTATCTCATCAGTTATATGAGGGATTACCTGAACTGTTCCTCCAAGATAGTCTCCCCTGCGCTCCTTCTTTATAACAGAGTCATATACCCTGCCCGTGGTTATGTTATTCGCCTTTGTCATTTTAGATGTTATAAAGCGTTCATAATGCCCGAGATCAAGATCGGTTTCCGCTCCATCTTCGGTAACATATACCTCTCCATGCTGATATGGATTCATGGTGCCGGGGTCAACATTTATGTATGGATCACATTTTATAATGGTTACCTTAAGGCCTCTGGACTCAAGGAGTTTTCCAATAGACGCCGATAGGATACCTTTGCCCAGGCTTGAAACAACACCGCCGGTTATAAAAATATACTTGCTCATTTTTTACCGCCTTCGCGTAAAGAATACAGAGAAAAGGCGCCCCTTCTTTTAACAGAAAGGACGCCTTTGTCCATCAAGTCAGAAATATACCAGATAAAACCCTTATGTCAAGCGAAAACTGATAAGTCATGATACATAAAAGCTATCCCTTGGGTAAACGCTGGTAAATTTCTTCGAAATTTACCGCGCACGCTTCGGGCCAAAATTTGCCAGAGACAAATTTTGGCTGCCGGACTAGGATTCGAACCTAGACTACCTGAGTCAGAGTCAGGCGTCCTACCATTAGACAATCCGGCATTAGTAATGCGGATACTAACAGATGCAATAATACTTGTCAATAATTAGCAAAAAAAAGAGCCCCCGGATTAACCGGAGGCTCTTTGTACTTATCTACGAACTAAAGTTAGAAATTAACTTGTAGTTCTCCACGAACTTCTATCATTTCATCCTCACCTGTTGTTGCATCAAAAGCACTGCCTGGCATGAAATACGCGACAACTAACTGACAAGACAGGTCTTCTGAATAGTCATAGTTAACCACTACGTCAATTTCATCACCAAGATCTTTGTGCAATCCGCTTGTAGGCGCTGATACACCACCGTTGTCCATCCAGTGATTACCAACTACGGGGTAAAGGTCAGCTGCTGCACCAAGCTCACACTGCTGATTCTTTACCTGTTCATAGTGATAGTAATCAAGGACTATTTCAACGTTTTCAAGAGGAAGAAGGCTTAACCCCGCGTTGAAGATATGTATGTTAGATACTCTGGGTGAAAATGCATACCCGTAATAGTCATAGCCAAAAAGAGGATAGAAAGCATGAGTTGTTGTTTTCCAGTCTCTTATTCTGAGGCCATCAGCATCAGTATTTTCTAACACATTGTTATCTTCGCCGCTGGCATATGTGTAAGCCAACGTAAAAGCAGGTTCCCATGTCCAGTCAAATGTGTATGTCGCGCCACAATCAGCTGCCCATGCGCTAAGTTCAATTTCTGATCCTGTATAATCTGCCTGAGTACCCGGTATAGATGGGTTAGCGGCACCAGCATCAGACCAGTCTATTATGCTTCCTGCTGAACCCCACTGATATACCATTTCGCCCCATATATCAAGCTGTTCTATAGGACGAATATCAGCACGGACACCAAAAACGCATGGCTCAATGCTTGTCGGGCTTAATCTGCCGGCTGTATCTGTAAAGCCTGTACCGTTAGTATAACTGGTATAAGCAGTACCTACCGCATAAGCACCTTCGTCACTGGTGTTCTTGGTTCCAAAGGCATACACTTCAACATTCCAGAAATCAGCGGCATACGCAATATTCGCGCCGTAGAGATTCCAGTCGGATCTCGTGTTGTATACAGCATTAGCGTTATCATCACGAGTCTGGAAATAACGTGCTGTGTTTTCCGCAAGCTTTGCGTAGACAAGATCAATAGTCCAAGGATAGAAATCAAGAACTGCCTTTACAGCATCAAAGTTCCAGAAAGCTTCCTTGTCGCTGATAATAAAACCAGTACCATAGTTAAGGAACTGACGTCCCACTTTAACTGAAAGAGGAGAATAGTAAAGCTCAGATATCTGTATCCATCCTTCAATTACTCCAATAGTCCAGCTTTCTGTTCCACCTCTACCTGTAGCTACTGTCGGTGTCCCACTATCAGCACTATTAGCACCAGTAGTTGTAGAACCCCAGTTTGCAAATGCTTCTAGTGTTATACGAACAAGAACATTATCAGTAAGGTCTGCTTCCACATATATATCTGTGAGCTGTTCAATCCAATCGTTCCTGTCGCTCCAATGCTGATTCGTTATGTCATCACCGGGTATTACAGCACTTCCCGGATTCCAGCGGAAAAATTCCCCAACTCCAGGAGCCGGAAAAATATTCCCTCTGGAAAGGTCCGTTCTATTTTCTTCTGAAAAAGCACGGATCCTGATTGTGCCACCGACCTTTACGTTCTGCACTTCAGCAACTGCCGCAGTTGACAGAACAAAAATCAAAGCCAGAGATATTAAAAAAAATTTCTTCATTAATTAACCTCCAAATTTAGTGCAACTCGCACCCTAAGAAACGAAGCTATCAAATCGATTAACTTCGACATACTCAATTACTATATCTATATACCTCGCCACATCGGCAATTCCGGCCACTATTCATTTACATCGCCTCCTTTCCGCAGCCCACCCTTCATTAAAATTACCTATGGCGTTAAATTAAATCGACAAAGAACACTACACCACAAACCTGCTTTTTATACATTGTGTGAATTTTACAAAAACCTATCAAAAAAGTCAAACATTTTAAAAAATATTTTCGGACGCAAAAATTCTTTAAATATTCGCTTCCAAAACAAAGATTTTAGCTTCGGCTTCCCGAGACCATAAACTCGCGGGGTAGCTTTCGGTAATATTCCTATACTCTAAGACAGCTTCGTGTATTTTACCCTTTTTTTCAAGAAGGCCCGCTTTGAACATTAAAGCTTCGGGACACACATAATTTAAGGGAAATTGTTTAACTATACCATCTAAGACATTGATAGCTTCATCATAATTACCATTGTCTTCTTCAATATGCCCGACCGCAAGCATGGCATTAGGAATAAACCTGCTTACGGGGTAACTTTTTAAAAAATCTTTAAAAAGTTCCATCGATTTCTGCTTTTGCCCGTCTCTATAACACTGATTAGCTGCCATATAAAGCGCAAACTCACCCGCGGATAATCCTGAATATTCCTTAGACACTTCAACTAAACTTTCAACATCTTTAGCTTCTGCCAGAGCATCAAAAGCCACGCTTTTCAATTTTTGTCTATAAATGGCGTACAAAAATAAACAAACAGCCACAATCACGATTAAAGCTAAGGAAGCGGCAATCCGGAGTTTATATTTACTGAACAGTTCAGCAATCCTGCCGACAAATTCTAAAAAGCTGTCCCGCTTTAATTCTTTTCTGGTTATTTTAATTTTATGCCTTTTATATCTCATTTCTTTTTACCCTTACTTTTGGGGGCCACACTAATTTTTAAGGTATTTGTCCTGCCCGGTACAAGTATTATCACACAGGTTTCATCCGTCTTATCAAAAAGTATTTGCGCTGTTTCATACTCAATTAAATTCAGCAGCCGCCAGTTGTACAAAGGCATCTGCTCTTTATAAAAGTTTATTATCCCCTGTGGTTCGGCTTTACCAACATAGGTTAAAACCCCTACTCTCAAGGTATTATTCTGAAAAGCAAAAGAATCTTTTACCTTTAATCTAAACCCCGCTGGAACAGGAACATCGTCAAACTTCAAAGATTCAGACAGTGCAAGTCCCGCGGCACTCTCCCCATAATCTTTAGATGATGTTTTGCTGACCCCACCTCTGTTCCAAGTTGCACACCCTCCCATCAACATGACAGAACAGACAACAGCCAAAACCATCATTCTCTTCATCTCAAATACCCCTACCTTTGTTTTACATTAACTCCTATTTAGACTAGCGAGAGTCTATCACCTCAAAAAATCTGTGTCAAATAGAAAACAGCAACATCGTATTTCGTATGTAGTATATAGTATGTAGTTAAAACAAAATCACAAATTATTCGCTAAAAAATTTTCGCTTTTTCTTCTTTTAGTTTTTTAAAACGATATACGAAATACTATATATTTCTCCCTTCCTACTTTTTCAATCCTGTGATAAAATGCTTTCTCAAAGAAGGGATTTTACATTATGAAAATACTGGTCACCGGCGGAGCGGGATACATAGGCTCTGTAACCGCTGAAAAACTTATCGAATCAGGGCATGAAATTTTTATACTGGACAATTTGTCAGAGGGGTATGTCAAAGCAATTCCTCCGGGATCCCGTTTCATAGAAGCTGATATCTTAAACACAAAAAAGCTTCGGGAAATATTTTCAATAAATAAATTCGATGCCGTTATACATTTCGCCGCGAATTGTTATGTTGACGAATCAGTCAAAAATCCCGGCAAGTACTACAAGAATAACGTTTTCGGAAGTATAAACATCCTTGAAGAAGCTGTAAAAACCAGTGTGAAAAAATTTGTTTTTTCCTCAACCTGCTCCACATACGGCATACCGGGAAAAATTCCCATCGTGGAAGAAGAAAAACAAAAACCTATAAACCCCTACGGGGAAACCAAGTTGGCCTTTGAAAAAACCCTGAAATGGTACGAGCAGGCTTACCAAATAAAATATACCATATTAAGATATTTTAATGCCGCGGGGGCAACTGAGAAACTTGGTGAAGACCACAGGCCCGAAACACACCTTATTCCGCTTGTCCTTCAGTGCGCGTTAGGCAAAAGAGAAGAAATTAAAATTTTCGGGACAGATTATGAGACAAAAGACGGAACGTGTATCAGAGATTACATACATGTTTCTGATATAGCCAAAGCACATATATTGGCACTGGAAAACAATACCTCCGATGCTTTCAATCTCGGGAATGGAATAGGTTACTCGGTAAAAGAAGTAATTGAAACGGCAAAAGCTGTAACAGGAAAAAAAATAAAAACTGTCGATTGTCCCAGGAGAAAAGGTGACCCCCCCGCACTTGTTGGAAGTGCTGAAAAAATCCAGAAGAAGCTGGGTTGGGCCCCTCAATTCCCGTCATTAAAAGAGATTATCAACACTGCCTGGCAGTGGCATAAGAGATTTCCCGAAGGATACAGTAAATGAAAATTCAAAGCGCAGAAAAATGCGAAAATTCTAAATTCAAAACTCTAAACAAACTTAAAGTTCAAATATCAAAAAATTTAAACAGAAATAAATGTTTTGGACATTTAAGTTAAGGACGATAGGCAAATGAACCTCAACGAACGGTTGGCAAAGGGAGAAAAGCTGATCTGTGATGGTGGTATGGGTACTCAGTTAATTGAAAAAGGCCTGCAGGGGGGGGAATGCCCCGAACTATGGAATCTCGAGTACCCGAAAAAAATTGAAGAAATCCACAAATCATATATTTCTTCCGGGGCAGAGTTAATAACAACAAACACCTTTGGAGGGAATTTATTGAAACTAAAGAATTTTCACCTGGAATCTAAAGCGGATGAAATAAATCAGGCAGGTGTAAACATTGCCAGGAAATCCGCGGAAACAAAAATCCTGGTGCTGGGAGACATAGGGCCAACCGGAGAATTTCTTAAACCTCTCGGTACATGCGACAACAAAGAATTCTATGAAATCTTTCATAAACAGGCCGAATCATTAGCAAAAGCGGGAGCAGACGCGATAATTATAGAAACAATGACAGATCTGGGTGAACTAACACAAGCTGTAAAAGCTTCCAAAAATACGGGCCTTCCCGTAATAGCGTCCATGGCTTTTACAAAAGACGCGAACAGGGATGATTTCCACACTATGATGGGGGTTGATCTAAAAACATTTGTAAATTCCGCGGCCAGAACAGGGGCCGATGTTATTTCGGTGAATTGTGGTTCCGGAGCCGAAGAAATTTTAGAGATTATAAAACGTCTTAAAAAGCTTACAAGCTTTCCCCTTATGGCAGAACCAAACGCGGGCTTACCACGGCTGATAAAGGGAAAAACACTTTACGAACAGCCGCCTGAAAGTTTTGCTAATACCGCTTTAAAGATCTTTGATGCGGGAGCCAGTATTGTAGGAGGCTGCTGCGGAACAACACCGGATCATATAAAAGCGCTCTTCAATCTAACAAAAAATGCAGCCTAATATAAAATCCAAATGAAAAAGACAAGGTAAAAAAAGGTATCAGAAGAAAGGCCATACGGCAACCCCGCGGGATACCGCCGAATTTTAAAAATTTTCTTGATATCAGTCCAACCAAAACAGCCAATATAAAAAGAGCGGTTAAAGTATACATCCTGTCAATTCCCCAGTAGCAGCAATAATAGCAAATTGACAATAACAGCAAAAACAGGCCTACAGCAAACGGCCATTGTTTTTTAATGGTAAACCCCGTTAAATGTTTTCTATCTAACGGGGTAAATGCTCCCGCAAAAAGTAGAAACGAAACAATTAAAAAAGTTAATGCCCCTTCACGATAATTAAAGTATCCGTAACAACACGCTGTAAGATAGAAAAGGTATGTAATCAGTTTGAAGGATTTAAACTCTCGTGCCGATTTTGGATCCGTAACTGTCCCCATCATATATATAACAAATCCTGAGAAAATAAATATAAAAGGGTAAAGCTCCCACCTTAAAGAAACTGTCTCAATCAATGGAAAAATCCCAAGATACAAAGCCAGCAAAACAGGTAAAAGAAACAAGTCCTTTTTGTGAATAAAAAAAGCTATTAAAAATAAAAAACAGCATATAAACACAAGGCTAAGCATATTTTGGGGATTAGTGTAAATAATTTTGGAATATTGCAATATACCTGCCAAAGCCAGAATAGAGGAAAGAAAAATCAGTATTACTGAAAAAATCCTTCTAAGATAGTTTTTTTTGCCTTTTATCATTGAGAAAAATTTGGTTTTCACAGGGCATATTCTTCCCGCGAAGCATGCAAAATCCGGGTTAAAATCAGCTCCTGTAATTAGGAGCTTCTTTAATTATCTTTACATCATGAGGATGAGCTTCTTTTACCCCCGCGGGAGTAACTCTTATCATCTTTGTTTTTTCCTGCAACTGCCGTATGTTCCGGGAACCGTTATATCCCAACGAAGACCTTAACCCACCGGAAAACTGCAAGATAACTTGTTCAGTTGAGCCGGCATATGGAACCAATCCCTCAACACCCTCGGGAACCAGTTTGTCTGAATCCATGATATCATTCTGCGCGTATCTTTCCCTGCTTCCGGCAGCCGCTTTCATGGCCTCTATACTACCCATTCCCCTGTAAATAACATATTGCCTTCCTTCATGTATTATTTTCTCGCCGGGGCTCTCCGCTGTACCGGCAAGAACAGAGCCCATCATAACACATGAAGCCCCAACCGCCAGCGCCTTGGGTACATCACCGGAATTCCTTATTCCACCGTCAGCCACAATAGGAACACTTCCCGCGGCCTTCGCGCAATCGTATATAGCGGTTATCTGGGGAACGCCAACTCCAGTTACCACTCGGGTAGTGCAAATTGACCCCGGGCCAATACCAACTTTTATAGAATCAGCTCCAGCCTTTATTAAATCCTTAACAGCTTTTTCCGTTCCAACATTTCCAGCCATAACATCCAACGAACTGTGCTTCTTTTTAATATATTTCACCATCTCGATTATACCCTTTGAATGCCCGTGAGCGGTATCAATTACAATCAGGTCAACATCACTCTTTGCAAGCATCTCCAAACGCTCATAGTCCTTAGGCCCAATAGCAGCTCCAACCATGAGGCGATGTTCCTTATCCCTGTTATACAGCGGTTCCATATGCTCTATAATTGACTTCACATCACTAAAACTGTAAAGCCCCATCAGTTTACCGTTTTTAACAATAGGAAGCTTTCCAATACGATTTTTCATCATTATTTCAAAAGCCTTATTTATCGTGGTAGTATGAAGCGCTGAAAAAACATTTTTGGTCATTGCGTCTTTGATTTTACAATTCTTATCCTTTAAAAATTTAAAATCCCGCGCGGTGATAATACCCTTTAAATTATTATCGTCATCAACTATTGGAAAACCGTTAAAGGAATAATCATAAACCTTTTTTGCCTCCATTATATCTCTTACCCGCTGATTTTGCTTGAAGGTAATAGGATCTGTTATCAGGCCGTTAAGATAATGCTTTACCATAATAACATTTTTTGATTGATCTTCAGGTGTAAGATTCTTGTGAATTATACCCATACCGCCAATCTTAGCCATTGCAATGGCCATCCCCGCTTCTGTCACGGTATCCAGGGCAGCGCTGATAAACGGGATATTAAGTTTTATATTCCTGGTAATTTTTGTTTCAAGGCTCGTCTTAGATGGAAGAAAATCAGCATAATGAGGAATAAGTAAAATATCGTCAAATGTAAGTCCCACATTTTTAAATTTATTCATAAAACCTGTTACATTTTTCCCAATCATTTCTTAATCCCCTATTTCAATTTCGTGAATCGTATCTAGTATCTAGTATCTCATGAATCACAATTTTACTTTTTTCTTCTTTCTCTTTTTATCCTACAAGATACTAGCGACTATTCAATAGATACTGTTTTTATTTCTTTTATCATTTCCTCACATTTTAAAATTTTACCTCTAATTTCTTCCTCTGAAGGAATATTTTTAGCAATTTTAAGAAAATCATTGTAATGCTTGAGAGCACCTTCCCAATTTTCTGCCGAAAAATATATGTCCCCGAGGCTAAGATGGGCTCCCGGAACATTCGCGTTTATAGACAAAACCTTTTTGTAATAATCAACTGCTTCATCCACATTATTTTGTTTTTCCTTAATAACGCCCATCATAGAAAGAGCCGCAATATCTTCCGGATCTTCTTTTAAAACAGTCATATATTGTTCTGCGGCTTTGTTAAACTCCAGGCGTTTAAAATAGAATAAACCCAGACTAAAAAGTGCTTCTTTTAGTCCGGGTTTTAGCTCTTTTGCCTTAAGCAAACACTTTTCCGCCTCGTTAAGATCATTCTTCTTTATATACGCCATTCCGAGGTATGAAAATACGACAGCGTCTTCTTTCAAAGCAACTGCTTTCTTAAAAGACTCAATTGATTTATCAACATCATCCATCGAATCATAAGTTACACCAAGGCTTGTATAAACTTTGTGTGAATCAGGATAATACCCCAAAGCTTCATTAAAATATTTAAGAGCTCCTTCATTGTCTCCTTTCCTGCGGCAAATCGTCCCTAATTTCAAAAGGGATGACAAATCCTTAGGGTTTATTTCCAGAGCATCCTTGAAATATTTAGCAGCTTTATTCATCTGTCCCTTCTCATAACAAATAAACCCCAGGCCTTTTAAAGCATTAAAATTCTGAGAATTTATTCTTATAGCTTCTTCGTACTGGGAACCAGCTGTTTCTAAGTTTGCAAGCCTCATATAGGCACTTCCAAGATTGTAATAGGCATCTGAATAATATCTATGCTTGGGATATCTCACGCGCAGTGATTTTATTGCCCTTTTGAAATACTCTATGGATTTCTTGTATTGTTCATCGTTCGCGTAACACGCAGCTAGCCGATAGAGGACAAGTCCATCTTCACACCCTTTATTGACCGCCTTTTCCAGATAAGTCATAGCTTCATCCAGTCTCCAGGCCTCATATCTGTTAAACCCTTTTTCCACGCCAAGGTTCCATTCAGGGCTGGTCAAACCCTCTTTTTCATATAGCGCGTATTCACCAGCTAACACAAATCCCGAAAACAAAACAATTATTACGGCAATAACCAATTTTTTCATTTCAGATAAATATCCCTTATTTTCTCCGCTTTTTCTTTTGCTCTGGGAGCCCAATCATGCCCCTGATATTTTTTGCAGAACTCGTTATAAACTCTGTACGCGTCTTTCCACCTCTTCTGTTTCTCATAGATGTTCGCAATTCTAAAAAGTGCTTCGTCGCTGGTACCATAAAGAGGAAAATGCCTTCTTGCTTTTAGATAAGCGCTTAAAGCAATATCATACTTGAAAACCGCCATTGAAAAGCCAGCGAGATTATAAAGAGCGGCCGGAGACCACAAAGAATCTTTATATTTAACGGACACATGCTCTACCCAATCCGCAAGCTGGTCATAGAAAACAAACAAACTCACAATAACCAGAATCAAGAATATTGCTATTTTTGTCATAAACATACTTCCTAATTCCAGTTATTCTACCACAATACCCAAAAAAACGTATAAAAATTTTTATCAGTATCCGCACTCACTTAATCTCTGCGGTTAAAACTCCTTGATTTTTGGACATTTTCGGAGTATAACTTTGCCGTTATGGAACCTAAAACTTTTAAATGTACGCGATGTGGCGAATGCTGCAGCTGGCGGGGATATGTTCACCTTACAAGAGAGGATATTACACGCCTTTCCGATTTTATAGGAATAATCGAGGACGAATTCATAAATGCCTTCACACGCGTAACAGAAAACAGGCAGGGGCTAAGCCTCAATGAACGAGAAAACGGAGAATGCATATTTCTAAGCGGTTCAATATGTGCTGTTTATAAAGTACGTCCAAAACAATGCGAAAACTTTCCTATAAAATGGACTGTAGAAGGGGCAGAGGAGCTCTGCAAAGGCCTTAAAAACAGTGACTAGTCTCTAGAATCCGGTACCTCTAGTAAAAAACCGCGGGATTAGAAATTTTAGGATTAATCACAAAGCCCGCCATAAATCATTGGCGATTAAAAAAACAATGGAGAAATTCTTCAATAGATACTAAATACTGTTCTTACTGGAACAAGCTCCGTCTTCCCACACCAACGTCAATATTTTGCTGAACAACCTCAACTCCGGGAACTATCTGAAGATCCTTATATTCCTCCTTAAACCATTCAATTAAGTCTTTGTCATGTTTGGAGCTGGTTTTCCTGTTTTTGGTAACAAGATTAACACTTATATAATCAAAATAAGAAAGCGCTATTGAAATATCGTGGCGAACGCTTTTTTGAGTTTGGCCTTTCATCCCTATAAGAAGCTTTATGGAATCAGTATACTTGACAACTTCTTTGGGCCCTGAGAATTCAATATCCTTTTTTAAGACTTCTTTCCGTATCTTGTGGTCAAAGGTTTCAATTCCCACTTTAATTCTAATCTTACAGTTAAAAAAATCTATTATCTCTTTAAACCTTTTACGATAATTCCAGTTGGCTTCGACCATTAATTCTTCTATCCCTCTTCCTTCCACAACATCCTTGATCATATGCCAAACTTGAACAGGAAAATCAAAAAAGGAGGCAGCATTTAATACTTCTAACCGGCGATAAACCCCTGTAATTTTACTAAATTCCTCTGTCGCGATTTTTACTATTTCCCCCTCATTTTTCGTATACTCATGCGCGGAATCACAAAAAGCACACCCCTTGAACTCACAGGGAAAAGATTTTAGCAAAACTATTTCTCTTGGATATTTTCCTTCATAAATAGAATATCTTTTCATATTTTTTTCCTATTGTTATTATCCCACTCTCCTTCATTTACAACAAGTTACATCAAATCATCCATACATCTTAACAGATATTTCCTACATTGCAGGCATTTCTTTGCTTTTTTGCCCATACTTAACTTCCGTTAAGCTCTGCCTACATCCATAGTGAAAAAATATATGCCAAATTTATCTTCCCAGAGCAGTTTCCGCCACATAACGGGAAATTATTTCTCTGTCTTTTTCTTTTATTTTCAAGAATTTTAATCCCAATCTATAGCTATTTTTCCGCTGTCCAAAATTATCTTCAGGTATTGTAGTTCTCCATATTACCTTTGCCAAAACAGAAATGGCAAAGAGCATATTTTTAGAGCGCCTAACAGGCTGATACAGATCCATTTCCAATTCGCCGCCGGGAATAATATTTTCTTCCGATTCAAACATCAATCCCCCCGCGCTTATATCAGAGGCAACAGCGCTGGCTTTGGGATAAGAGCTCGAACCTAAAAGATATCTGATAAATATATTGTCTTTTACACGGGGAAATTTTCTCTTTTCTAAATTCTGGACGTTATCTTTCTTCATTTATTCATTTCCCCGAGGAATATCCGTACAATATAATGGCTGTATTGTAACAGACTTTTTAGGTTTTTCAAGCTATTTTTTACGCAATACGCGGACAGTGATTGCCCCAAATAGAAATAATAAACCAGGTTAACCCACATTTAGACGCCAAGATTTCTTTGATAATAGTTTTAAATTAATGTAGTATCTTATCGTTGAAAAATTGTTTAAGTTTAAATTTTTGGAGGGCTATATTGAAAATACATTTTTTAGGAGGAGTAAGATCTGTTACCGGTTCAAAACATCTTATAGAAGTAAACAATAAAAAGATTTTGTTAGAGTGCGGCCTTTTTCAGGGAAAAAGAGAATCTTCCCATGATAAAAACAAACAGATGCCTTTTGACCCCTCTTCTATTGACGCGGTAGTGCTGTCTCACGCGCACATCGACCACTGCGGTAACCTTCCCAGATTATGTGCCCAGGGCTTTAAGGGAAGTATTTTTTCTACCCACGCGACCAGGGACCTTGCCAGCATTCTGCTTCAGGACAGTGCTTTTCTACAGGCCAAAGATATTGAATATGTTAACAAAAAAAGAAAAAAACGTGGGGAACAACCATATAAACCCCTTTACAATGTCGAAGAAGCCGAGAAGACAATGCACCAGTTCGTCTCACTTGGTTACCATAAAGAACTTATCATTGCTGATGGGATCCACTTAAAATTTCATGACGCGGGACATATATTAGGTTCCGCGATTTCAGAACTTACATTAAAAGAAAACGGCAAAAGCATAAAACTTGTATTCACCGGAGACTTGGGAAGAATAAATATGCCAATCCTGCGGGACAGGGAAATAGCCAAAGAAGCCCAGTATGTCTTGATTGAAACAACATATGGGGACAGAACACACGATTCAATAGATAATATTGAAAGCAAACTTTCTGAGGTTGTTAACCGCACATACAAACGCGGAGGCAAATTAATAATACCTTCATTTTCCGTGGGAAGAACTCAGCAAGTCGTATATTTTCTCAATCGCCTGACTGAAAAGAACAAAATTCCTAAACTCCCTATATTTGTGGACAGCCCATTGTCTGTAAACGCGACTGAAATATTCCGGCTGCATCCTGAATGTTACAACGAAGATACTTATCAGTATATAACCAATCGCAAAAACCCTTTTGGTTTTTCCAACTGTGAATACATAAGGGATACGGAAAAATCAAAAAACCTGAACAAACTTAACAAACCGTGCATCATCATCAGCTCTTCTGGAATGTGTGAAGGCGGAAGAATACTTCACCACCTTAAAAACAATGTAGAAAATCCGAAAAACACTATTATGATGGTGGGGTTCTGCGCGCAAAACACACTTGGAAAAAAAATAATTGAAAAAGAACCAAAAATAAAAATATTCGGTG
This sequence comes from uncultured bacterium, assembly GCA_965369805.1. GTDB lineage: Bacteria > Auribacterota > UBA6266 > UBA6266 > UBA6266 > JAGLRQ01. Next base: position 16,950 of record CBDURG010000004.1, read on the forward strand.
ACGAATACCAGCTCAATGCCGAAGTCGTAATTCAAAACGCGTTCAGTGCTCATGCCGACAAAAACGAGCTGATAAAATATGCGGAAGATATAAATGAAACGGTAAAAAAGTTCTTCCTTGTTCATGGAGAAGAATCTCAATCCCTTGCCTTTGCTGAACACCTGAAAGGGGCAGGAATAAAAGAAGCGGTTGTGCCATTCGAGGGCGAAAGTTATGAACTGGATTAAAAAAACAGTATCTGGTATCTAGTAAAAGATACAGCTAAGAACAATGAAAAACAAAGAATCACTTTCCCGGATACTCAAGATAAACGCTGAAAATATCCATCCTCTTAAGGGAGATGCTTCTGACAGAAAATATTTCCGGATAGAAACATCCAGGGGGGGAAGTGTTGTGGCAATGGTTCAGGATTCTGCCTTCGACAAATCTCTCCCTTTTATTCAAACTCAGGCTTACTTAAAAAAAAATTCCATTTCTGTTCCGGATATCATTGAAATCAATTACAGCAATGGTATTATTTTGCTTTCCGACTGCGGAGATGACAGCCTTGGAGTAATTCTTGAAAAAGAAGGCCTCGAAAACTGTATTATGCCTTACGCGAAATGTATAGATGAGCTTATTAAAATCCACTCACTTAAAGATGATGGCAAGAGCGGTGATATATTCAAACTGGCATTTGATCATGACAAGCTCATGTGGGAACTCGAATTCTTCGTAAAACATACTATCGGAGAATACTTTTCAATCAAACTAAACAAAAAAGACCTGCGGATTCTTCTTCAGCGCTTTTCTGATATATGCGGTATTCTCGAGAGAGAACCAAAGGTGGTAACTCACCGGGATTACCACAGCAGAAACATATTTCTAAAAGACGGTAAAATTCATGTTTTAGATTTTCAGGATGCCCGCCTCGGGCCCAGACAATACGACCTATGCTCACTGCTCAGGGATTCATATTTTTCACTCCCTGCCCAATCCAGAGAAAGGCTTATATACTATTATCTTGATAAGGCCTGCATTCCTCTTTCTGATTTTACCCGCTTTTTCAAAATTTTTGACATTATGTCTTTTCAGAGAAACCTCAAAGCTGCCGGGACATTCGGTTACATGAGCGTGATAAAAAACAAAAAAACTTACGCAAAATATTTGCCCCGGACATTTAATTATATTTGGAACTACTCCGGCAAACATGATGAGTTAAAAGAAGCATCGGAAATAATTAAGAAATATGTAAAGGTTTAACATGCAGGCAATGATACTCTCGGCCGGATACGGAACAAGATTAAAACCTATAACAAACTTTATCCCCAAAAGCCTGGTACCTATTCTCGAATATCCGCTCCTGGTTCTGACTTTAAAATGGCTTTCATCGGCGGGATTTAAAAGAATAGTTATTAATCTCTGTCATCATTCCGAAAAAATAAAAAAAGAAATTTCAAATATCGCCCTAAGCAAAACAGAAATTATTTTTCTGGAAGAAAATCCTATACTCGGCTCAGCCGGCGGAATAGCAAACGCGAAAAAATATCTCAGATCAAAACCCTTCTTTACGATTAACGGTGACATTCTATTTGACCTCAATTTCAAAGAAGTCGCAGAATTTCATAATAAAAACAAGTCTCTCTGCACACTCATTTTAAAAAAAGACCCGGATGCCGTTAAATTCGGATTAATTGAAACAGATTCACGAAATCGAATAATCCGCTTCCTCGGCAGCGGAACTAATCAAAAATCGGCAAAACAGTTTATGTTCTGCGGAATACACTTGATGAACCCTGAGATTTTCGACTATCTTCCACTTAAATTCTCTAACATTTGCCGGGATATTTATCCTTCTCTTGTAAAAAAGAATAAAAACATGATGGGATACGAAATAAAAGGTTACTGGAGAGACATTGGGACCCCTGAATCGTTATTCCAGGCAAACATGGATATTCTTAAAGCAAAAGCGCCGGGCTGGATTATGTCTTTAATCAGAAAACAACACAAAGATGATTTTTTAAATAAACCTTATTATCTCGGGAAAAATATAACTGTAGGAAAAAGCACCAGGATTAAAGAGGGTGCAATCATAGGAAGTAACTGTATAATCGGCAAAAACTGCACATTAAAGAACTGTCTTGTCCTTCCCAACACACGAATAAAAAACAACTCCATTGTGTCCAATTGCATGTTGAGCAACAATTTCAATATACAAATCTAATCTTTTTTCTTTAACTATTATTTAATCCCTTTATGCGGTTCAATAATTACTTTTATAGATTTCTTGCCTTCAGCGACAAGCCGGAAACCAAGAGCTGTTTCTTCCAGGCCCAACCGATGGGTAACCATTTTCCTTACGGGTACACGCCCGCTGCGAATCATCTCTATGGCAATCTCAGCATCCAGAGGGCTGTTGCCATATGTAGGCACCAGTTTTATTCCGTCACTCCAGAATTTGTTAAATGGAAGAGGAAAATCAACTCCGGGATCTGCCGGTGCATAAAACAAAACAGTTCCCCCACGGTCCACAGATTGCAATGCCTGAGTAAACACAGGCAAAGCTCCAACACATACAATTACCAGGTCAGCGAGCCTGCCTTTGTTTGCCTCGCGTAAACGCGAAGGAACATTTTCACCTCCATTAATCACCGCGTCCGCTCCGAGCTCCTTCGCCGCGTTTAAGCGATATTCATTAATATCTGTGGTAATTATACGGCCAGCTCCCGCTGCACGAGCCAACAATAGATGCAGAAGTCCGGAAATTCCACTCCCAAGGATGAGAACACTCTGGCCCGGTTGAAGTTGAGCTATCCTTTGTCCTCGGATAACACAGGCCAACGGTTCAATAAAGGCCCCATCTTCAAAGGAAATTTCTTCCGGCAAAAGAAATACACCTCGGTCTACATTAAGGCGGGGCACACGTATATATTCAGAAAAACCTCCTGGATCAAAGTTTGTAGTACGTAAAGTTTCACAAGCAGTGTGATGTCCGTTAAGGCAGTAGTGACAGGTATTGCAAGGAATGTGATGAGAAACAAAAACTCTGTCCCCGACTTTATAATTATCTACACCTTTCCCTGCTTTGACAATCTCTCCCGCAATTTCATGGCCCAATACCAGAGGTGCTTTTTTAACGCGGTACCATTCCATCACGTCACTGCCGCATATTCCGCTGGCCAGTACCTTTATCAACAACTCGCCAGGATTAATTTCCGGCATTGGAAGATCCTCTAACCGTATGTCTTTATTGTTATAATACATCGCTACTCGCATAATTTTCTCCGTAATTACACAACATTTCCCATCTTATAAAAAGAAATTCTGTGTAATATTTTTAATAATTATTTTTCTCTTTGCGAACTTTGCGCCTTTGCGTAATACTTTCCCTTTATTATTTTTTGTCTTTCATATCTTTGAATATTTCATAAGCTTCTTTAACATTAGCTTTCTTATGTATAATAGCATTTAAAGCTTTTGCTACAGCTGCCGGATTTGGATTTTGCCAGACATTTCTTCCCAGGTTTATGCCAACAGCGCCTTTTTGCATACCGTCATAGACAAACTCCAGGACCTCAAGCTCTGTTTCACATTTAGGCCCGCCTGCTATAACCACAGGAATCGGACAGCCATTTACAACTTTATCAAAATCTTTTTCACACCAGTAAGTTTTCACCACACGCGCGCCCAACTCAGCAGCAATACGGCAGCACAAAGCAAGATAACGGGCTTCCCTTTTCTCTATCTCCTTCCCCACTGCTGTAACAGCCATAACCGGAATTCCGTAATTTTCGCATTCATTAACAAGTTTTGCCAGATTCATTAATGTTTCCTTCTCATAATCACTGCCTATAAAAATAGAAACCCCGACAGCAGCCGCGTTAAGGCGAATAATTTCCTCCAATGAAGTAGTGATAACTTCGTTTGCCAAATCTTTTCCTACAATACTGGTGCCGCCGGATACCCTGAGGATAACAGGTTTCTTGAGAGCAGGGTCTATAGCTGAACGCAGCACCCCTCTCGTAACAAAGAGAGCATCACAATAAGGCAAAAGCTCTTTAATAGTTTCAGCCGGTTTTTCTAAACAACGGGTAGGCCCCTGAAAATACCCATGATCTATCGGTAAAAAGAAACAATGCCCGTCTTTACCAAAAAGTTTATTCATTCTGTTTTCTATTCCCCAATCCATTTTACAGGCCTCCTATAGTTAATTAAGTTATTAGGTTATCCTTTAATATATTTATCAATAATAATTTTCAGTTTTTCCTTTACTCTTTCGGGAATTTTTTCCCTTGAAGTCATTATCGCGGTAGCAAGGGCTTTTGAACAAATGCAACCTCTGCTTAATTTGTTAACCTTGGGAACTATTTTCTTAATAAGTTTTTTTGCGGTAGAGCTGTTCTTCCCAAGGCACTCCACAATCATATCCACCGTAACGCTATCATGATCCGGATGCCAGCAGTCGTAATCAGTTATCATCGCGACAGTGCAGTAACAGATCTCGGCTTCTCTTGCCAGCTTTGCTTCAACAAGGTTGGTCATTCCGACAACATCCATCCCCCACTTTCTATAAAGATTAGATTCTGCTTTTGTAGAAAACGCGGGGCCCTCCATGTTAACATATGTCCCTCCCATCACCGTTTTAACACCCATTTCTTTCGCCTCTTTAAAAACCAATTTTCCGACCTCACCACATACCGGTTCAGCAAACGCTATATGTGCTACAATTCCTTCACCAAAAAAAGTGTTACGGCGGGAGGCATTGGTTCTATCAAAAAACTGGTCAACTATAACAAAAGTTCCCGGATCAAGATCTTCCCTGAGGCTGCCCGCCGCGCTAAAAGAAATTATTTTTTCAACACCAAGAGATTTCATGCCATAAATATTCGCCCTGTAATTTATATCCGTGGGCATAACTATGTGTCCCCTACCATGTCTCGGGAGAAAAACAACCTCAAACCCCTCAAGTTCACCAATAATATAATTATCTGAGGGGCAGCCAAAAGGGGTTTCTACCTTTTCTTCTTTTATATTTGTTATCCCCTCAATGTCGTATAACCCGCTACCCCCGATTATTCCGATCCTGGTCATTCGCGTCCCCCCTTGATTAGTTGGTGAATCGTCCCTATTAAATATTTTGTTCTTCCATATCAACCTTCCCTGTTATTTTAGGGATAAATTGCTCTTTCTTTAATATAAATTTATTTCCAATGATAAGTGACAACACCCCGGCAGCCAGCCCGAGCAAAAGAAAACCAACCATTATGAACCCGTCCCCGCCCCGCTCTGATTCTGCAATAACATTTTCTCCGGCTACTAAAAAAACAATCAACAATAATGTCGGCAGGAAGAACGTAAAAAAAGTCGCGACAAATCTTCTAAAAGTATTTATCTCTACCTTCACGTTATCTCCCTCCTTTAATCCGGCATAAGGAAGGCAAACCAATTCTCCTTCCGTCTTACTGCCCGAACACATACTGCACCGAGTACATTCCAAAGGAGCATCCATTTTCACAATAACCCCATTTCGGGTAATTGAACTAACCGTTCCTGTTTCCCTCTTAATCAAAACAAGCCTCTTTTTAAAATGTAGAGAAATTTCCGAAATATTTTGTTATTATACTAAAGGTTATATTACAAATAAACTTTTAGTTCAACTTTATGACACAATATATCATAGAAGGTTTTTTGTTGGGAATTTCCACCGGATTTTTCTGCGCCGGTATATGTCTTCCTCTTTTAACCCCAATCATGATGCTAAACACAAAAAAAAGCTTCAAACAGGGATTAATTATATTTGGGCTGTTTGGTGCCGGGCGACTTGCGGCATATTCTCTTTTCGGCCTTTTTGCGGGGCTTGCAGGGCTTTATCTCTCGGAACTTGTAATCGGCCCATATATAGTAAGCGTTTCCCTGATAATTACCTCTCTTTTACTTCTATTCTTCGCTTATTCAAACGGAAAAGGTTTCTCTTTCTGCCTTAATAAGAAAACCTTTGAAAACACAACTTATCTTCCACTTGTACTGGGCTTTTTGACTGGAATAAACATATGTCCTCCATTTCTAATGGCCATACCCGCCATATTTAGGCTGACATCCCCCACCTTGGGGTTATTGTTCTTTTTGTCTTTCTTTGTAGGAACCACCATTCTCTTGCTTCCCTCCTTTTTTGGATTATTAATCGGTAAAATAAAAATGCTAACCCCTTTAATAAAGATCATAACTGTTTTTATAGGATTGTATTTTTTAACAATTGGCCTTTCATCGTTTAAAAATCTAATTATCTCCTCAAAACCGCACCCGCAAATTGAAGAATCGGATGTTATAGATTTCTTCCCTGGCGCAAACGTTATTGTAACACCTTTTCACAATTCCATTTTCTCGGCACACAGCAAAAACAATCTTCTCGGACACATTATCATTTCCGATGGGTTTGGCAATTTTACAGGATTTAACGGGCCGTTTACAGTGGGAATTTCCACCGATCCCAACTTCAATATCAACAAAGTAAAAATCTTAAGACACAATGAAGGAGCTCCTTATATAAAGCTGCTTGAAAATTCCGGATTTCTCAGGCAATTCAAAAACAAAACACCGGCTTGCCCGCTTATGCTTAACACCGACATTAATGCCGTAACAGGAGCAACCGTTTCTTCATCCGCAATTCTGGATACAGTAAAAATAAGTTATAAAAAAGCATTTTCCCTTGTCACGGGACAGAAAGTCACCCTACACAAACCTGTCTATTATTCCCCTTTCTCAGCAATCATGATTTTTATCCCTTTTCTCAGCTGCCTCCTTTATCTTTTCTATAAGAAGGAATATCTGCGTTACTTTACAATGTTTTACGCCTTCATAGTCCTCGGGTTCTGGAAAAAAACAATGTTAACAGGAGAACAGATTGCCAATACCCTGACAAGTAATATTTTCAGCCCGGCTCAGAGATTATTCCTTGTTTTTTTCGCGCTTATTATAATTATCACTGTATTTTTCGGAAATAAATACTGTTCATTTATATGTCCTTTCGGGACAATTCAGCGATTTGCGGGTAAAATTTCAAAAAAGAAAATTACCGTCTCCAGCCAAGTTGCTAATTTCATGGGCAAGACAAAATTTATACTGCTTTTTACAATAATCATAATTTACAGCTTAGCCATAAAAATCCCTTCCGGAAGACTTGAGCCTTTTAGTACAGCGTTCAGTTTGAGAGGAGATTTCCTGGCCTGGGCCCTTGTATCAGTGTGTATTCTTTCTTCCATTTTTATAGACATGTTCTGGTGCAGGTTTTTCTGTCCGGCAGGTGCCTTCCAGAAAATTATCTCAACAATCGGGAAAGCCGGTGAAAAAAAATGAAGAATAATATCTCGCACAAAATCAGTTTGGCCGTTTTATTTTCGTCTGTTCTGCTGCTTATAGCCATCGGTGTCTACCAACCTTTAGCTGACTCGGCAACCCCTTTACTCAGCTCGGTTCATAAAATTACCAAGTTTAAAAAAGAAGAGGCTCAAAAAGCGGATTTATCTATTAAAGAAGCCATGTATTACAGGAAACTTCCGGAAAAGATAGTCCAATGCGGGTTATGCCCAAGAAAATGTGTTCTTAAAGAAGCTCAAAGGGGTTTCTGCCGCGTAAGGGTAAACTACGGGGGAAAATTATACTCCCTTGTTTATGGAAAACCTGTCGCTATCCACGTTGATCCTATCGAGAAAAAACCTCTTTATCATGTCCTTCCCGCTACCAGCTCATTTTCTCTGGCAACAGCTGGATGTAATCTTGGATGTATCTTCTGCCAGAATTGGGAAATAAGCCAGGCTTATCCTGAAAATGCGAGGCATCAGAATCTTTCGCCTGAAGAAATTATCAATTATGCCATCAAGGAAAAATGCGAATCAATTGCTTTTACATATACAGAACCAACCATCTTTTATGAATATATGCTCGACATCTGCAAGCTCGCGAAGAAAAAAGGCCTAAAAACCATATGGGTCACCTGTGGTTACATCGAGGAGACTCCTTTACGGGAACTTTGCAAATATCTTGATGCGGCCAATGTTGATTTAAAAGGTTACAGCGAAAATTTTTACAAAGATTACACAAATTCCTCCCTTGAGCCTGTTCTAAGAACCTTCAAAATTCTCAAACAGGAGGGAATTCATACCGAACTTACAAATCTTATAATTCCCGGCATGAATGATAATAAAAATATGATTGCCGGCATGTTCGACTGGATAGCTATAAACCTCGGAACCGATGTGCCTGTTCACCTTTCAAGGTTTTATCCTCATTATCAGCTCAAAAACAAGCCTCCAACGCCGATAAAAACACTGCTTGAAGCAAAACAAATCGGGATAAAAAAGGGACTGAATTACATTTATATAGGTAATGTGGCCGGTCAAGGCCTTTCAGATATGTACTGCCCCAAATGTAAAAAACTACTCATAAAAAGATTAGGTTACTCCGTGGAAGAAAATAATCTCAAAGATGGTAAATGCAAATTTTGTAGTGAGAAAATACCGGGAATCTGGGAATAATAGCAAAGTACATTTATTCTCTATGTTTCTTTTATAGTTCTTGAAAAACAGTATGTTTTTATTATATATTTTTCACCTACTCGGCCCACGTAGCTCAATTGGTAGAGCAGCGCATTCGTAATGCGCAGGTTATCAGTTCAAGTCTGATCGTGGGCTCCACCCAACTCACACAGTTTACGGGCAAAAAAATGGTGGCCAGAGACGGAATCGGACCGCCGACACAAGGATTTTCAGTCCTCTGCTCTACCGACTGAGCTATCTGGCCACAAAAAAATTACGTAGGAAAAAATGTTATTACACAAGAGCTTTGCTGTCAAGGGATTTTGGGGTAAACAATACGGCTTATAGAACTATCTCCGCGGTATTATCAAAATTTTTAGTTTTCATTTTAGATAAAAAGAGTAGTATAATAATCGAATCGAAAGGAGAAACGCTCAATGATAAACAAAAAAAACAACAACCATAAAGAAATACTTAGAGACACAGCTCTTCTGTGGATGCTGATGACTGTATCTGACGGCGCAGTTGCCATGGGTGAACTTAATTGCCTTACAAATTTTCTGGAAGAAAAGGGCCTTGTTGAAAATGAGATAGATAATATCCTTCATTATGTAACTGTTAAGATTGAAAATTCCCCCGGCATTGGGATCATAGAGAGAATTGTTAAAAACTATACTTACAATGAGCGTATTTCAATTGTAAGATCCCTTAAAAAACTTGCTCACGATGATAAATGCTTTACATCGTCGGAAGAGAAACTCTTACAGGATACTTGTTCTTTAGTCGGTGTTAAAGAAAAAGATGTTTAAGAGGCATATTGTCCTGCCTGTTCTTTGTTCCCGAATTGAATTAAGGCCAAGAGCATGTTTTTTTATCCATGAAAAATATAAAAGAAATTATAATTACGGGATGCGGCCCCGCAGGGCTGGCAGCAGGATACCAGCTCGCCAGAAAAGGTATTCGACCCCACCTCTTTGACAAAGATACATCCGTAGGCGGCCTTTCCAAAACCGTACACTGGAAAGGGAACAAATTTGACCTCGGCGAACATAGATTTTACACAAAATATCCCGAGGTATTAAAGCTATGGAAAGACATTCTCCCAAGGGATTTGAAAACGAAAAAGTGTATATCAAGAACCTACTATAACAATAAATTTTTAGAATACAAGAACCTTTACAAAAATCTCGGCTTTAATAAAACAATTCTATGCTTTTTCAGTTACGCCAAAACCCGCGTTTCCGGGAGAAAAAGCGAAGAAACATTTGAAGAATTGATAACAAATAGATTTGGCAGAAAATTTTTTGAAATCTTTTTCAAGAACTATACCGAAAAGACATGGGGACTTCCCTGCAGTAAACTTAGTCCCGAGCGGAGAACACAAGGAATTAAGGATTTTCCTCTAATAACCGCAATAAAAAACTCTTTTGAAAATATTTCACCATCACTGGAAAAAACTCCGGAGATTAAAACAGCCATAACCGAACCGCTCTATCCCGAAAAAGGTTCCGGGCAATTATATGAGAAAATCGCGGACTACATAAAGAAACGCGGGGGGAAGATATCGCTGAACACAGAATTAAAAGAAATAGAAATTTCGGAAAACAGAATAACAAAAGCAATATTAAACGATACGGAATATTCCCCCGGCGAATTTATCTCGAGTATCCCGCTCAATCATTTCATAGGGTCAATTGCTTCCTTAATACCTCAAACAGTAAGGGATGCCGCTAAAAAACTCAAATTCAGGAACCTTTTAAAAGTTGTGCTTATTTACAACAAAAAGGGCCTTTTCCCTGATAACTGGATATATATTAATAATTCAAACGTAAAAGTGGCAAGGATTCAGAATTTTAATAATTGGTCTAAAGTTATGACGGTTGACAGAAATTCGACCATGCTTGGGCTGGAATATTTCTGCGGCAAAAATGATAATATATGGAACAGCACTGATAATGAGCTTATAAATATAGGCCTTGAAGATCTCGAAAAACTAAACCTGGCAAAAGCAGATTTTTTCAGCGATGGAACAGTTTATCGCGTTTCAGATGCTTATCCCGTCGACAGCATTGGTTACAAAGAAAATTTAAAAGTAGTCCGTGAATACCTCGATAATATAAGTAACCTGCATTTAGCAGGCAGAGCAGGAACATTCGGATATGACAATATGAGCTACTCTGTAATGACGGGAATACAGTCGGCAAAAAACATTTTAGCGGGCAAAAAAGGAATCTAAAACTCTCTCACCACATAATTCGCTTTGTCATACCGGTAAGAAAAAATTTCGCTCCCGCTTAAAATATCCCCTGTTTTTTCCGCTCTCAAAATTACATAGAAATTTTTACCTTCTTTTTCTAAATTTTCAATTTCTCCGACAGTAAGACGGGGAATCTTTTTGCCGAGATAAAAAACAAGTTCCGCGTTATGAAAATCATATGTATATACACCTTTTTCCCCAATACCTCTTGTTTTTATTTCCATGGCAAGGTTCTTAAAAGACGAATTCGGGTAAAGTTTCATGTGGAGGAGAAATGAGTCAAGTATGGCGCCGGATATAACACATAAAACAAAAATAGCAATAACAACAATAACAACACGCCCCACCTTTTTGCGATCAATCAGAAAATCAGCGAACCATCCTGTAACAAGTGCCATCGGAGGTAAAAGCAGAAGAGAATAATGCGGCTGTTTATTGGGATTTACTGAAAGTAAAATAAAAGAAACAACTAACCAGACGAGGGTAAATACAAGTGCCTGATTTTTTTCTTTTTTGAAAAACGCAAGCCCGGCACCCCAGTACATAAAGATAGTCCATGGAGCAAAACATTTAAACAAGGTGTAAAAATAATAATAGAATGGCCCCGGATGATCTATCCCTTTCACAAATGCTATTTCAAGCTCATCTTTAAAAACTCCCGTTGCTAATCCACTTTCACGCAAAGCCGCCATTGCATACCACAACGAACTTAAAATAAGGCAAATCAGGAGGCTAATTGGATTTAACCACTTTTTAATTTCTTTAAATTCCCTCAAAGCTAAAAGCACGCACAGAAAGGACAAAAAGGGAAGAATAAAACCTACCGGGCCTTTAAGATTAACGGCAACCGCACACATGAAGTATCCAGCAAAATACATAAAAGTCTTTCTTACGTCAGATAAAAAAGCCGTATACCAAAAAAACGCGGCAAGAACAATACTTAAGACAAGAGCCATATCTATTTCCGCGAGCCGCGAGTGTTTTATGAACTGAAAGGAGGTTGCTAAAATAATAGAAGTTATAAAGCCGGCTCTTTTATTAAAAAGCCTCTTGCCGAAGAAGAACATAACAATTACAACTGCAAGACTAAAAACGAATGAAGGAAATCTGGCAGAAAATTCATTTACCCTATCAAAAAGGCAATACGAACCGGCTACAATCCATGTCATAAGAGGGGGTTTTTTTAAACGCGGTATTCCGTTTAATGTAGGGATAAACCAGTTTCCGTCCTCCAACGCCTCTCTCGCCGTGACAGCTACTCTTGCTTCCTGAGTTCTCTCTACAGGGATTTTCCACATTCCAAGAAAAGAAACTAAAAAAGAAATGAGAATTATTGTTAAAAGGTATTTTTTATAACTGGCGGCAAGATTGTTCAATTCTATCTCTAAGCTTCTACAGGTTTCTTCTTGTAAATAAAATACAGGTTTCGGACATAAACTATACTGTTAAAAAGATAGCCTACTATATAAACAGGTTTCTTAATATAAAAACCGTATATAAGAAGAAGAAGGCTGCCCACAATACTCAAATACCAGAAAGAAACAGGAATAATGCTCTGTTTTTCTCTCTCAGTAGCAATCCACTGAACAATAAACCTTGAACTAAAAAAAAGCTGGCCAACCCATCCGATCAATGCCCAGGGATCTTTTAATTCAACATAAAGTTCTTTGAAATAATTAACTGCCGCATCCATTCTATTTCTCCTGTTTTACCCTGTATAGCAGTTTCCTTTTTTTCATCCACCTTACAGCAAGCATGTCTAAAAATGATTTAAACACCCTGTTCCAAACACCATATTTTGACTCGCCATGCAATCTCTTCGCGTGTTTTACAGGTATTTCAACAACCGAAAATCCTTCCATTTTAAAAAGAGTCGGTAAAAACCTGTGAAACCCATTATACATTAAAATACTTTCAAAACACTCTTTTTTAAAAACGCGATAAGTACATCCCGCGTCTGTAATCTCGTCTTTAAGAATGCTGTTTCTTACCTTGTTTGCTACGCGCGAAGAAATATTCTTTATAAACCCGTCTTTCCTCATTCCTACCCTTGTTCCGCAAACACAGTCGAATTCCTTGATTTTTTCAAGAAACGCGGAAATGTCCGAAGGATCATTTTCAAGATCAGCATCTATAGTCATCAACACCCTCCCGCTGGATGATTTAAGAGCAGCATCCTCAGCAGCGCTCTCTCCTGAATTTTCTTCAAACTGGAGACATCTTAAGAAAGGGCATTTTTGCTTCGTCTCAAGCATTACCTGCCAGGATCTATCCGTACTGCAATCATCCACCACAACTATCTCATAAGAGTATCCAGGAATATTTTTCATCACCTTCATTATCCTGTCAACAATCACAGGAATATTCCCCTCTTCATTGAAAACAGGAATACATATGGAAAGGTCTAATTTGCTTTCCTTTTCGGCCATTTCAACACCCCAAAAATTCTTTGATAGAATTTACGACATATTCTATATTCTCTTTCTCGAGCGCGGGATACATAGGAAGCGAAAGAATTTTCTTAACCGCGGTTTCCGTTGCCGGAAGAGATATTTCCCCTATAAGCCTGGTTACTGCCGGCTGTTTATGAACAGGAACGGGATAATGTATTCCTGTGCCTATCCCTTTTTCCTTCAAAAATTCTTTCATTTTATCCCTGTCATCAACTCCAATAACATACATATGAAAAACATGCTCCACACCTTCCCTTATTTTCGGTGTTTTAACAATGCCTTTAAGCAACTCGGTATATTTAGCCGCATGTTTTCCTCTATCTCTATTAAGCTCATCTATAACTTTAAGCTGACACCTGCCGACAGCAGCCTGTATCTCGTTAAATCTCATATTAAACCCTATTTCATCATTGAAAAATTTACTTTGCCTGCCATGGTTTCTGAGAGAAATAACGCTATCTGCCAAAGCGTCGTCACTTGTCGCTATCCCCCCGCCGTCACCATAAACAGTAAGATTCTTGGAAGGATAGAAGGAAAAACCCGCGGCCAAACCCATACTGCCAACCCTATTGCCATTGTACTTTGCCCCAACCGCCTGCGCACAATCTTCTATAACAAAAAGATTGTGTTTTTTAGCAGTTTCCATGATTCTCGTCATATTGACCGGCTGGCCATACAGATGGACAGGAAGTATCCCTATAGACTTAGGTGTAATCTTTTTTTCCAAATCATCAGGATCCATGCAATATGTCTCATCAATATCAACAAACACAGGTTTCAAACCCACATGACAAATAGGTTCAACTGAAGGAAAAGCCGTCAAAGATGGAAGAAGAATCTCCCCTCCCTCTTTTAAATTCATTCCCTTAAGCAGAAGATGCACTGCTGATGTCCACGAATTTGACAGGACAAATCTTTTAACCCCAACAAAACCGGCAAGTTCTTTCTCAAATGAGTCAGACTCAGGGCCCAGAATAAAATTCCCGGAATCTAAAACTTTAAGCACACTGTCTCTAATTTCTTTTGAATTGTAAACTTTTGAAAGCG
>CBDURG010000005.1:0-29584 GCA_965369805.1 uncultured bacterium
GATTGCCCGGCGGAACAAAAACTTCCGTGTTTTCAGTCAAAACAGCCCCGCATGCCAGCCTCCACCCGGACAGAACATCATTTTCATCAAACTTATCTCTATCCCCTGAAGTCGGTTCGATATTTCCCGATAAAATCTTTATGCCGCACCCGCCGCAGAGGCCTGTCCCCCCGCAGGTATACATCATTTCAATCCCGTTTTTCTGGAGCACATCTCTAAAAGCCGCTCCTTTCTTAAAAGGGATCTTTTTGCCGAGAACTTTGAGATATAGCTGACTTTTATCGCTTTGCATATTTTTTTAAGCCGTATTTAGTATCCTATAAACAGTATCTAGTCCCCTCCGGGGAGGCTACGCTCCGCACTATCTTGTGAATTTTATTTCGTATTTAGTGAATAGTTTTTCTCGATTCACAGCTTTTCAAATTTTTCCTTCTCTCGAAAGCTTAATATAATTCACGCAGTATTCGTCTTTACCGGCAAGTGCTTCCTGAGCCGCGACAAGCCCTATAAGCTCCTTATCCAGCGGATTGCAAATAACCGCGTCTACTCCAAGGGTCATCATCATAACAAGAAAAGCTCTGTTAATAATCCCCCTGTTGGGAAGGCCAAAGGATACATTGCTAAGGCCGCACAAAAGATGAATACGAGGATATTTCTCCCTGAATAACTTCACAAAGCTAAGAATATCAGCAAGGCCGGCCATGCTTGTGCTGAGAGGGTTTACCATCGGATCAACAAAAATCCTGTTATCATCTATCCCATTCTTTTTTAATTTTCCAATAAGGCCGTGAGCAATTTTCATTTTCGATGCCGTATCATCCGGCATATTACCATCTTCAATCAGAAGGGCAATAACAGGGCATTCAAATTCCTTAACAAGGGGAAAAATTCCGTCAAATCTTTTCTTTTCCAGCGAAATAGAATTTATAAGCGCGGGCTTGTTAAGAACATCAAGCCCCGATTCAACAACCTTGGGATTGGGGCTGTCAATAGACAAAGGGATATTCAGGCCTTTACTTATTGTTTCAACAACCCAGGCCATATCTTCGGGTTCAGTTTTAATAAATGTCCCTACGTTAACATCAATGTAAGAAGCTCCTGCCTCTGCCTGTGATTTTGCCAGATTTGACAAAAAGTCCCCATCCCTGTTTTTCACGGCTTCCGCGACACTTTTTCTGCTTGTATTAATTTTTTCGCCTATTATAATCATGTTCTTTCTCCCTTAAGAGTTCAACTTATGTTCCAGCGCAATTCTAACCGGCCTAAACGATTTTCTATGAATTTTGCAAGGGCCAAGTTTTCTTAAAGATTCCATATGGACCCTTGTTCCATAACCTTTATGCTGTGAAAAACCATACCCGGGATATTCTTCATCAAATTTATTCATCATATCATCTCTAATCACTTTTGCTACGATAGAAGCGGCAGCTATGGAAAGAGATTTTTTATCTCCGCCGATAACACCTCTCTGGGGAATTTTAAGTTGTGGAATTGAGTAACCGTCAACAATAACATGATCCGGCTTTAACGGAAGTGAAAAAAGGGCTTTTCTCATGGCTTCAAAAGAAGCTTCAAGAATATTCGTAGCATCTATAATATCTTCCGATATCACCCCAAAACCAATTGCTACATCCTCTGAAGAGACAAGATAATTAAAGATTTTCCTTCTTTTAGCACTGGAAATTTTTTTTGAATCATCGATTTCAAGGATATCGGGCGGTTTAAGGAAGACTACAGCGCCCGCGACTACCGGCCCGGCAAGGGGGCCGCGGCCGGCTTCATCAACTCCGGCTATGATATGTACACCATCTTCACGTAACTTATTTTCAAGAACACACAGGAATTGAAATCGTTCCTCCGGGGAAACTTTCATTATTTTTTTTCTTCAGTTTTAGAAGTTACTTCTTTTTCCCCTGCCTTTAAATTTTCTTCAGGAGCCTCAGATTCGGTATCTTCTTCTACCAGCCCCGCGACATGTTTTTCATCTTTAAGACGCGCTTTTTTACCAACCTTATCTCTAAGATAGTAAAGTTTTGCTCTTCTTGTTGAACCGGTCTTAATCAGCTGAATCTTCCCTACTTTTGGAGAATTAAGTAAAAATACCCTTTCAACACCTTCTCCATGAGACATTCTCCTCAGGGTTACAGCTTCATTTATTCCGGAACCCTTCCTGGCAATTACTGTTCCCTGAAAAGCCTGCAATCTTTCTTTATCTCCCTCTAAAATTTTGAAAGAAACCTTTATCGTATCTCCTACTGTAAAAGGAAGGATACGTGACTTCACCTGCGACTTCTCTATTTCCTTTATTATATTGCTCATTGTAAAACCCCCAATTAATATTTTGTATCTCGTAAAAAACAGTATCTCGTGAATTGACTAGAGACCATTCACTATTCACGGCTTTTTTAACAGGTCTTTTCTATTTTTTTTAGTCTTTTCCACCGCTCTGGCTTTACGCCATTTCTCTATTTCTTTATGATTGCCTGAGACAAGGACATCAGGAACTTTCTTCCCAAGATATTCAGCAGGCCGTGTATAATGAGGATATTCCAGTAAGCCGTTTACAAAAGACTCGTCCTTATTTGAATCCTCATGTCCCAGTACTCCGGGAAGAAGCCTTATCACTGAATCAGCTATAATCATCGCGGGGATCTCCCCGTTAGTGAGAACATAATCCCCTACGGAAAATTCCAAGCCCACAAGCCCTTCGGCAATTCTTTCATCGACACCTTCATAATGGCCGCAGATTATTATCAAATGTTTCTTCTTTGAAAGAGCTTTACAATCTTTTTGGGTATATTTTTTGCCGGACGCGCTTGTTAAAATGATAACCGAATTTTTCTTTTTATATTTTTCAACTGCTTCAAAAATTGGTTCCGGCTTTAGCACCATTCCCGGCCCGCCGCCATAAGGCCTGTCATCGGCCGTCCTGTGCTTATCTTTCGTAAAATCCCTTATGTCCACTATCTTTATGCTGACTTTACCAGCATCAATCGCGCGTTTAATTATAGACTCTGAAAAGGGCCCCTCAAACATCTCAGGGAAAAGTGATAAAATAACTATTTCTAATCTGTTTTTGCGGGGCATAACTTTTATTAAAGAGAAACGCCCTGTTTCTTCAACAGGACTCTGGCAGTTTCACTCGGTTGGGCACCATTCTTAATCCAATGTTCAGCTCTTTCTTTATCCAGCTTTACCTCCCCAAATCTTTTGGGATCATAATACCCAATTTCCTCTATAAACCTACCGTCCCTGGGACTCCTGGTATCAGCCACAACAATTCTGAAAAAAGGATTGTTCTTCGCCCCCATTCTCTTAAGCCTTATTTTTACCGACATTTAATCCTCCCGAAATCGCGTAAAGACACTATCCAATATAATAAATTCAAGTGTGAAAATATACAGTATGGAAACAGCAAAAGTCAACTCTTTTTTCCATTTCTGTCAAAAATTTTTCCAGTTATAAGATTCTCCTGTCAAACGAGTTAACCCCCCATCCCCGGAAAATTGGAAATCCGGCTTCCCACTTTTCCCATATTTTTCATCATTTTAGCCGTCATTTCAAACCTCTTAAGAAGTTTGTTTACGTCCTGGACTGTTGTCCCGCTGCCATCAGCTATCCTCTTGCGGCGGCTGCCCTTTATTATCGATGGATTTTTCCTCTCTTCCACGGTCATCGAGGAAATAATAGCTTCACTCCTCACAAATTCCTTGTCATCAACTTTAAGGCCTTTAAACTTAGATGCTCCGGGCAAATAACCCATAATATCCGAAAGTGACCCCATTTTCTTCAACTGTTTTAACTGAACCATAAAATCTTCAAGGTCCAGAGCATTTTTCTTAACCTTTTTTATCAGTCTTTCGGCTTCTTTCTTATCAAAGGCTTCCTCGCTTTTTTCAACAAGAGTAACAATATCACCCATACCGAGTATACGGGAAACCATCCTGTCCGGGTAAAATACCTCAAAATCCCGCGATTTTTCACCTACCCCCACATATACTACAGGCCGGCCGGTTACATGCTTTATGGAAATCGCGGCCCCTCCCCGGGTATCACCATCAAGCTTGGTCAAAATCACTCCCGTAAAATCCAACGCCTTATGAAAAGAATCAGCGCTGACAACCGCATCCTGTCCTGTACAGGAATCAGCCACAAAATATATTTTTGAAGGAGACGTAACTGTCTTAATTTTCTTTATTTCTTCCATCATGGAAGAATCAACATGCAGTCTCCCCGCGGTATCTATTATAAGATGGTCATATCCCCCGTCAGTAAATCTTCTAACAGCCGTTTCCGCGATCTTGACAGCATCATTTAATGACCTATCGGCAAAAACATCTATCTCCAGTTTTTTACCAATCTGCTCAAGCTGATCAATTGCGGCAGGCCTGTGAATATCACAGGCTGCCATAAGAATCTTCTTGCCGCCCCGCTTTAACAGCAATCCAAGTTTACCGCATGTGGTTGTCTTTCCGGATCCCTGAAGGCCTGTCATAAGAATTATATTATCGTTAGATTTAATTGTTTCCGGCTCATCCCCCGATAAAAAAGAAACCATCTCACTGTTAAGCATTTTTATAAACTGCTGGCCGGGAGTAACACTTGTCACAACCCTGGATCCAAGAACACCATCCTTAACTTTCTGAATAAACTGCTTAACAACTTTGAAATTAACATCCGCCTCAAGTAAAGCAAGACGAACATCCCTCAACGCGTCTTCAATATTTTTTTCAGTAAGTTTTCCCTGGCCCCTTAAATTCTTAAAAAGCCTCTGGAACTTTTGAGTCAAATCGTTAAACATAATACCTTCCTTAACAGTATTTTGTATCTAGTATCTCGTAAATGGTAATACGATTCACTATTCACTGCTTTTATCCTGCACTCTCTCAATATCTGCTCCAAGCAGGGCAAGTTTCTTCTCTATTGATTCATATCCCCTGTCAATATGATACACCCTGGATATTGATGTTTCCCCTTCAGCCGCAAGTCCCGCCAGTACAAGCGCCGCGCTTGCCCTCAAATCAGACGCCATGACAGGTGCTCCGCTGATTTTTTTAACTCCTTTAACTATCGCGCTGGCACCTTCAATGTGAATCCGTGCCCCCATCCTCGCGAGCTCAGGAACATGCATAAATCTTTCGGGATAAATTTTCTCGGTAATTATGCTCAGTCCAGGGGTCGTACACATTAATGCCGTCATTTGGGCTTGTACGTCCGTGGGAAACCCCGGATAAGACATGGTTACAATATCTATCGGGAATAATCTTTCAGGTGACCTGACTGAAACAGTTCCTCCGGAGTAGCTTAAACTTATTCCCGCTCTCCGCATCGCGTCTGAAAAAGCCTTGAGATGATCCGGATTGATGTTTTCAATAGTAACAGCGTCACCGCATATTGCTCCCGCGATTAAAAAAGTCGCGGCCTCTATTCTGTCAGGAATTATCTCATGTGAAACACCTTTGAGGCTCTTTACACCGGTTATAGTTATTTTGTGAGAACCAAGCCCGTTTATATCGGCACCCATTTTAATCAAGAAGTTGCCCAGGTCAACTACTTCAGGTTCGGATGCCGCGCTTTCTATAACGGTAACCCCTTCGGATCTAACTGCTGCCATCATAACATTCGCTGTTGCCAGAACACTTGAACCAAAATATCCCCCTAAAAAAATCTCGCAACCCTTCAACCTCCCGGCATCAGCACAAATATATCCATGCTCTATTTTTATATCCGCGCCCATTTCAGATAATCCTTTTAGATGGAGGTCAACCGGCCGCGAACCTATAACACAGCCGCCCGGAAATGAAACCCGCGCCTTGCCGAATTTGCCCAGCAGGGGCCCCAGAACCGCAATGGACGCCCTCATTTTTTTTACAAGCTTATACGGGGACTCAAACTTATTTATTCCCGAAGGATCTATTTTAACAGTATCGCCCGAAATATTAACTTCAGCTCCAAGTGAAGTTAATATTTCCGACATCGTCCTGATATCCCGAATATCAGGAACACCAAGTATCTCACAGGGAGAATCCGCAAGAATAGAAGCCGCCATTATGGGTAAAGCGGCATTCTTTGAACCGCTCATTTTCACTGAACCTTTTAACCTGGCTCCTCCCCTGATAATAAATTTATCCATTTTTTAGTATCTCGTAAAAAACCGTATTTAGATTGTAATAGCTCATAGTTATATATTGTATCCATAGCATTTAGCTACAGGTTCCAGGCTCCAGGTTGTAGGGTATAGGGTCAAGGAAATATAAATTTTCCCCTACACCCTTGACCTCTCACCCTATATCTTTCTTACTACACGCGCAATCCTGTCTTTTCCTGAATAATCTTTATAAATACCAGCCTTTTTAAATCCGTTTTCCTCCGCGATTTTCATAACTTTCTGTGCCTGATTGTATCCTATTTCAACAAGTATTTCTCCATCTTTTCTGATAAGGCCCGCGGCTCCTCTGAAAATCCTGTGATAAAAATCGGTACCATCCTTCCCCCCCCAGAGAGCGCCTTTCGGCTCATATTGGATAACAGACGCGTCCGCGTCCTCCGGATTTGATTCCGCGATATACGGAGGATTTGAAACAATAATATCGGGATACGGTACTTTATTTTCCATCAGAGGTTTATAAAAGTCACCCTGGTAAAATATAGTTTTGTGTTTTAAATTATGCTTTTCCGCGTTCAATCGGCTGTACTTAACTGCCTCTTCGGAAATATCGGTTCCATATACAATGCAGTCCGAATTAATGCCCACGGCAACAGAAATTGCCCCTGAACCCGAACATAAATCATAAACTACCGCCCGGCTTCTTTTCTTCTTTAAAACTTCCAAGGCCTTTTCAACCAGCAGTTCAGTTTCAGGCCTGGGGATAAAAACACGCCTGGAAATAGCTAATTTTATTCCATAAAAAAACACTTCGCCCGAAAGATACTGGACAGGAACACCCTGAGAAGCTTTTAGGATAAGAGCAGAATATTTTTTCGCTTCCGCGGGCTTAAGGATATCATTTTTTTCAAGATAAAGCTGTGCTCTTTCAAACCCTGTTATATATTCAAGAAGCCATTCAGCTTTACCTAAATGATTTTCTATCTGATTTTCTGAAAGAAGTTCATCCGCCCATCTTAATGCTGAACTAATATCAGGCCTGAAAGAAAATTTTTCCATGTTAGAGGAGCCTAAGTTTCTCCTCATGGTCTTTTTCAATAAGAATATCCAGTAAAGGCTCTAAATTACCGTTCATTATTTCATCAAGATTGTGAAGCGAGAGCCCAATCCGGTGGTCAGTAACTCTTGACTGGGGAAAATTATACGTTCTAATCTTCGCGCTTCTGTCTCCTGTTCCAATCATTGTTTTTCTTTGGGTAGAACGTTTTCGATTTTCATCCTGTTGAATTTTTTCATAAATTCTTGCCTTGAGAACTTTCATCGCCTGCGCTTTATTTTTATGCTGCGATTTATTGTCCTGGCAGGCAACTATCGTATTCGTCGAAATGTGTGTTATCCTCACAGCGGAATCGGTTTTATTTACATGCTGTCCGCCCGCGCCTGATGCCCGGTAAGTATCAATCCTCAAATCTTCAGGTTTTATTTGCACATCTATATCCTCAGCTTCGGGCATTACGGCAACAGTTACTGCTGATGTATGGATTCTGCCGCTTGCTTCTGTTTCCGGAACACGCTGAACCCTGTGAACACCACTCTCATACTTTATCCTCTTGTAAACATTCTCCCCTTCCAGAGAAAAAATAATCTCTTTAAATCCATGTTTCTCTGTTTCATTCGAATTTAATATTTCAACTTTCCATCCGGCCCGCTCCGCATAACGGATATACATTCGTGCTATATCAGCGGCGAAAAGAGATGCTTCCTCTCCGCCCGTACCGGCACGCACCTCAATTATTGTATTCCTGCTGTCATTTTTATCGGAAGGAATCAGGAGAATCTTGTATTCCTTTTCAATAAGAACTTTCCGCTCTTCAAGATCAGAAATTTCTTCCTTTGCTATAGAAACAAGCTCCTCGTCTTCGGTCTGGGAATTGAGTATATCGCGGGCAGAATCTAAATCAGATACAACTTTTTCAAGTTTTGTCCCCATAGAAACTATCTGAGAAATACGTCCGTGTTCTTTTGCTGTTTCCCTATATTTCTCAGGATTTGACATCGTGACATTGTCAGCAAGACTTTTCTCAAGATCAGAAAGCTTTTGCTTAAAAAAACTAAGATTCTTAAGCACGAATTACTCTCCGGCCTTCTTTTTGCCGTACTTCCGCATAAACTTCTCTATACGGCCCGCTGAGTCCACGAGCTTCTGTTTACCTGTAAAAAACGGATGGCATTTTGAACAAATGCCCACATGAATCTCCGGCTTTGTGGAACGGGTATGGATTACCTCTCCACAAGCACAGGTAACAGTAGATTCCGCGTATTTTGGATGGATTTTATCTTTCACTGTATATTTTCCCTTCTGTTAATAAGTAAATAAACTCAATTTGTAATTATACTCTATCTGTCAAGAGTTTATGCGGTCAGGAATATCAGCCGTTTATCGACATCAGGAATTCCGCGTTGCTCTTCGTCTTTTTAATCTTGTTTATTATAAGCTCCATGCATTCAACAGGATTCATTCCATGCAGGGCTTTTCTCAAGAGCCATATGCGTTTCAGCTCATCCGCGTGAAAAAGAAGCTCTTCTTTCCTTGTCCCGGATTTTTCAATGTCTATAGCAGGAAACACCCTCTTATCAACCAGTCTTCTGTCCAAATGAAGTTCCATGTTTCCGGTTCCCTTAAACTCTTCAAATATAACCTCATCCATCTTGCTCCCTGTATCAACAAGAGCTGTAGCAATAATAGTAAGACTTCCTCCCTCTTCTATATTTCTCGCCGCGCCAAAAAATCTCTTGGGTTTGTGAAGAGCAGTAGAATCAAGCCCGCCCGAAAGAATTCTTCCGCTGTGAGGCTGAACCGTGTTATACGCGCGCGCCAGCCTGGTAAGACTATCCAGGAGAATAACTACATCCTCCTTATGCTCAACCATCCTCTTGGCCTTTTCTATAACAATTTCAGCTATCTGAATATGCCTTTCAGGCGGCTCATCAAATGTTGAACTTATAACTTCCCCATTTACAGTCCTCTCCATATCCGTCACTTCTTCAGGCCTTTCATCTATAAGCATCACTATAAGCTTCGCATCCGGGGTATTCTTCGTTATCCCGTTCGCAATAGCCTGAAGCAGCATTGTCTTGCCGGTCCTGGGAGGTGCTACAATAAGGCCTCTCTGGCCCTTGCCTATCGGCGTCAATAGATCCATCACTCTCATAGATATACTGTCCGGCTCGGTTTCAATCAGAAATCTCTCCTGAGGATACAAAGGCGTAAGATTGTCAAAAAGGATTTTGTCCTTTGCTTTATCCGGATCTTCATGATTAACCGCTTCGACCTTGAGAAGGGCAAAATATTTCTCCTTATCTTTCGGAGGCCGTATCTGGCCTGAAACCATGGCTCCGGTCTGCAAATCGAACCTTCTTATCTGTGAAGGAGAAACATATATATCTTCGGGACAGGGAAGGTAGTTATAGTTCGGAGACCGCAAAAACCCAAAACTATCCGGGAGAATTTCCAGGACACCTTCACCAAACATAAGGCCGTTGGCCCGCGCTTTTGCTTTTAATATCTCAAATATAAGCTGGGGTTTTCTCAACATCCCTGTTGCCGCGATTCTCAGATGTTTCGCGATAGCATTTAATCGGGAAACAGTCATTTTTTGAAGAGTCACAATATTTACATCAGCACCTATTACCGCGGCAGCCCCTTCATTTTTAGTTCCTGTATCAGCAACTTTTGCTTCTTCTTTGCTTTTACTATAATCCCCGCCAACATCTTTTACGGCAGGCGGTTTTACAGAGTTCGCGTTTTTTAATTCTTTTTTTCCTTCACTCGTTCTTATTTTTGCCATTTAATCCCTCCTCAAAAACCTATTTTTTCTAAAAGTTTTATTATTCCTTCTTCTGTTTCACCAATACCGCGGGAAGTATCTATTATAAAGTCAGCCTTTTTACCCTTTTTCTCGTCAGGAAACTGAACTCTTATCCTCTCAAAAGCCTTCTCTTCGGCAATTTGCTCTCTTTCCATAAGCCTTTTTATCTGCTGCCGCTGCCCGCACGAAAGCAAAATGACATAATCAAATAACTCTCCAATACCCGTTTCAAAAATCAGTGGAGCCATTACTATATATTTCTTCGCGTCTTTTTCAAAACATTCCATTCCCTGTTTTATAAGAGAAATTATTATAGGGTGCAATATTCTCTCCAGGGCTATTCTTTCTTCAGGAGAACTAAAAATTTTCTCCGCGAGTTTCGTCCGGTTTAATTTTCCTTTTACATCAAAATATCCAGTCCCAAAATGTTGTAATATTCTCTTTTTACTCAATTCCGCGGATTCTCTCGCGAGGTCATCGGCATCAATAATTTCGATACCGCGCTTTTCAAGAATGGCGCGAACAGTGCTTTTCCCCGAACATATTCCGCCGGTTATTGCGATTTTCATTCAAACAACATCTCTTTCGCGTTTTTGAGCAGGTTAAGCCCTTCTCCAACCTTGCCGTCTTCCATATACAATTTGCCCAACCGGAAACAGGCTTCTTTATACAGCGGATAAATCTTCAAAACCTTTTCCAGCACCTTTACGGCAGAGGCCTTATCACCTTCCTGAAGCAACCTGCCGGACTCAGCCATATACTCACTAATAAGCCCCATTTCCCCCGCGGAAACAAAGTAGTATGCCCTGTATTTGCCATTGTAGTAAAGAGGAACAAACCTGTATGGGGCATCCCCGTAGCTTTCAAATTTCGCCGCCGCGCTGGAAGGTACCTCGCTTTTTACATTCCATATATATCTCATCGAATACGGAGAAACCGTCGAATAAGTCCCTCTTGAAAAAATAAAATAGTTAACCCCGTATTTATCACAGAAATCAATAAAATCACTTTCTTCCACGCTGAAAATAGCTCTGCCGTATTCAAATACTTTTTCCCGCAGAGCGGGATCCTCAAACTTGGGATGTATAACAATACTTCTTCCTGCATAATAATTAATTGCAGGAGAAAGAGTAAAGTTTGCCAGGACAACTGAGCCTTCAGGCGTTGATTCTCTTGCCCAGGTTGAAATATCTTCCAGTTCCAGATACCTTACATCACGGCGCCACAGGTTTCTCCAGGCATAACACCTTTCTCCTTCAAAAAATATAACGAAAAACGCAACCGCTATAATCAGAGCCTTGAAGAACCGATTTTTTCTGAATATCAGAGGAATGAACCCCGCAACAACAGAAAACGGTATTACAAAGAACACAAACATCCTTCTAAAAAAGAAACACAAGAAGCAGAAGAACAAAGCCATAGGAATCATCAGATAAAGAGAAGCATCGCGGCTTCTGATTCCACTTAATAACATTCCCGTCAAACCGAGGAAAAAAACAATTAGCGGAGCATGAAAATAATTTAAAAAAGCCTTTAAGCTAACCGAATCAAGAGCGGGTGTCCATAACACCCGGACATCCCAGTTTAATTTCGACGGATCAAGCGGTATTTTATTAAAGTATCTTAATTTTCCAAAAAGCAGGGATATAAAATTTGAATAAACATCGCCGTATTCTGAGCCATAATAAGATATACAACAGGAGATAACGTATAAACTTATCCATATTGTAGCAAGATAATATTTTTTTGCAAGAAATTTTATTCGGGGCTGAAAAATCGACAGAATTAAGGTTATATAGAGAGACAACATAATATATGAACTCAGGAAAGAATGCCATCTTAAATATGGAGAAACCAGACCGGCAAATACCAGGGCAAGAGTATTATAAAAAAGTATCGCCCTGTATTTACCGATGCTCCCATTAATCAGAAAATACCCGATGATAACAACAGCCATAAAAACAATATATATCTGGGTAAGATCCCAGACACACTGTGCTGCCCCCAGAACCAGAGCGGACCCTATTACAGCAAAAACAGAGCGGCGGCGGACATATATCGAAACAAAAGCCAGATGAAAACAGATAAACGGCAGCGCGAAGTTTTCCCTGGAAAACTCCAGGCCTGTTGAACGTATAACCGAAGCTGCCGAAAACCCGTATACCGCGGCAGCAATAAGCCCCCCGATTTTTGTGCCCGAAAGTTCTTTAGCCGACAGATAAATACCAAATATGCCAATTGAATAAAACAAGGGGAAAAAAATCCTCATAAAACCCTGAAAGGAAATACCCGGTTTCGCGACCCTGTAAATAAACGCGGGTAAAATTTCGCCGCCTATCGAAAGCCTTTCCTTTACCTTTAGGCCTTCAGGATACTGAGCGCTCTTATCAATATCAGGGATGGCTTCGCCTTTTGAAAGCATTGAAGCATATTTAAAAAGCAACGCGCTTTCAAGCGTAAACGGCAGTTCTCTTCCATACTGCTCTTCGCGATACTTCCTCATCTCCAGCCTCAAACAGACACTCCCGCAATAGATAGCAACGAGAATAATGACTGTAATCGCGCTAATGATAATTTTGTTTGTTTTAATTGTTTTAATATCGGCCACCTGAAGTTAACAACCTGTGAATCGTGCACTATTCACTGCCTTTCAAATCTCCGCCCAGTTTTTACCACTGTTTACCTTTACTTTTAAAGGAACATTTAAATTAATAACATTTTCCATAATGTCGCGGATTTGTTCTTCCAAAAGATTAAGTTCCAGCGGAGGTACCTCGAACAATAGTTCATCATGAACCTGTAAAATCATTCTCGCCTGAAAAGATTCTTTTTTAAGTTTTTCATTTACCTTAAGCATTGCAATCTTAATAATATCTGCCGCTGAACCCTGGATTAAAGTATTTACCGCTGCCCTTTGCGCGAAATTTCTTTCCACGGCATTTGAGGACTTAAATTCATTTATATACCTTCTCCTGTTAAATATGGTGCTCACATATCCTTTTTCTTTCGCTTTCTTTATAAGCCCGTCAATAAATACCTTTACTCCGGGATACCTCTCAAAATAACTCTTAATAAACTCCCCTGCCGTGTTTTTATCTACACCTGTGTTTTTCGCGAGCCCAAAGGAACTAATCCCGTAAATAATGCCGAAATTAACGGCTTTGGC
Organism: uncultured bacterium; assembly: GCA_965369805.1. GTDB lineage: Bacteria > Auribacterota > UBA6266 > UBA6266 > UBA6266 > JAGLRQ01. The sequence continues at coordinate 13,142 of CBDURG010000005.1, forward strand.
GGCACTTCTCATTTTTTTCGTTACATCTTCAAGCCTAATCCCGTTTAGAAGGGCAGCCGTAAAAGTATGAATATCCTCCCCTTCCGCAAATGCCCGGACAAGGCCGGCATCCTTTGAAAAGTGGGCCAGAATCCTGAGTTCTATCTGTGAATAATCCGCGGAAACCAAAAACCAGCCTTCCCTTGGAATAAAAGCTTCCCTCACTTTCCTTCCTTCTTCGGTTCTTATAGGAATATCCTGGAGGTTTGGATTACTTGAACTGAGGCGTCCCGTAGAAGTTACAGTCTGATTAAATGTTGTATGAAGCCGGCCTGTCTTTTTAGAAATCAAGGACGGCATAGAGTCTACATATGTGGAAGCTAATTTAGAAAGGACCCTGTAGTTTTTTATAAGGGCGGCAAGAGAATGTTTGTTTTTCAAAGCCTCTAAAACCTCATCATCCGTAGAATACCCCGTTTTAGTTTTCTTAATAACGGGAAGTTTCAGTTTCTCAAACAAAATCTTTCCCAGCTGTTTTGAAGAATTCAGGTTAAACTTTTCACCTGCTATATTATAAACTTTCTCCTCAATTTTACTAATCCCGCGGTGAAATTCACAGGAAAGCCCGGCTAATGTTTTCACATCTACTTTCACTCCTTCACACTCCATTTCCGCCAGTACATATAAAAGGCCCATTTCCACTTCTTTAAAAAGTTTAACCGCCGCTTTTTTCTTAATTTCCGCCAGAAGGTTCTTGCGTACTCCTGGAAGGGCTTTCACGCACCCGCAGAGATTCGAAGCAGCCTGTTTAAGCCATAAAGCCCTTTCTTCCTTCTTTTTCTCTGTGGGGAGTACAATCATATCTGAATAAAGAGATATAATTGATTCAGGAGAATAATCTTTTCTTGAAGGGTTTAATACATAAGCGGCAATTTCAGCATCAAATTCTATGCCTTTGATATCTATCCCGAGCCTTTTAAAATTAACTATTTCGTTTTTCAGGCCATATCCCGTTTTCTTAATCTCAGGATCCCGTAAAACCGGACCTATCAAATGAACTAATTCCTTTAACCCAAGACCTTCCGTAGAAATAAAAGCGGGGTCTCCCCCATCAATCATCGCGGCAACGCCGACAATATTTACATCACTGAAAGGTTCTCCCTTATCAAAAATCGTTTTAAAATAAAGCCTTTCCGCGCCTTCAAGTTTGTTAAATAACTTTTCCGCTTCCTTTATATTTTTAATAATTACAGTATCTTGACAAATTTGTTCTTTCTCGCTGTACTTGTACGCAAGTTTTGTAAGCTCAAACTTTCTAAAAAGTTCAAGCAATTTACTTAAATCAGGAGTTTTGCGTATACATTCTTCTATTCTAAAATCAACAGGAGCCCGCGTATTCAGCGTAACCAGTTCCCTGGAAAATCTTGCTTTATCGGCATGTTCCTTTATAGCGTGCCTGCGGGTCGGGCTTTTAATTTTATCAGCCTCAGACAATATATTTTCAAGTGAACCAAATTCATCTAAAAGCGCTTTGGCCGTTTTTAAACCTATGCCGGGAACCCCTGAAATGTTATCCGCTGAATCCCCCGCGAGCGCGAGCATATCAACAATTTTATCAGGCTTTACCCCAAATTTCTGTTCTACTTTCTCAGGGCCGTACAGAATATTTTCCTTCCCCCCTCCCCCAGGGGAAAGAACAAATATATTTTCCCCGTCAATAATCTGGAACATATCCTTATCACCGGTGGCAATAATAGACTTAATTCCTCCGGCGCCGGTTTTCACGGCAAGCGTTGCCAGAATATCATCAGCTTCGTAACCGGGACATTCAAAAAGCTGTACATTAAAGGCTCTTATAATATCTTTAATCGGGCCTAACTGCGGTATCAAATCTTCCGGAATAGGCTTTCTCTGTGACTTATAATCCTCGTATTTTTCATGTCTGAAGGTCGGTTCTTTAGTATCAAATGCCACCGCCATATAATCAGGGTTATAATCGTTAATGAGTTTTTCAAACATGTTTATAAAACCAAAGATGGCGTTGGTAGGAAATCCCGAAGAAGTCGTTAACTGCCTGATGGCATAGTACGCCCTGTAAACAAATGACATGCCATCAATCATTAAAAAGGTTTTTTTCGACATGGGATGAGTTATAAGTTATGGCCTACAAGCGGCAAACCACAAACCATCAGCTAAATACCATAAGATTTAAGCTAATTATTGCTTAATCAATACCAATCAGAGATTTTGACTCAACACCAATACCGGAGCCGCCTGCCATAAATTCCTTTAGAAGGTCCCCGCGGGGTGTAATAAGCTTAGCAGTAACAAAAATAACAAGGTTTTTCTTTACGGATTCATTTGAATCATTCCTGAATAATCTTCCTATAAGAGGAATATCCCCTAATATAGGTATCTTATCCTCTGTGTTCATTGTTATCTCATTTATGAGGCCGCCCATTACAACCGTATCCCCGTCATTTATTATAACACTTGTGCTCAGGCTTCGTGTTTCAAACCGTGGTTGACGAATAGGTATATCATTAGTCCCATAGTCTATCCAACCGGAAAGGCGGCTGACTTCAGGAATAATCGCAAGTGTTATAGTATTTTTATCAGCCCCTACAGTAGGGACAACACTGAGCAAAACCCCGATTTCCCTTGTTTCAAATGAGCCCGGAATAACAACAGCAGGCGTAACAATGCTTCCCATGTCATTTGTCGAAGGAGGTGTAACCTCATACTCCGTGGGATATATTAATTCACTTACAACCTTAATCTGCGCCTGGCTGTTATTTACAGTAGTAACCTTTGGAGCTGAAAGCACATTTGAATCCCCCTTCTGGTCAAGGGCATGTAAAATCGCTGAAAATTCTGCCACACCCAGTACTGCTGACAACCTCAGCATATTTCCACGGGGTTCACCACTCGTATCTTCCAGAAATCTTACCCCGTGGGTTATACCTTCTGTGCCTGCCTGTGTTGGATACTGCCCGTAACCATATTCCCCCAGAGAACTAACGTCCGGAAGGGGGTTTAGATCAAAACCCTGGCCTACTGACAGCTTGTTAGTCAACATCCACTCAATTCCAAGCTCCTTATAAGTCGTCTCAGTTAATTCAACAAATCTGGCTTCAATCTCAATCTGATAAGGAACCACATCTAATTTCTGTAAAACCTCTTCGATAACACTAAGATTTGAAGGGGTGTTTCTTACTATAAGAATACCGGTCCTTTTATCAAGGAATATCTTACTTCCTTCAGGAAAAGGAACGCCTGATTCTTCAAGAACATCCTGAATTGTCGTGGTAGATTCAAAAGCGGCAGCCGTTCCAATAGTCGTTGTTTCACCCGCGGTTTCCGCGAAGCTTGTGGTGAACACAGAACCGCTTGTTACACCTGAGGCAAGCTGGTAATATCTCGTTTCCATTTCTTCATCAAAAAGCCTTTCGCTTGTTGTAATAATCACAGCATAATCGTCAATTCTATATACCAGCCCTTTCGCGCGGACAATATATTTTATCGCTTCAAGCAGGGGAATATCGGTAAGTGAAATTGTTATGTTCTGGTTTTCTATCTCCCTGGCCGCGGGGTCAAGAAGGATATTAATCCCGCTTAAACCTGAAAGATGTTTTACCACATATTTCAGATTAGCATCTTTAAGTTTGATGGAAGGAATAACCTGCCGGAGGTTTTCCTCTATTTTTAATTTGGCCGCGGAGTCCTTTTCCGGGGCTAATTCAGCATCATTTTTATGAGGTTCTTCTTTTATAAGTTTCCTTTTCTCCGTAAGCCAATGTTTGTCAACCTGTTCAATATAGGCATCCTTTGTATCATCCCACACATCATCAGTATTTTCCCGCTCACCGGCAAGTGAGCGCTCAAGATATCTTCGTGCCTGAGCATGGTCGGGATTCAGATCCAGGGCTTTCTTAAAAAACGGAATAGCCTCGGCATATTTTCCATTCTTATAATAAAGAGTCCCGTCTGTATAAAGCCGTTTAGCTTTCCCGATGTTGTCCAGAACCAGACTCCCGTTTTCTATAGTTACTTCCTTTACTACGCTCACCGAACTGCCTTCAGCAAAAAGAGCCGCTTTAGCTTTCGCGAGGTATTTCATAGCTTTCTTATTTCTCGGGTCTTCATTCAGCACATCCTGGAACATCCCAACAGACGCGGCATATCTGCCCTCGTTATACGCTTTAATTCCTCCGCGAACCTTCGCGTTCAGATCTTTTGCCCGGCTTTTAACTATTTTCTTTTTCAGGCTTAAAATCCGGATGTTGGCTGTTTTGTTATCCGGGTCAATTTCAAGGACTTTCTCATATTCAATTTTAGCCTCAACAAACATGCCCCTGAACACATATTCTTCCGCAGTATCAATATGCCTTCGCACCTCAATTCTACTTACCTGGCGCTCAATCTCAACCTGTTTCGCGTACTCTCGCGCAAGCTTCTCAGCATCCTGTTTTGACCCGTGGTCAACCTGAGCGGACAACGGTACGGAAACACAAAAGAAAAACAGTGCACCCATGATTATTAATACGGTTTTTATATTCCCTGCTGTTATCCTTCTCATAACTTTATTTCTCCCTTTCGTCAAAAAATTTATTCTCCGATTGCAAAAGTTTCACCCGTCGATGTAAGAAGATTTGCCGTCACAAATATCACAAGATTTCTCTTTTCATTGTTCTCGGATTCGGTTCTAAATAATCTCCCGAAAAACGGAATATCCCCCAGTATAGGAACCTTATCCTCCGTTTCTATTGCCGTCTCTTTCATGAGCCCTCCGAGAACAATTGTTTCACCATCATTTATTATAACGTTGGTTGTAACCAGCCTTGTTGAAATATAAGGCTGGGGTAATGCTACTGTCTGCAAACCATATTCAAAATCATAAGCTGTCCAGCCGGTCAATTCACTAACCTCAGGAATTATCGCGAGATTAATTGTTTTATTGTCAGCCCCGACATTGGGAATTACCTTAAGAATTACACCGATTTCTCTTGTTTCAAAACCACCGGGCGCTACAGCCGCATCGGTTATGTTCACTCCTGAAGAATTTTGTATCGGAGGTGTTATTTCATATTCAGTCGGATAAATCAACTCGTCAACTATACGAATGGTTGCTTCCTGGTTGTTTAATGTAACAACCCTCGGAGAAGACAAAATATCAGCAGCCTGATTTTGAGAAAGAGCGTGCAAAACAACCTGAAATTCAGGTTCGGTTAAAATTCCACCAATACTTAAGATATTTCCAAGAGGATTACCGGTCACAGCATCCTCCAAAAACCTCAGTCCCCGTGTTAAACCATAGCGGGTTGAAGCACCTCCGGGGTACTGCCCAAAACCACCCGCTGGAAACAATGAATCCTCATTCATTGTAACACCGCGACCGCTTTTATCTCTTTTCATGCCCCAGTCAGATGTCAACATCCACTCAAGACCGAGTTCGGAAGCATCTGTTTCGTTAAGATCAACAAATTTAGCCTGTATTTCTATTTGAAGAGCGGTTACATCCAGAACTCTTAAGACATCTTCTATTATTGAGAGGTTTGTCGGGCTGTTTCTGGCTATAAGAGTACTGGTTCTTTCATGCAGGAATATCTTACTTCCTTCGGGCCAGGGAACACCGCTCTGCTCAAGGACGTCTTTTATAGATATGGTTTCAGTCGAAACATTTCCTCCCAATACTGTCTTTTCCCCCGCTTCCCCGTCATCCCTTCTTATAAAAGCAGTAAAAGCGCCGATACCGCTTTTAAGATGATAATATCTTGTTTCCATCTCTTCGTCTATCAGGTTTTCAGGAGTGGATATTACAACAGCATAATCATCAATCCTGTATTTAAGCCCTTTTGCTTTGACAATATATTTAAGGGCCTCTCTTAAGGGAATATTCCTCAAAGATATCGTAATTATATCATCAATCACTTCCTCAGATTCAATAGAGGGGGCAATAACACCTGACGAGTCCGTTTCACCGATTTCATCAGAAAGAAGCGCTTCAAGTTCAGCCAGCTCAGCCGCGTCCGCGTCTTCAAGCAGTTCTTCCGCCGTTATGTCACCTTCCAGAACCGCGTCTTCAGGGGCTCCCGCGACGGGAAAAACACTCTCATCAAGAATAATATTAACACCGCTCATACCGGAAAGAGATGTTATAAGGTCTCTCAAATGCGCGTTTGTAAAATCTATCAAAGGTATTACCTGGTTAAGTTCCTTATCTATTTTTTCCCTTGCCGCCGTTATTTTTTGATCCGGTATGTCAATAATGTCAATAGGAATCTCTTCCTTTTCGAATTCTTTTTGGGGAAACCAGGATTTCCTGAGAGTTATCATCTCCTCTTTATTTAATACTTTCTGACCTTCATCAGCGATTTCCTGCAATCTCGAATTACAGGAATCAATATATCTTGCGGCGGGAACATGATTGGGGCTATACGCGATAATCTCTGAAAATACCTCTCTTGCCTCATCATACCGAGCGTTATCGTAAAGAACCCTGCCTTTTTCATAAAGTTCATTTATCTCCCCTGTTGCAGCACCCGAATATTGCTCAGAGGAAATCCTCTTTTCTAAAATCCCCAGCTTTGTATCACATTTCGCTAGATATTTCTGCGCTTTGGAATGGTTGGGGTCAATTTCAAGCACTTCCATGAAAAGTTCAGCAGCCTGTTCATAATTTTTCGCTTTATAATTAGAAACCCCGGCTCTAACCTTATCCCTCAGCATTTCTTTCCTGGCTTTAAGCAATTTATTTTCCATCCCGGCAAGATATTTTTCTGCGGCTTCATTGCCGGGATCAAGTTCCTTAGCTTTCAGAAACTCTTCCCTGGCAGCAGTAAAATCCCCCGCCTTGTAAAATGCTATACCATCTTTTACAACGTGTTCGGCAGCAATTTTTCTCTCCTGCTGTCTTAACGCCGTTTCTATCTCAGAATCTGCCGCGAGAGGAACAGTTGCCAGTGAACAAAAAACAGCAACCGATATATAAAACGCGCAAATTTTTAAGATTTTTTCAACACACATACTTTTACCCCTTTCATTTATTCACCGCTATATTTTAACCGATATTTTTCGCCTCTTTTGCTTAAGACAACTTCATTTTTGTTTATTTCCACAATTTCAAATTTTGATTTATCGCTTCCAATTACCGTTCCGGCATTCCACATAACATCTTTATTTAAAGTTCTATCATAAACACGCGCAAAAAGTTCTTTGCCCTGTGTAACTTTTTTAAATTGAAGTAATATAGGGTCGCCGCCCTTCATCCGGATTACCGTTTCCGACTCGTTTATCTTCTGGCCATAGGGCCTCCCGGGTTTTGGAGGAAGCTCCCTGATCTTGACCTCGCATGAAATAACCCAGTATCCCTGAATCTTCCCACGGGAAACCACATCATATTCATCTTTAAAAAGTCCCTGGACTTCCCTGTAGAACAATATCGCGTCAGCTAACCGTTCATTTTCAAAGAACTTAATTATATCTTTCCTGTTCGCGGAATTAATATCAAGCTTCGCGACAAGAACATCTTTAATCTCTTTAAGCCGTGAGGTTGGAACATCAGCAACTCTCAGGAACTCTTTCAAGTTTTCATAATACCCTTTTTCCCCGCGATACGCAACTACCTTTTTCGCGTTACTTTCGGAAAGCCCGAAAAATTCGGCCAATTCATTCTCGGAACAATTATTAACATTAACCTCCGCGGCAACTTTATCATGAACAACCGCCAGCTCCGCCGGAGTCATCTGAATAAACTCTGACAGATCTGAAATATCCTTTACAATACCTTTCTGCCTGCTATTTATTATAGCCTGAACAATGCTGTGATCAAGTTCCGGAACTGCCCGGATTTTATTAATACTGCTGGAATTAATACTCGGTTTCCCAATACTTATTTTACCTTCAAGCTCCTCCTTATACCGTTCTTCAGTAATATAAAAACCTTCATATACATCCGGATTATCTTCACTTACCCTCCAGATTCTTGGGAAAAAACTCATGTTCTGCCAGTTTATCTGCAGATCAAGATACTCGGGTTTCCACTGCGTGTACCCCATAAAAATAAGCGACACCGTTTCCCTGGAAATACCTTTCAGAGTATATCTCCTTAGCAAAAATTCTATGTCACCGGGGTTGCTGTTAGGGTTGGTTGGATCCGTTCCGGCTTTGAATTCTTCAAGGTTTGTATACCCATCCTTATCCTTATCCTCATCAGCATCGGAAGCTTTTCTTAAGTTTAATCCATACGTCCTTTCCCATTCATCAGGCATACCATCTTTGTCACTGTCCGTTACCTGTTCCTCTTCGCCCGGGCCTATGGCCTTTATTTTTTCCCTGCAAAAAATATCTTTCGTAATCTTTAAATCCGGGCCTCCATGTCCCTCTTTTAATTTCTTAATTCTTTTTTCAATCTCCTCATATTTGCTTAAATCTACTTCTATCCCTTCCTTTAAAATACCTCCTCCGGCCGCTCTAATGGGTTTTCCCCCGACATTCTTCGCGTAAAGTTTAGAAAGACAAGTTATCAGTATAACAAGCCATATAGCCTCGAGTATCACAAAAACAATCTTTTCAAGATTTTTTACAATCCCACCAAAAATCTTTGGTTTCGCGAACCCTGAAAAGTTTAACATTGGTATTTTAGGAATTTTCATTTTCTCTTCTAAAATCTACCGCTTTTATAAACATTTTTACTTTATTTATCTTATCCGCGTCTATTTCTATATTTTTTATAATTATAAAGCTATTCAAAAACTCAAGGCCCCCCATAAACTTTATAAGTGCCGGCGTTTGACAAGTCATTTCAAGGCTGAAGTTCAAAACCGTGCAGATTCCATTAATACGCATGCATTCGGATATTTTAGTCTCCCTCCTATTTATTTTTTCCACAAGCTGTACGCGGCTGTCAATAAACAGATCTACCAGTTTCTCAATTATCTTCATTTGCCGTATCAAAAGAGGTATATCCCTTACACCAGGCAGGTCTCCGCCTTCATATTCTTCAAAGCCAAGGGTCCCGGGCAATTTCACGCCGCTTGCATCGGCCCTGTTAACCAGCCTTGTTTGATAGGAAAGCAGCCTATCTTTAAATTCTACAGGCGAAGGATACTCCATATCTTTATCTTCTTCCGTATCCGCGTCAGCAAGAAGGTTATATATACTATTTTTCTGAGCCCTGATACGATCCTCCTCTTTCTTAAGAGCGGAAACGGTAATTACGGAAGGAACAGAGGCATCCCGAAAAAGGCTTTTGTGTTCTGTTATCTTCTGCTGAAGTTCATCCTCAGCATCGGATTTTGAGGATAAAGCCTGGCGCAGGATAAACACAAAAACAACCAGCAGAACCGCTGAAACCCCCAGTGTTATATACAGCGTGATATCTTTTTTAATCTCTATCATTTGGGAATTTCCTTTTTAAGCTTAAGCTCTAAATAGAATTTTCTTATTCCCAGAACAGGCTTTTCCGCCTTGTCAATTTTCGTATCAGAATCATCAACAAAATAAACTGAATCTTTTAACATTCCAAAATATTTATAAACATCGTCATAAACACCTGTAGTATTCGCGACAAGAAGAAGGATTTCTTTTCCGTCTCGCGCCAAAGAATCAACACTCCCTGTCGTTTTGCGGCCTCTCGCGCTCCTTCTTGGAAGAGAAGGAGTTAATATTTTAGAATTTTTGTAAGAGCTCTTCGGCATTAGTTTGGAAATCCATACATTTTCCGGAGTAATCTTTTCAAGCTCCAGTAATAAATCCAGCCAGTAGACCCTCTCATCCATCAGTTTTGCATATAAATCCAGTTCATTTTTATATCCCTTAATATTCTTCTCTTGCTGATTTATTTCATACTTGAACCCGCGCATTTCACCTATTAGAAAATCGTACTGTTTAATTTTCGCGTTTGTTGTTATTACAATACCGCGTGAATAAATCGCCACCGTTGCCATCATTACATAAATCATAATGGCAGATAAAAGAATATATCCTTTGCGTTTGTTAATTTGTCTCTGCCGGGCTATTTTTCTCGGAATCAAATTAACATGGATAGCGCATTCGTGAACTTTTCTAAGCGCGAGCCCTATAGCTTCCGCGAAGAGGTGCTTTAAAGAAGCCAGTTCTTCAAGTCCCAGGTAAGAATCAATTTCCAGCTGGCTGAAAGGTTCCACCATTTCCGTTCTGATATTAAGCTTTTTAACAAAATATTCTCTGATGTTGGTAAGCTGGCTTGTTCCGCCTGAAAATATCAGGCGTTTCAGTGCCGACCCGCCGGACTGTATTCTGTAAAAACCTATAGATCGGGATATTTCCGCGTAAAGTCTTTTTAGAACTTTTTCTACGCATGCTCCGATTTTTTTCTGGTGTTCTGTTAATCCTTTTTCATCCCCGGTTAAAACCAGCCCTTCGGTTCTTTTAATTTTTTCCGCTTCAACATATGTTACTTTTAACTCCTTCTGAAGCTCCTTGGTAATCATGTGTCCGGCTATAGGAATACTTCTTGTCCACTCGTTTTCTCCCTCAATAATTATAAAGTTTGTTGTTTTCGCACCGATATCCAGAACGCCGGTACATTCAATCTTATCTGTCTTCTTCTCGCTGAAAATTATCGCGTTACCAATCGCCAGTGGGGCCACATCCACGATATCAGTATCCAGTTTAGCCACTGAAACCGTTTCAATCAATTGGGAAATAATATCCGCTTTTATAGCAACTAAAACAACGTTAAGCTCCGGGTTGGCTCTATCCCCGATTATCTGATAATCCCACACAACTTCATCTATCGGAAAAGGCACCTGCTGCTGAGCCTCGTAGCTTATAATCTGGTTTATTTTACTTTCTTCCACGGCAGGCAGTTTTACATATCTGGTAAAAACAGACTGTCCGGGCACAGCTATAACCACCTGGGAAGGGGTTATGTTATTTTCTGCGAGTATATTCTGAAGGGATAGAATTATCCGGTTTGAGTGATCCTCTGATTTATCTTCAGGATCAAAATCAAATTCATGAATCGCGCAATTTACCAGCTTAATACCGGAACTGGTTTTCTGCAGTTCAACAAGTTTTATCGCGCTTGTTCCGATATCAAGACCGAGAACCGTTTTATTAGAATTAAAAAAGTTTAAGTCAAATTTCATTTCAATTTTGTCAGTTCGTATTCATTAAAATCTTTCAGCGCGAAAGGGCTTTCAGATTTGGTTCTCAGCCGGCCGGCAATAATTTTTTTACCGTCCCACCAGGCCTTTTTGCCGGCATACTTGAAAGCCTCAGCATCCTGAATCTCCCCCATGTGTAAAAGTTCAACTGTAATCCTCTGAACTCCGCCATACCTGTTCAGAACTGACGGAGGTATATACATTACGGCTTTATGAGTTGCCGCATAGGCAACATCCATATAAGTCTCTTCCCCCGATAATACAACCGCTTTAGAACCGGAACCAAGCTGTACATAATATTTGAGAGTAACATCATCGGCCCATTTCAGCTTAGTTTTATAAGTAACAAAAATTTCCGTCCACCGGTGTTTCTTTTTACCCTTTGTGGAAAGCGCGATAAGGCCGCCTGAATGTCCCGACGTATTCTGAATTTTCGTTTCGGAATTAAGCTTAACCTTTTTGATTTTAAAGTTTTGCTTAGCGGCAAATGAACGGGTTACACTTAAGGAGGAAAATAAAACCAACACGATGAAAAAGCATAAAAAAGTTTTTACTTTTTCATTCACAATACTTCCTCTCCTTAATTAAGAAGCGCGGGATAAAAACATTCGGTAACAATCGAGATTGTCCTTCCGAAAGGAATTTTACCAACGGAAACATCAATTGCCAATACTTATTTTTACCTCAATGATTTCAACAGTTACACTTATTATCTTACAACCTCATATAACAAAAACCAACGAGAAGCAAGTATAACACCTCATGAAATTTTGTGTCAAGCGATAAAAGATTTAAAGCAGTGAATCGTTAATAGTAAATAATTTATTTTTCTCAATTCACGAAATACCAAATTGTTGTTTGAAATTTATAATTCAATCATATAGTATATATTTAATATAAATGAGAAATTTCATGAAAATCCTATTCTATTTTTTGCTGGCAGGCACGGCTTTATATCTCTACTTTCGCTGGTTTGAGTGGAAAAACGTTTTTCATCCTTTCAGAAAAATTGAATTTGTTCCTTCGGAGGCCGGATTAAAATACGAAAATATAATCTTCCATACAATGGATGACAAAAAATTGAACGGATGGTTCATACCCGCTCAACAACCCATCGGAACAGTAATATTCTGTCATGGAAACGCGGGTAATATTTCCCACCGCCTTGATACCATAAAACTCTTTAATTCAATCAATCTTAACGTGTTTATTTTCGACTACAGAGGATACGGCAAAAGCAGCGGCTTCCCTACCGAAAAAGGCCTCTATCTCGATGCTGAAGCGGCGTATGACTACCTTGTAATAAGAGATGATATTAATAAAGAAAAAATTATACTTTACGGGGAATCACTGGGTGGAGCAGTTGTTTACAACCTTGCTTTAAAAAGGAATGTTTCCGCCGTTATTACATTTGGAACCTTCTCATCAGTCGCTGATATGACAAAAGTGGTTTTCCCCGGACTTCCCGCGGGGAAAGTCCTGTCCATAAAATTTAATACGATTCTGAAAATTAAACAGGTTAACTGCCCCAAGTTGATAATACACAGTATCAACGATGAAATCGTTCCATACAGCCAGGGACAAAAATTATTCGAATCCGCCCGAATGCCTAAAGAATTTTATCAGATGCGCGGAGGACATAATGACGCGGTATTATTACACGGCCGGGAGTTCAGCGAAAAAATAAAAGAATTTCTTATAAAGTAATACTTTTGTAGTGGTCAACGCGCCGCGCTTTTTTATTTTCATCAAGAACAATACATACAGCGTCTATTCTGGCTTTTCCTTTGTAGTTTCTGAAATTTATATATGCCTCCGCGTTTTTAACAAGCTTATTTAATTTATTTCTATTTATTGATTCTTCGGGAGTTCCAAACTTCTCCCCCACCCTTGTTCTCACTTCAACAAACACTAAACTATCTTTGTCTCGCGCGATTAAATCAATCTCCGCGTATTTATTTTTATAATTCTGCTCAAGTATCTCATATCCTTTACGCTTAAGATGTTTTTTCGCGATAGACTCACCCAGGCTCCCTGTTTTAAGATGTTCGGATTTCATATATGTGTCTTCTTAAATATTTAGCAAGTTATACGTCCCCTTCCTGGATTCTCGGCCTGTACTGCAATGCTTCAGCCATATGGGAAACAGTTACATCCTTCAATCCTCCCAGATCGGCGATTGTCCTTGCCACCTTTATCATTTTATAGTAAGAACGGGCAGAAATCTGAAATTTCGCGCCGGCCTGAGTAAGAAGCTGTTTTACTTCTTTTGAAACATTACAGTACTTTCTGATATGGCTGTTTTTCATTTCCGAGTTTGTATGGATTTTCTCTTTTCCAAACCGCTCATTTTGAATGTCTCTCGCGCTTATCACCCTCTTTCGCATCTCAGCGGATGATTCCAGAGAGCTTTTTAACTGCTTATCTTCCGAAAGTTTCTTAATATCAACAACAGGAACCTCAACATGAAGGTCTATGCGGTCGGAAATAGGCCCTGAAACCCTTTTCCTGTATTTCTCTGTTTCTCTTCTGGTGCACACACAGGCTTTCTTAGGATGGTAAAAATAACCGCAGGGACAAGGATTAGCCGAGGCAACAAGAATAAAGCGGGAAGGGTAGCTGACTTTTTCCCTGCTTCTGGAAATGGTAAGAATACCGTCTTCCATAGGCTGTCTCAAAGCTTCCATAACGGAACGCGGAAACTCACTGAATTCATCTAAAAATAACACTCCTCTGTGAGCCAGGCTTACTTCCCCCGGCTGAGGCTTCGTTCCGCCTCCTATAAGCCCTACCTGTGAAATTGTATGATGAGGAACTCTAAACGGGCGTGTTTTAACAAGAGAACCTTCAGGAGGAATACGCCCTGAAGCCGAATAAATCTTTGTAACTTCAAGAGATTCCTCCTCTGTGAGCGAGGGCAGTATACCCGGAAGAGCGCGCGCGAGCATGGTCTTTCCGGAACCGGGGCTTCCAATCATAAAAAGATTATGCCCCCCCGCGGCTGAAATTTCCATAGCCCTTTTTGCCTGCTCCTGGCCCAAAACTTCAAACATATCAAACTCAGCTTGAGTTCCTATCCAGTCATCCTTCGCTTCCTGATATTTCGCCGGTTCCATCTGTGCTTCCCCTGAAAAATACGACAGCAGTTGGTTAAGGCTTTCCACAGGGTAAACATTAACCCCTTTGATAATGGCCGCTTCATTCGCGGAAGCTTTCGGGACAAATATATTTTCAATTCCTTTTTCCCTCGCGAATAACGACAGAAGCAATGCTCCCTTCGTATGGCGGAGAGTCCCGTCAAGTGAAAGCTCGCCGAAAAAAAGGCTCTTTTCCGGCAGATTGCATCCCATAACAATTGAAAGTATTCCCATTGCGATGGGTAAATCGTAGAAAGAACCTTCTTTAGGAACATCGGCGGGAGCTAAATTTACGGTAATTTTTCTTCTGGGAAATTTAATATTAGAATTTACAATGGCAGTTTTTACCCTTTCCTTACTTTCATCAACTGCCTTATTGGGCAAGCCGACAATTTCAAAAGCAGGCAGGCCCCTGCCCGCGACATTAACCTCTACATCTACTCCAATTGTTTCAAGGCCGGAATTGGATGCTGACGGCACTTTAATTAACATAATATTTCCCCTCTTGTTCAATAATTATACCCTTTAACTGCATTAGCGAAAGAGCGGAGCCGGCTTCAGAAATTGGAACCCTGGCTAAACGTGAAATTCCGTCAATTTCCATCGGTTCCTTTTCGAGAATACAAACAATAACCTTCTCCTCTTCTGTCAACTTTAAATGCTGTGAAGGGTTTTTAAAAGCTTTGGCCCCCGTTACATTAAACTCCGCGAGTATATCCTCCGCGCCGGTCACTATATCCGCCCCGCCCTTAATTAGCCGCGCTGTGCCGACAGAATATTTACTGGTAAGGGGCCCGGGAACCGCGAAGAGCCTTCTGCCGTACTCCTTTACAAAGCCGGCAGTAATTAATGAACCGCTTTTTTCCCCCGCCTCGACAATCATAGCCGCGCGGGATAAGCCCGCCATAATTCTGTTACGCTTCGGATAAGTCCATAGTGCCGGTGGAAAAGCCCCTTCAAATTCAGAAATAATCAGCCCGCCGCTTGTCTGTATATGATTATACAAACTTTCCTGATATTCGGGATGGATAATATCAATTCCGCACGGCATCACCGCGATGGTTTTCCCCCCTGCTTCAGCGGCTGCCTGATGAGCCGTCGCGTCAATTCCATACATAAATCCGGAAACAATAGTGATGCCGGCACCTGCTATCTCTGATACAAGTTTGCGTGTAATTTGCTTTCCATAGCTTGTCATCCTTCTTGACCCGGCAACAGCAAGACATCTTTCAAAAAGAGAGCTGTCCCAGGTTCCTTTAAAATAAAGCTTTTTCGGCGGGTCACTAATTTGCTTAAGAAGCTGAGGATATTCCGGATTTTCTATTTCAACAATATTATTCATCTCTATGCGCCAAATTATAAAAACATCAATGGAAAAACAGCATAATGCTACAAAAAAAAATTTTATCTGTCAATAACTATCAAATCTTTATTCAAACAAGTCAGAATGACTTCCTGTCCTCTCAAATATTATCTCATCTCGTCCTATCTTATAAATTAACAGCCAATCAGGGCCAATATGACATTCTCTCCTATCTTTCTAATTGCCGGCAAGTTTGTGTTCCCGGTATTTATCTGTTATATACCCTTCCCATACATTCTCTTCCTCTTTATACCTGTGGATATTTAACGAAGGATGCCTGGGATTTTCCATAAAGATTTCAAGTTTTTTGTAGAACCTTGCTCTATTAATACATCAACTTCAGTTCGTATTCAAGTCTTCTTGCGGTAGAAGATCCGTTAATAACTTATTTAAATCAGACATGTCCCTATTTTTACTATTTTCATATTGCTGTCATCCTGAACTTGTTTCAGGACCCATAAGTCTTCTTGCGGCGGAAGGTTCGTTAAAAAAACCGCTGTATAAGCGGTTTTTTTAGGACTCTTCTCTATGCCAAAGATCATAAATCTTTAAAACTACATCTTACAAGCGACGATAAACATCCTTCCTGTGCCTCACATGATAGACACATACAACTTTCTCGCCAGCATATACCTGATATATCACTCTGTAATCTCCAACACGTATACGATAACTTGCCTCAGAATCTACCAGCTTACGGCATTTTTCCGGAAAGGGATTTTCAGATAGCAATTCAACTGCTTTTAAAATTCTGGGAATATTCTGCTTGTCGATCTTTTTTAACTTTTTCTCCGCAGATGGTTTCCACTCAACC
>CBDURG010000006.1:0-28616 GCA_965369805.1 uncultured bacterium
AAGAAGCGCGTGGTCAGCCTGCTGGGGAATATTATTTATATATGGACTTCTAAAGGAAAAGAAGTACCTGGTTTTTTCTATCATTTTACCTTTTCTATTATTACTGCATCCCGGTGTTATGAGCAGAATCCAGGATTTATTTACAGGATTAAGTGTCAAGGTCGGGACCGAAGTAAATTCGCTTGCGTGGCGCGTAGAATTATGGAAAAGCAGTTTGTCGTTAATAAAAAAGAAAATTATTTACGGGCATGGCCTGGCATCATTCGGCGCTTTGTCACGCAATTTTTTTATTGTTCAATTTTGGGAACAGAAAAGTGTCCAGTCTCACAATAGTTATCTTGAGTTATTATTCGAAACCGGCATAGTGGGACTGGTAAGTTATTTCATGCTTTTTTTATACATCGCCAGGAGATTCTTTTCACGAATCGGAAAGGCATTCGCCGATTTATCCGCGGGGTACGCGCTTATTTTCGCTTATGTTGTAAGTTATATGATTATCTGTCTGGCTGATAATATGCTCTACTATCTCGCGTTTAACTGGTATTTTTGGTTTTTAATAGGGCTTATGTTAAGAGGTATGGATTTTGACGATGAAAAAAAAGATATCCGTAATAATTCCGTCGTTTAACTCGGCTTTGACAATAGGCCGGGTTCTTGATGTTTTGAGGGCGCAAACGGAAAAAGGCTTGATATCAGAAGTTATTGTAGTAGATTCTTCTAACGATGTCGGTACGAAAGGCTTACTTTCGCGATATGAGTCTGATAAATTAAAAGTTATAACCGCGGGCGAAAGGATTATACCGGCCATCAGCCGGAATATAGGGGCGAGACACGCAAATGGCGAGATATTGGTCTTTATAGATTCAGATGCTTATCCGGGCCATGATTGGATTGAGAACATAGAAAAGGCTTATAAAAATGGCTGCATGGTAGGGGGAGGCGGCCTTGAAATACCAGATTTTCAAAAGAAGAAGGCTATTGCGTTAGCACAATATTATCTTCAATTTAATGAGTACATAGCAGTCGGGAGTGCGAGGATCAAGAAATTTGTTCCCTCATGTAATATGTTTTGTGATAAAAAATTATTTCATAAAGCGGCTGGGTTTCCCGAAACACGCGCCGCGGAAGATGTTCTTTTCGGCCTGAATGTGGGAAAAATCAGGCCGCTATGGTTTGTGCCTGAGGCAAAGGTATTTCATATTTTCAGAGAAGATTGGAAAAGTGTCCTTAAAAATCAAATGATATTGGGCAAATATATTAGCGTTTATCGAAAGAGGTATTACAACAGTTTTATCTATAAGGGAGTAATGCCGATAATATTATTTCCTGGATTTTTGTGTATAAAATTATTCAGGATAATATCGAGGGTATTTCAAGCAGGTTGGCATCATGTATATCATTTTGTGATGGTGTTCCCCGCGTTTTTACTTTGCTTATTGTTCTGGAGTGTTGGTTTTATAGGTAACTGTTTAAATAACAGGAATGAAAATGTTTGATAAAGTGAATATCTGCGGAATCAATATTAATAATGTTTCAATGCGTGATGCGATTAATGCGATAGAGCGTTTTATAATCGAGCGGCATAAGGTATTTATAGTCACTCCCAATGCCGATCATATTGTTAAATTACATCATGACAGGGAATTCAGGGAGTTGTATAAAAATGCTGCTCTTGTCCTGGCAGACGGTATGCCTCTATTATGGGCCTCCAGATATTTGGGCACACCTTTAAAGGAAAAGATATCGGGTTCGGATCTTTTTCCGAAGATGTGCGAGGTCTCGGCAGAAAAAGGGTATAGGATATTCTTTCTCGGGGGTAGGCCGGGGGCGGCAGTGAAGGCTTCCAGGGTCTTAAAAGATAAATATCCGAAACTGCGCGTAACGGGGATGTATTCACCGCCATTTGGATTTGAAAATGACATGGAAGAGAACGCGAAGATAGTGAAAAGTATAAATGAGTCCGGAGCGGATATATTGTTCGTAGGGTTAGGCGCTCCTAAACAGGAGAAATGGATTTATAAATATAAGGATGAATATCAGGTACCGGTGTCAATTGGAATAGGTGTGAGTTTTGAGTTTGTTTCAGGGTTTGTAAAGCGTGCTCCTGTCTTGATGCAAAAGACAGGCTTTGAGTGGTTCTGGCGTTTGATACATGAACCAAAGCGGCTTTGGAAACGCTATCTTGTACATGATATAAAGTTTTTCTGGTTGGTTCTAAAGCAGAAATATAATAAATCTAATAGTAGAAATTGATATGAAACGGCTTGTAATTAATATTGTATTGATTCTTTCAATTCTTACTGTTGCTAACGCGGTAATTCGCCATTTTAATGCTGATAAACAGTATAGGTCCGCGAAAAGGCTCGAAAAAGCGTATCTTTGGAAAGGCGCTGAGGAAAGCTTTAATTCTGCTGTAGAATTAGATCCTTTCAATTCGGAATACTTCGCGGAATACGGCAATTTTTTAATGCTCCAGAGTTTTTATCGCGAAGATGAGACTTTATGGCTTACGCGGGCAGAAGAGTTATACAAAAGGGCTCTAGATCTTAACTCGCGAAGCGCGGAGTATTCGCTGAAACTTGGCGAAATTCAGCTAAAGCTTGAAGGAAGAAATGTTGGTGAGGCTTTTAAGAATTTTGTGAGGGCTTTGGAAAATGATCCAAATGGATTTAATATATCATATTCCGTGGGTTATGCTGGCATAGGAATATGGGATTTTCTTAATAACGGCGAAAGAGAATTGATTTTAGATAGATTAAGGTTCATTGTTGAAAAATATCCATGGTATGGTTTTGATTATATTTATCCCCGCCTCTGGAAACATACAAAAGATTTTGAATTATTGCAAAAAACCACCCCGGGTAATTTAGCGGCTAATGAAATATTACTTTTTTTTGTCAGTAAAAATGGGCTGTATGACTATTTTTTGAAACAAAAAAGGAAAGTTGGCCTTTACAGAAAAAAGGAAAACCCGGAAGAATTTGAAAGCGGGATGGCCGCGAAGAGAATAAGAATCGAAAATTTCAAGAAAACCTCTGCTTTTGAAGTATCAAATGTAAGTTCGGTTTCTCGAAAAGATTGGCAGGGCCGATCACTAAAAGAAAAGGCTGCTTATAGATCCGGGAATATGTATTGGAGTGGAACAATAGACGCTGTAATAAATGTTCCTGAGGGTAATATAACAATTAAGGTACAGGCTAAAGGTTCACAGGCATATAATATTTGGCCGTACATGTTTGTAGAGTTGGATGGAAAAGACATAGGCCAAACATTTGTGGATAGCTCTGAATGGAAGGAATATAATTTTAATGTAAATACTGATGGCGGCATAAAGATTTTAAGTGTTACGTTTGCTAATAATGGAGGAGATTCCAGCAGCGGAGAAGATAGAAATTTGTACGTTGGAGAAGCACAGGCGGTAAAAGATGTTAAATAAAATATACAAAACTTTGATTTTTTGCGGGTTGACGTTCATTCTTGTATGGAGCCCTCTTGCTTTCGGCGCGGTCCCCAAACGCGTCTGGTCGATTACGCCGATTCTTTTAGCAGTCGCGCTTATTGCATTTTTATGGCTGTGGAGATTAAATAACGTGAGAAAAACACTTTATACAAAGTTACACATAACTTCATTTGACATATTAATTTTTCTTTTTGTTTCATTAGCGTCAATTTCATTTATTTTTTCTATATACAAACATGACAGCTTTTACGCGTTACTGCGGCTATTGAGTTATGTCGGCCTTTACTATCTTATCTTGAATAATTATAGCCGCGAATTAAGGAGATATTTGATTGGTTTGGTTATATGTGTCGGAACCGGTATTTCTGTCTTTGGCCTTTTTCAGTATTTTGGGTTTTTGCCTCACTGGTGGTGGAATCCGGAAAACTTTTTAGCATCCACATATGTAAATCATAATCATTTCTCAGGTTATCTTGAACTGGTTATACCTGTAACAATAGGGGCAATAATCCTCTATAAGTTTTCCGGCATCGCCCTGAGAATAGCGTTGATTGGATCTTTAGTTATAATGATGTCAGCTTTTATTGTTGCCCAATCACGCGGGGCCTGGATTTCGTTATCAATTGCTCTTTTTGTAATGAATATTTTGTTAATAAGGATAAATATTTTAAGAATGAGAAGTTTGTTAATAATGTTTTTTATTGCGGCAGCGATTTTTTCATTAGCTTATTTAAGGGAAGGTTCAATTTCCAGGCGCGTGAATAGTATTTCTGATGTAGCTTTGGGTGAAGCAACATTGGAAACCCGCTTACAAATCTGGGATGGCACAATTAAGATGATAAAAGCTAATCCTCTGATAGGTACCGGGATAGGGACGTTTGTCTGGGGGTTTCCCCATTATCGGCCTGTTGGCCTTAATGCCCGCGCCCATTACGCTCACAATGATTATTTACATATGACGGCGGAGATGGGTGTTATGGTTCTTCCTCTCATGATTTTCATACTGGTGATTATAATTGGAAGAGGCTTGACAAAAGGGGTGTTTCATCCTGTTGTACTCGGCTGTGCTGTCGGAATGCTTAGCCTATCTCTCCATGGGCTGGTGGATTTTAATTTTCATATGCCGGCTAATATGTTATTATATGTGGTGTATGCGGCTATTGTAATGAAGGAAACAGAGCGTTATAACCCGGAGTGTTTTTGATGCTTCACGAGAGAGATAAAGTAATAAGGCGGGCGATGATAATACTTGACGCGCTTATTGTGTCACTGTCTTTTGTTTACGCGTTTTTTATAAGACAATATTTTCACAGCTTCTACAGGTTTGATATCTTTTCTTCCGTTAAAGTTGTTAACTATATGCCTGTGTCGTTAAAGAAGTATTCAGTTGTGCTGTTCCTCGCGGTTCTTGTTTGGGTCAGTATGCTTTATTTAAACAACATGTATGGTTCTATGCGCAGGAAAGCGGTTTTTGAGATTATGTGGATAGTTATGAAATCGGCATTTTTTACTGTTGTTGTCTTTGGCGCCATGATTTTTTTCTTTAAGTTGAGGTTTGTAAGCAGAATGTTTTTCGCTATTTTTATGATGGTTAGCCCGGCTTTTCTCCTGCTGGAGAAGATAGTGGTTTTTAATATCATGCGTTATGTTCGTAAACAGGGTTATAATTTCAGGAGGCTTCTTGTTGTCGGGACAGGAAAGCGGGCTGCCGATTTTATTGAAAAGGTAAAAAATCGTTCAGAATGGGGGCTTAAGATATTGGGTGTTGTTTGCGATGAGCCGGGCAGGGGGATTAAAAAGGTTAAAGGTATTGATGTGATAGGGGATATCAAGGATTTGCCTTTGATTCTGTACGGAAAGGTTGTGGATGAGGTTGTTTTTGTGGTGCCGAGGTCAAGGTTAAATTACATTGAAAAAGCCCTTTACACCTGTGAAACAAAAGGAGTTAAGGCAACAGTGGCTGTGGATTTATTTAATTTAAAATTGGCTAAATCACGCCAGACAGAAATTGACGGAATGCCCCTTCTTACATTTGAGACCACAGTTGCCCGGGAATGGGAATTTTTCATTAAAAGGGCGATAGATGTTGTTTTTTCGGGTTTTGCTTTGATCATACTGTCCCCGATCTTTGCGTTGACAGCACTTATGGTAAAACTAACATCTTACGGCTCGGTATTTTTTGTACAGAAAAGAGTTGGTTTGAATGGTAGAACGTTTTTTTTGTATAAATTCCGCACCATGTATAAAAAAGCTTCTGAAAAACTGACGGGGCTTGAAATGATGAATGAAATGAGCGGCCCTGTTTTCAAGATGAAGAAGGATCCCCGTATTACGCGGGCAGGAAAATTTTTAAGAAAATTCAGTATTGATGAATTTCCTCAATTTTTTAATGTTTTTCTCGGACATATGAGCCTGATCGGCCCCAGGCCGCCGATTCCGAAAGAAGTGGCGAAATATGAATTCTGGCAAAGCAGGAGATTGTCCATGCGCCCGGGCCTCACATGCTTATGGCAGATAAGCGGCAGAAATAAAGTGGATTTCAACGAATGGATGAAGCTGGACCTTAAATATCTGGATAACTGGTCATTATGGCTTGACTTTAAGATTTTTGTTAAAACGATTCCTGTCGTTTTATTCGGGATCGGGGGATATTAAAATTTGCTGTCAAAGGAGAGAAAAATCGTGAAAACGAATATTAAGGCTAAATGTTTTTTCACAATACTTGCGGTTGTTATGTCGGGGATTATTTTTTGCGGATGCGGATGTGATTCAGCGGATCCCGGATCTGAAGACGCGCGTGTTGTAGCCGGGATAAATGATTATGAACTTACCGTTGCGGATTTTAAGAATGAGGCTGATTTTACACTTTCACAAAAAGATATATTATCCAATCCGCTGGAAGCAAAAGAGAGGCTGCTGGAAAGTTTGATAACAAAAAATATTTTACTTCAGGAGGCCCAGAAACAGAATTTTGACAAAGATAGAGAGTTTATGAAGGAAATAGAGGGGTACTGGAAGCAGGCATTATTGAAGCTGGTTTTAAAATACAAATCTAACGAGCTTTTTCATGATATTTGTGTGGAAGATACTGAAATATTGTGTGAATACAAGCGTATGAGGCGCAAAATTCTTGCCGGGATAATAGTTCTAAATGATAAATTATCCGCTGACAGGCTGTCCAAATCCGGTGATAATTTTGAAGAAGTAAAAAAGGGCATGGAGAAAAACATTGTTTCAGATGAGCCTCCTGAATGGTGGCTTTGGGGAGATTTGCCTCAATCACTGGAATATCCTCTTTTTTCTTTGAGAACCGGGGAATTAAGCTCTCCTGTAAAATACGGGGATGGCTGGGTGGTCATAAGAGCGATGGAAGAAGAGGCTATAAGAACAAGGCCTTTTGAGGAAATATCCATGGAGGTAAAAGAAAACATATTAAACAGGAAGAAAGAAAAGGCTCTTGAAGATTGGATTTCCGGTTTAAGAAAAGAGGCTTTGATCAAAGTTGATAGAAAACTTTTGAAAGAAATTAAACTTGATGGAACTAAATGAGAGTGAGGTGAAATAAAGATGAAAGGCAAATACGAAAATAAAAGAAAAAGTTATTTTATCAAAAAGGATTTCCAAATAAGGTTTGTTGTCAAATTTTGTACTCTTGTTATATTAGGGGCGATTGTTTCCGGAACTATCATCTACGCGATGTCGAGATCTACTGTTACGACGACATTTGAGAATTCCCGGCTTATCATAAAGAGTACCGCGGAGTTTATATTACCGGCGGTTCTGTTCAGCAGTACAATTGTGGTTTTGTTGCTGGGGTTAGCAACTATCGCGATTACACTTGTTGCTTCTAACAGGATTGTCGGCCCGATTTACCGTATGAAAAAAGATATTCAGGAAGTGGCTTCGGGGAATCTAAGGAAAAAGTTTAGTTTGCGGCATAGAGACGAAGGAAAAGATCTTGCTGAAAGCCTTAATGAAATGACAAAAACAATTAAGGAAGATATTGAAAAAATAAAACAGGCTATTGCTAAGTTGGAATCATGTTCTGAAATTGAGGACTGTAAAGATAAACTTGAACAGGCAAAGTCTGTTCTTTCAAAATACATAACATAGTGTAAAATATGCGAGCCGGCGCCGTTTTGATTGATAAAATATTTAGAAAGGGATTTGCGGTAATTCTACACTTATTACTGTGCCTTTTTTTCTATTGCGCGGCTTCATCACCTCTTTTTGCTGAAGACAGCGGAGACGCGTCAAGCGGCGAATGGCTTACCATAGAAAGTAGTTATTTTACGGTCTATTACCGGCCGAATGCTAACCTGAAGAAAATCGAGAAAAAATTGAGAAGAAGATTTTATACTGATGGATCTTTTAAAGTCGATGCCTTTTC
This sequence comes from uncultured bacterium, assembly GCA_965369805.1. Taxonomy (GTDB): domain Bacteria; phylum Auribacterota; class UBA6266; order UBA6266; family UBA6266; genus JAGLRQ01. The sequence continues at coordinate 7,851 of CBDURG010000006.1, forward strand.
CTCTTCTGCTGAGAAGCTGGCTGACAGGCTGGATATTTTATTTAACAGGGTAAAGAAATTACTTGAAATGTATCCCCGGACAAAAGATGTCAAGATGAAAATTTTTAAGGACAGAAAAGAATTAGATGATGAATATTATCGGATTTTTAGAAAAAAAGACGGTTTTATATCTTTTTATATTCACAAGTATAAAACAATATACACGACAGAACGCGATATATCCGATTCGGTTATCGCGCACGAAATGGGACATGTTATTACTGACCATTATTTTGTCGTAAAACTGCCTGCGAAAATCGGGGAACTAATGGCTACTTATGTGGACTTACATCTGGATGATTAAAAGCGGTATTCCAAAAAAAACACTTGCAATAAGTGGATATTTATGATATTTTTTAATTTAACTTAATCGAATAACAAACATAAAATTGAGGGTAATACAATGAAAAGAATGTTTTCGACTTTAACGGTTATTTTATTTGTGGTGTGGGGTATTTCTTTATCTTCTTCCAATGCGAACGCGATTCCGGACGCGGGCGCGATTACAAATGTGGAATTTGCCGAACTTTTAATGGTTCCGATACTTGACGCGGCACAGGGAGAAATGCCGGCTGAAACAGAAGGCCTTTCAGACGCGGAACATTTTGAAGTTATTTCCAATATCTTAGCGTCATATGGTATAGACGCTTTTATGGACTCCGACGCGAAAAAGGTGATCACCATCAAGGATATGGTAAATATTCTTTATAAGTTGGCTGGCGGAAAGGGTGATCCCAGTATTGAGGAAAAAGTTCAGTACATGGTTGAAAACGAATATATGCCCCCTGTTGATGATGTGAATGCCAAAGTACCGCTGAATTTAGCTGCCGAAGTGATTGCTAATATTGATTTTGCCCCGATTGTCGCGGAAGCTTATAGCCCGCCGGAACGTCCTAGCTCGTGGATTAGTAAGGTTGGGATAGATCAGGCAAGCGGAAATTAGATCGGCTAATTCCGCGTTAGTAAACGGGTATCCTCTTCTTAAAGACCGGAACGATTGAAAATATTAATAAAGATTGTTTTAGTAGTGGTGTGTTTCCTGTTATTGGCCCTGCCTGTTTCTTCTGAGGAAAAATCATGGAAGGATTTTTGTTCAGAAATTCTAATGCTTCAGGAACAGGGGCAGTATTCTGAGGCCGTAAAAACAGCTAATGAAGCTTTAGAAGCGGCTGATGAGAGATTTGGCCCGGATTGTCATGAAACCGCGGGTTATCTGACCGTTTTAGCAGAGCTTTACAGCACTCAGGGCAGGTATGACAAAGCGGAACCCCTCTATGCAAGAGTGTTGTCCATAGATGAAAAGGCTTTTGGGAAAGATCATGTTGAAGTTGTAATAGATCTTAACAATCTGGCCAAGCTATATAAACTCCAGGGCAGGTATCTTGAAGCTGAGCCCCTTTACATAAGGGCTCTGGCAATAAGAGAAAAACTCTTTGGCCGCGGCCATTCTAATGTGGCGGAATCCTTGACCAATCTGGCAGAACTTTATCATTCCCTGCGCAATTATGCCGAAGCTGAAATCCTCTGTAAAAGGGCATTATCAATTATAGAAAAGAGTTTTGGTGAAAACCATCCATATACGGCAAGAGCCCTGAATAATCTGGCCTCGCTGTATCATTCTCAGGAGAAGTACGCGGAGGCTGAAATCCTTTATAAGAAAGCACTAACTATAGATGAAAATGCTTTCGGAAAAGAACATCAGTTTGTGGCACAATCCCTGCACAATTTGGGCCAGTTGTATAAAGCTCAAAAAAAATATTCTGAAGCGAGGTTATGTTTTGAAAAAGCACTGGCGGTTTTTGAAAAATCGCTTGGAAAAGACCATTTGTATGTAGGAATTGTATTAGAAAGCATGGAAAAGTTGGAAAATGAGGTTCAAAATATTAAAAAACAAAATGAGGAAGAAACGGCAGAATTTTATTGACATTAATCCATTTATTGTTAAAATCTCTTTAATTAGGTCTGTCAAAGTGTTTGGCGGATAATATTCCGAAACAAATCAAAAAGGGACCTGTATTAAAATGTTAAATATTAAAAAGGAAATGTTAAGGGTTGTTACAGTCTGTGTTTTCGCGGGCTTAGTTTTATTAGTGTGCGGCGGTGTTGTGAATGCCGAGTTTACCGACCAGCAGGATTTGCCGGATATGCGTAAATTTACCACCAGCTGGAGAACAAGCGCGGGAGATTTACCCGATAGAGAAGGGTTAAAAGTTGATCCTTTTCTTTTTCACGGCGCTTTCAAGGTAAAGGAGACATTCGACACAAATATCTATCTGTCGAATGAAGACGAAGAGTCGGATATAATAACACTTTTGAACCCTTCTGTCGGGATCGAAATTCCTGTTTACGACCATAAGCTTACTGCTGAATATAATTTAGGCGCGTACTTTTTTGCAAAACATGACGAGGATCATATAGACCATTTAGTCAGAGGACTCGCTGAAATAAACCTTACCGATTTTAAGATTACAGTCAGTAATATATACAGGCGCTTTACCCATAGAGCAGGCTCGGAAGATACCAACAGAATAAGACAGCAGTATAACAACCTCAGGGCCGGTATCTCATCGGAGTTTGACCAGTTAGAATTTGATGTCGGCTATACTTTTGAAATAGATGATTATCTCAGAGACATGGATATATTTGAAACATTGACCTACAAAGATAAAGACAGGCATGTGAATAAAATAGACGCAAACCTGGCTTACAGATTTTTACCCAAGACGTCTATTCTTTTTGAGAATTATCTTGGGTTTATTAACTATCAGAGTAAATCAAGCTCTGATTCGTGGTACACCGAAAACCTGATAGGGCTCAGGGGTGAGCTGGATAAAGATTTTACGGTTGATGTGAAGGGTGGTTTCAGGTACCAGAAGTATGAAGAATCGAGCCTTACGGTTGACGATGACTTTTCAAGTTTTGTTGCCAGAGGAGATATTGACTACGTTATTACTGATAATGACATTGTAAGTGTTGGCATAGAAAGAAGCATATATGAATCAACATATAAGAACATGAATTATTATAATGTCAATTTTGTAAGTTTGAACTACAATCACAGGTTCAGGAAAAAAATAACCGGGACACTCTTTGGCGCTTACCAGTATAATTGCTATCCAAGCGAAACTACGGAAGGCGACAAAACAGGTGAAAGATATGACCATCTGTTCGGAGGAGGCGGTTCTCTCAGGTATGATATGCGTAAATGGATTTCTTTCGAGGGCAGATATGAATACCAGCAGAGGGATTCACGGTTTCCGGTCTTTGATTTTAAAGATCACTTGTTGTCAGTCAGGGGAACAGTAGGTTTTTAAGCTTCCTTAATTTCCTGCCAAATAAATATCGGGGAGATTCCTTTTTCAAAATGAAAAATTCTTTAATCCTTTTATCATTAATGTTATTTTTGTGTACGGCGATTTGTGCTCAAAATCCGGAATATCAGATACAGCCGATAGATGTTCTGACGATAACCGTGCATGAGCACCTTGATTTAACTACGAAAACAAGGGTTACCGCAGACGGACAAATAACTTTTCCTCTGCTTGGGAAGCTGTTGGTTAAAGGCCTGACAGTCCAGGAACTGGAAAAAAAAATAAAAGATCTGCTTGAAAAGGATTATATTGTCAATGCTCAAGTTCTGATTTTTATTGAAGAATATCATCCCAGGCAGTTTTCTGTTATGGGTGAAGTGAGGCGTCCCGGCAAGTATGATATGGCCGCTGAAAAGGATATGACAATTCTTGAGGCGATAGCGATGGCGGCGGGGTTTACTGAAGATGCCAGCATAAACAATACAAGGGTTATACGCGTAGAAGACGGGGAGAAAAAAACTATAATAGTCAAGATAACGGATATTACACAGAAGGGGCAAAAAGAAAAAGATATTATTATCAAGCCGGATGATATTGTTTTTGTGCCGGAAAGTTTTTTCTAATAAGGAATTAGTGAGGCAAATGGCTGCATCAAATATAGAAGAAGAGTTTCACCTTAAAGATTATGTAAGTGTTATTCGCCGCAGAATCGGATTTGTTGTCTTATTTTTTATTACGCTAGTTTCGGTTGTAGCGGTAATCAGTTTTAACATGAAGCCTGTTTACCGTGCCACGACAACTCTTCTGGTAGATATAGAAAACCCCGATGTTTTGACAACCTCAGGTGTGGTATCGCTGGAATCGCGGAACTACTATGCTTATAAAGAGTATTACCAGAGCCAGATAGAAATTATTACTTCACGTTCCATTGTTCACAGGGTATTTAATGAATTTAATCTTTCCCGGAAAGAAGAATACGCTGAGGCAAAAGACCCTGTAAATAATTTTTTAAAAACTATTACAGTTGAGCCTGTCAGGGATACCCGCCTTTTGAAGTTGCATGTGGACAACAAAGATCCGGAGCTTGCCGCGGAAATAGCCAATCGTATAGCGAATATATATGTAAATCGCAATCTTTACTATATCAGCAGAGATGAGATGAGGAATCTCTTGAAAAATGAGTATTTAAAACTGGACGCGAAACTGTCTGAGTACAGTAAGACGTATAAAGACCGGCATCCCCAGATGATACGGCTAAGAGAAGAAATGAAGGAAATGATTGAGTCAATTGAAAATGTAAAGAAAGCAACTTTTGAGTACGATGTGAGTGAAGAGGATTTCGCGGCTAAAGGTGGATATCCGATTAAAGGCCTTAAGGCAAACAATGTAAGTATATTAGATCCTGCTGAAAAACCGGTTATACCGACAAAACCGAAGAAAAAACTATATGTTTTGCTTGCCGCGGTTATGGGTTTTTTCGGGGGAATAGGGCTTGCCTTTTTCTTTGAGTATCTGGATGACACTGTAAAAAGCATAGAGGATACGGAAAAACTGGCAGACTGGCTCCTTTTGGGAGCAGTTTCTGAGATTGGTAAAGTTAAAAAAGGGTTTAAAAAATACGAAAAGGGCTTTTTAGCGCATATTAAGCCCAAAGATTCAGTAGTTGAAGTATACAGGTCAATCCGGACAAGATTACTTATTTCATCAGCTGAAGATCAACCTTTATGCATGGTTGTTACAAGCCCGGGCCCCGGGGAAGGAAAGACAACAAATCTGTCTAACCTTGGTACTGTTATAGCTAACAGCGGAAAACGTGTGCTTCTGGTAGACGCGGATATGAGAAAACCAAATTTACATAAAATTTTTAGCAAGAAAAACATAGGAAAGAAAAGCGAGAAAGGCCTGAGTGATTTTCTCTCCGGCCGGGCAGAGTTTGAGGATTTAGTACAGGAAACGGAAATAGAAAACACCTTTTTAGTTACTTGTGGTGTTTGTCCGCCGAATCCGTCTGAACTGATTTCCAGCGATAAAATGAAGGAATTTATAAATTCCGCTAAGGAAAATTTCGATTTTGTTTTGTTTGATACTCCGCCCGTTGCTGTTGTTACGGATACAGTTATTCTATCAAAATTAACAGACGGCCTTATCATGGTTATAGAGAGCGGGAAAACACCAAAAAAGGTTATCCTCAGGATTTCTAAATCCTTGAAAACTTCAAATATAAAAGTTATCGGAGCCATTCTTAATAGAATTTCCATTAAAGAGAATCCGCACAATTATTACTACCGGCAGTATTCATCTTAGCAATTATCCCCATTCTCCCACCTTAACCCATTCCACCCCGGGGGTGGAATAGTGGGATTGGGGCACTCTTAAAAATGTCGAAAAAATCAAAATCTTATAAAAATTTACCAATAACAATGACGGCTTTCCTGCAAACTTTCGGGTGTCCGAAAAATGTGGTAGATTCCGAAAAGCTGGCTTATGTTGTTGAAAATGCCGGTATCGGGTGGGAAAAAGACCCTTCAAAAGCAGATATAATAATAGTTAACACCTGTGGTTTTATAAAACCGGCTGTCGAGGAATCTTTAACCGCGGTCCTTGAAGCTTCCCTTTTCAAGAAGCATGGCAGATGCCGTTTGCTGGTTGTTGCCGGGTGCCTTTCTAAAAGGTATGCGAGTGAGCTTTTTGGCAAGATAAAAGATGTGGATTGTTTTATTGGGCCGCAATCTATAGGTGAGTTGGAACATATAATTAAAGAGTTTCAAAGCGGCTCGTTTAAAAAAAGAAGTATTAAGCTTGATGTGTTTCCTGAAAAATTGGCAAGAAAATTATTAACCCCGTTTCACTATGCTTATTTGAAAATAAGCGACGGCTGCGACAACAGGTGTTCTTACTGCACAATACCCTCCATAAGCGGCCCTTTAAAAAGCAGAGAGCAGGTGGATATTATTGAAGAAGCCCGGAAGCTCGCGTCAAGGGGTGTTAAGGAGCTTATTATTGTGGGCCAGGATATAGCGGCTTACGGTATGGATAGGGGGAAACAGGAGCTTTCAGCTCTTCTTTCTGAAATTGAGAAGATAAACGCTGTAAAGTGGATAAGGCTTATGTATCTTCATCCTCTGCATGTAACAGATGAGCTTGTGGGGCTTATAGCATCCTCGGAGAAGATATGCAAGTATGTTGATATGCCTATTCAGCATATCAACAGTTTGATTTTAAAAAAAATGGATAGAAGAATTACTACTGAGAAGGTATGCGAAATCCTTGTTAAATTAAGGAAGATTGAGGGGGCAAAAATAAGAAGTACTTTTATTGTCGGTTTTCCGGGGGAGAGTGAAAAGGCGTTTGAAGAATTGATGGATTTTGTGAAAAAAACCAGGTTTGACAGGCTGGGTTTTTTTATTTATTCAAGGGAGGAAGGAACAAAAGCTTATAGCTTTGACAACGTTGTAAGCAAAGAAGTTGCCGAAAGCAGGCTGATGAGGTTGGCCGAACTGCAGAAAAAAATATCCATGGAAATCAATAAAAGGTTAACAGGAGAAACAATAGAGGTTATAATTGATAGATCCGCGGAGGGTAAGAATTTTTTTTATGGCCGCAGCCGGTGGGACGCGCCGGAGGTAGATTGTTTGGTTAAAGTATCAGGCAAAGGATTGCATCCGGGTGATATCGTTAAAGTCATTGTGAAAAAAGCGCTTCCCTATGAATTGGAAGCAAAATTAGTGTAAATAACTATGAATATTCCTAATAAACTGACTATAGTAAGAATTATTGTAGCATTTATATTTATGTGTGTTCTGGTTTCTTCAATTCCTCTTAAGGGTGTAATAGCCTTTGTTCTTTTTGCTATTGCTTGTCTGACAGATCTTTATGATGGAAAGATAGCGAGAGAGAGAAATATCGTTACCGACTTTGGTAAACTCATAGATCCTCTTGCCGATAAAATTCTTATTTCAGCGGCCTTGATTTCATTTGTCCAGATGCCTGATACCAGAGTGGTTATGAACGGCATTGTAAGGTATTTTGTTCCGGCATGGATGGTTGTGGTGATAATAGGAAGAGAGTTTGCCGTTACGGGTATACGTTTACTTGCCGCTTCAAAGGGTAAAGTAATATCCGCAGGAAAAGGGGGCAAGCATAAGATAATTTCACAGATAGTCGCGATATCCGCAATCCTTCTGTTTCTTGCCGCGAAAGAGGTCTTAACTACATTTTTCAGTTGGGACAACAGGGTAGATTATTATTTCGCTTTTGTTTCATTTTTTCTGGTATTTATCGCGATGATTTTATCATTGCTCTCCGGGTTTTTCTACCTTAGGGACAATAAGAATTTATTCCTTAATTAAGGAGTGTTCATCTGAAAAGATTAAACAGACTCATAGCTACCTTTTTCGGTGTCGGGTATATTCCTCCCGCGCCCGGGACGCTGGGCGCTCTGGCAGGTTTTATTATTTTCTATTTAACTTCGGGTAACCGGGCAATACAGGCTGTTGTTTTCGGTGTGCTTGCTGTTTTGGGGTTTATTGTTTCGGGTAAAGTTGAAAACGAGCTTAACAAAAAAGATCCCGGGTGTATAGTCATTGATGAGGTGGTCAGCGCGTACGTTACAATGTTTTGCGTATATCCTGAAAGAAAGTTTTTCTGGTTATTGTTTGTGTTGGGGTTTTTCCTTAACAGATTTTTTGATGTTGTAAAGCCGCTGGGGATTAATAAATTACAGTCTATTAAGGGTTCCGGGGGGATTATGTTGGATGATATTCTGGCGGGAATTTATTCTAATATGGTTTTATGGATAATTATCTGGAGTTTTTCTCTATGAATAAAAACGGCCTGTTGTTTTTATTGATTTTTAATTTTTTTGGTGTTTGTTACGCGGAATCCGGGTGGGAATCGCTGAACAATATCTTCGATATTCAGATATGGCAGGATAATTCACTGTGGGATGACAATGACAGCGAGGTGGCAAAAAGGCTTAATCTTAAGGAAGAATCCAGAACTTTATGGAACAATGATAAAAAAGAAGACAGTAAAAATCTTAGCCCTCTTCTTGAGAGGCTGATGCCGAAAGAAAAATCTTTTATCTCGGAAGAGGCCAGCTTCAGACGGTATCCGTCAGAACAGGATCTGATTTTGGGGGCAAGAGCTTATTCATTTGCTCTTTACTCCAAAGATGGAAAGGCCGCGTATATCTCTATCGTTTTTGCCAATAAAGGAGATATAAAAGAGCTTTCCAGCGACTCCGGCGTAAACTGGCGAAACTATAATAAAATAATAATTGAAGACGGTAAAGAACTCAGAAAGAAACTAATATCAGTTTTGGGAAAAAGCAAAACAGATAAATTCGGGCAAGGTAAAGCTACCGGGGAGATAGTTGAGAGATGGGATTGGAATGGGCATTCAATTCTTCTGGTTATTCAGGAGAATGAATATGCGGCTCTGCGGATAATGCCGGTTGAAGTCGCGAATGCTATGGGAAAGCCTGATAAAATATCGGATATCAAACTCCGGGGAATTCTTGCAAAACGTGTGCAGAAAAGAAAAAACGGGGATGTCATTATTACAGGTATCCCTATGGTAAATCAGGGAGAGAAGGGTTATTGTGTTCCTGCCACTTGGGAAAGGTACCTGAGATATGTTGGTATCCCGGCTGATATGTATGTTCTTGCCATGGCGGGAAACACAGGGGTTACCGGCGGTACTTCTGTTGACGCAATGGCTGAAGGCGCGGAGCAGTTGGTGCGTAAAAACCGCCGAAGCATTAAACAACTTAGTTTTCATTCAATAAAAGCGCATAAGTTCTCAAAATATATAGATAAAGGATTACCTGTAATGTGGAGTATGTGTTCCGAGAAAGAAAGAAGTTACGAGATTACAAAAAGATCAAAGAAACGTTTAACCGTTTCAAACTGGGATAAATGGATTGAGAAATTAGAACCCGTCCGTAAATCCGCGAAGAGAATGATGGCTGATAAATTAAAAAACAGGCATGTATGCTTAATAATCGGATATAATAAAAAAACAAAGGAAATCGCGATATCAGATTCTTATGGCCCTGAATACGCTGAACGATGGATTACTGAAGAAGAAGCGGCTGCAATAAGCCGTAATGATTTCCGTATTATAAAATGGTAAACGGGAGAGGATAATGAAATATTTGATTACCGGCGGTGCCGGGTTTATAGGATCGTCTCTTACGAAAAGATTATTAAGAAGGGGCGATGAAATTGTCTGTGTTGATAATTTTAATGATTTTTATGACCCGGCTATCAAAAGAAACAATATAAAATCTTTTTTGAATAATAGGTCGTATGAATTGGTTGAAGCTGATATAAGGGATTTTGAAAAAGTAAAAAAGATTATTTGTGAGGGTGGCTTTAATTGTGTTGTTCACTTTGCGGCCCGGGCTGGTGTGAGGCCTTCTCTTATAGAACCCGAACTGTATAAGCAAGTTAATGAGGGAGGGACGTCCAATATTATTTCTGCCTGCCGTATGGCAGATTGTAAAAAGGTTGTGTCCGCTTCGTCTTCATCGGTTTACGGAAACTATCCCGAAGTTCCTTTTTCGGAGAATATGTCTCCTTTGGCCCCCGCGTCTCCGTATGGTTTTACCAAACTTCGCTGTGAGGAAATATGCAGAAAATACTGGAAGGACTACGGTATTAAATCAGCCTGTCTGAGGTTTTTTACGGTCTACGGCCCGAAGCAAAGGCCTGAAATGGTTATTCATAAGTTTACCCGCCGGATTATTGGCGGGGAGGAGATAGAGATTTTCGGGAAGGGTTCATCTTCAAGAGATTACACATATATAGATGATATTATTGACGGAGTAATTGCTGTTATTGATAAAGATTTTAATTTTGAGATATTTAACCTGGGGGATTCCAGTCCTGTTAATATCATTGATCTTGTTAAGATTATTGAGAAAGCTGTGGGGAAAGAAGCTAAGGTGAAGTTTGCAAGTGAGCAGGAAGGTGATGTGGAAAGAACCTTTGCCGATATTACTAAAGCCTCAAAAGAGTTAAATTATTCTCCGAAGGTAAACATAGAAGAAGGGGTCCGAAGGTTTGTTGAATGGATAAAAAAGCAGTGATCTGGTGACGTAGTGACTGGTGACTTGGCAACTTTTTTAACCAGATACGAGATACTAGCAACTAGATACTGTTTTAAAGATACTGAGGTTATAAATGAAGGGAAATTCATTTGAAGAGCCGTATTCGGTTACAGAGATTACCAGGGGTATAAGAACAATCCTTGAAGAATCTTTTCCCGCTGTCTGGATGGAAGGCGAGATTTCTAATTACAGACAGCCTGCCTCCGGCCACATATACATTACTTTAAAAGACGGTAATGCTCAGATACAAGGAGTTATATACAGAGGGTACGCCCGGTATCTTTCTTCGCGGCTGGCCAACGGGATGAGGGTATTGGTTTTTGGTTCTGTTTCCGTTTATGAAAGAGGTGGTTCTTACCAGATAAATATTGCTCAGATTGAAGAAAAAGGTGTGGGTTCTCTTCATGCCGCCTTTGAAAAACTCAAGGATGAACTTCAACAAAAAGGTTACTTTGACAGGAAAAGGCCCGTTCCGCGGTTTTCGAAGAATATCGGGGTTGTAACATCTCCTACCGGGGCCGCTATACGGGATTTTCTTAATGTGACACAGAGAAGGTCTACGGGAATTAACGTTCTGATAAAACCTGTCCGGGTTCAGGGGCTGGAAGCTTCTTCTGAGATTTCCGCGGCTATATATGAATTAAATAAAATTAAAGATCTGGAGCTCATTGTTATTACAAGGGGGGGAGGAAGCATAGAAGACCTCTGGCCGTTTAATGAAAGAGAGGTTGCGGAGGCCATTTATCATTCCCGTATACCGGTGGTTTCCGCGGTTGGCCATGAGATAGATTTTACCATTTCGGATTTTGTGGCTGATTTGAGGGCTCCAACTCCTTCCGCTGCTGCTGAGCTTATTGTTGCTGACAGACTTGAGCTCATTGATAAAATATCCTCTTATAAATCATATTTAAAAAGATATATAAAGATTGAGTTTGAAAAAAGAAGGGGTGTTTTGTTGAGGTTGAGCCAGAGCAGTTTATTCAGGGCTCCGCAGGAGATGGTTCAGCAGCATCAACAAAGACTTGATGATTATTCTGATATAATGTATAAATCTCTGAAGTATAAATTAGGTATGTTGAAAGAAAGATTAGCCGGTGTTTTAAATCATCTCAATTCTTTAAATCCCGGCTCGGTTTTAAAGAGAGGTTTTAGTATTACTTTTGCCGAAGGAAAGATTGTCAGGAAATTTAATCAGGTAAAACATGGACAGAAGATAATGACCAAATTACATGAAGGTGAGATAGTTTCGAGCGTATTAAAGGAGTAAAAAATGGCTCCAAAAATAAAATTTGAAGCAGCGTTAAAAAAGCTTGATAAGATTGTAGAACAATTTGAGAAAGATGAGTTGTCTCTTGAAGAGCTGACAGGAAAATATGAAGAGGGGATGAAACTGATTAATTTTTGCGGTGAAGAGCTTGTTAAAGCTGAAAACAAGATAGAGATGTTTGTCGGGAAGAAAAAAGTTCCTTTTGAAGAGTGTAAGAAAAATGATTCTCCGCAGGTCGATACATCAATCAGAAGAAAAAGAAAATAATACAGGGAAGTTTTAGATGCCAAAAATACTTGAACAGGTTAATTCTCCTGCTGATTTAAAAAAAATAAAAATAGAAAAGCTTGCAGAACTTTGTTCTGAGATAAGGACGTTGATTATAGATGTTGTTTCCAAAAACGGGGGACATCTTGCCTCGTCTCTCGGAACTGTTGAGCTTACTGTTGCTCTGCACTACGTTTTTAACACTCCGCGGGATAAGATTGTCTGGGATGTTGGGCATCAGGCTTATGCCCACAAAATATTGACAGGAAGAAAAGATAAGTTTCACACAATAAGAAGAAAAGGCGGGTTGAGCGGTTTTCCCAAGCCTTGTGAAAGTAAATATGACTCTTTTACGGCAGGGCACGCGAGCACGTCCATTTCTGTAGCTTCCGGGATGGCCGCGGCAAGGGATCTTAAAAAAGAAAATTATGATGTGGTTGCTGTTATAGGCGACGGCGCTCTTACCGGCGGGATGGCGTTTGAAGCGATGAATAATATCGGGGCTGGCGGGAAAAAGCTTATGGTAATCCTCAACGGCAATGAAATGGCGATTTCTCCCAGTGTAGGAGCCATGTCAAACTACCTTAATAAAATAATAATTTCGCCTTTGTACAATACTTTGAAAAACGATATCGAAGCTGTTATGGATAAGATTCCTGCGGTAGGCAAAAAAATGCTTACTGCCGCTCACAGGGTGGAGGAAGCGGTTAAAAGCCTTATAGTTCCCGGCGCTCTGTTTGAGGAACTGGGTTTTAGGTATTTCGGGCCTATTGACGGGCACAATATACCTCTGCTTATTAAGACTATAAAAAATATTAAGAATATTTCCAGCCCTGTAATTGTTCATGTGGTGACAAAGAAGGGCAAGGGTTATGGGATATCAGAGGAGCATCCTGAGTTGTTTCACGGAACGGCACCCTTTGAAATTGAAACCGGTGAAAATGTAAAGAAAAAATCAGTTCCTACTTTCACTAAAGTTTTTGGCGATGAGCTGGTAAAGCTTGCTGAAAAAGATGACCGGATTATCGCGATTACCGCCGCGATGTGTCTTGGAACAGGGTTGACTAAGTTTAAAGAGAAATTCCCAGAAAGGTTTTTTGATGTTGGTATAGCCGAACAGCATGCTGTAACTTTTGCCGGGGGCCTTGCTGCCTGCGGACTTAAACCTGTTGTTGCTATTTATTCGACTTTTTTACAGAGGGCGATAGATCAGATATTTCATGACGTTTGTCTCATGAATCTGCCGGTTGTGTTTGCTCTGGATCGTTCCGGTTTGGTTGGGGAGGACGGGCCTACTCATCACGGTGTATTTGATATTACTTATCTTTCAATGCTTCCAAAGCTTACGGTCCTTTCGCCTTCAAACGGCAATGCTTTGAGAGCTCTTTTAAAGGCAGCTTTGGATCGCGGAGGCCCCTGTGCCCTCAGGTATTCGAAGAGTTCTGTTCCTGATGGTGTTCCCGGAATAAAATATGAGATCGGGAAGTGGGGAATTGTTAAAGAGGGGAAAGACGGGTATATCCTCGCGGCAGGTTCTGTCGTCGGTTCTGCTTTTGAGGCGGTGAAGATGTTAAATAGTGAGGGAATAGATATTGGCCTTGTGGATTGTTATTCCATAAAACCTCTGGATGTGAAAATGCTAAGCGGGATATTAAAAGATAATAAGCCTGTGGTAACGCTTGAAGAAAATGTCGAAAGGGGCGGCTTTGGCTCGTATATATCCGAGGTTTCTTCGTCGCTTGGCTTTTCTAATTTAATAAAGCATATTGCTTTGGGTGATGAGTTTGTACAGCATGCCAGCTGTGCGGAGCTTTATGAAATCACAGGGCTTAATCCTGAAAGCATCGCGGCTAAAGTGAAATCCCTGATTGTATCCAGTTAGTTCCCGCCTTTTCAAGTAAAACCTTGACTATAGATGGTAATATCTTGCTATAGAGTTATGTATGAAAAAGAAAGATCGTTTAGATAATTTGCTTTTTGGACGGGGGCTTGTTAAATCAAGGTCTCAGGCTAAAGCCCTGATTCTAAGGGGAAGTGTTTTTGTGGACGGGGTGATGGTTGATAAGGCAGGGAAGCTTACGGCTGTGGATGTTTCGATAGAGGTTAAAGAAGAAGTTAAATATTCAAGCAGGGGCGGTTTTAAGCTTGAGCGCGCTATAGAAAAATTTAATATCGATGTTGGCGGTGTTGTTGCTGTTGATATAGGGGCTTCAACAGGAGGGTTTACGGATTGTCTTTTAAAGCATCAAGCCTTGAAGGTTTATGCTGTAGATGTTGGCTACGGCCAGTTAGATTATGTTTTAAGAAATGATTTAAGAGTTGTTGTGATGGAGCGCCGCAACGCGCGTTATTTGAAGCCTGAGGATATAGGAGAGCCTGTAGATTTAGTGACAGTGGATGTTTCTTTTATTTCGCTTGAAAAAATATTACCTGTCTCTTATAGTTTACTGAAACCGTCGGGTAAATGTATTGTGTTGATAAAACCTCAGTTTGAAGCAGGGAGGTCTGAGGTTTCTAAAGGCGGAGTCGTAAGGTCAGAAGAAGTAAGGCTGAAAGTTATTGACAGGATAAAAGATATTGCTGGTAAAGAAGGCTTTCAAGTCAGGGGTGTCGTTAAGTCTCCTTTAAAAGGGCCGGCAGGGAATATCGAGTATTTGATGTTTATGGAGAAGGCGGATGAAAATTAAAACTGTTGGAATTTTTTCTAACATTGAAAAGCTCGGGAGTGTCGAATTTGTAGGTAAGGCGGTTGATATTTTCGCGGGCCTGGGTGTTCAATCAGTTGTCCCTGAAAAGATTACAGGGGTTTCCTCTGATATTCTGCCTATGGAGAAATTTCTTGAAGCGGTTGATATGGTTCTTGTTTTTGGAGGGGACGGCACTTTTTTAAGAGCCGCGAGGCAGTGTTGCGGAGCCGGTGTTCCTCTGCTTGGGATAAATACCGGTTCTCTGGGTTTTTTGACTGAGTTTACAAAGAATGATTTTGAAAAAGGTATTGGCAAGATTTTATCAGGTGATTATCAGATAGCTGAGCTTATGATGTTTAAGATAAGCGTTATGGATAAAAGGAAAGTGGTTAACGAGTATAAGGCTCTTAATGATGTTGTAATAAGCAGGGGCGCTTTTTCGAGAGCTGTGGAAATTAAGGTAGCTGTGGATGGCGAGGTTTTAAATGAATATTATGCCGATGGCTTGATTGTTTCCACTCCGACAGGTTCAACAGCTCATTCTCTTTCAGCGGGAGGCCCGATTGTTGTCCAAAAGATGGAAGCGATAATTATTACTCCGATATGCCCTCATACCTTGAGCAACAGGCCTGTTATTGTTCCTTCATCCTCCAGGGTGGAGTTTTCTTTGTCAGGTTCTCGCGAAAGCGCGAAGCTGACTGTTGACGGACAGATTGGGTTGGATGTTAAAGATAGCGTTGTTGTGGAAAAGAATGTTGATTCGGTTAAGCTGGTGCGTCCTCGCGGAAAATCGTATTTTGAGATTTTGAGAGAGAAACTGAATTGGAGCGGGAGTTTTAAGACTTCTCAAAAATAAACATGGCTTATATTAAAATAAAAACTGAGCAATGCAAGGGATGCGGCCTTTGTGTTGACGTCTGTCCTGATAACGCGATAAAACTTTCCGAAAAGTTTAATGAAAAAGGTTATTCCTATATTGTTTATGAAGTAGAAAAATGCCGGGGATGCAAAATGTGTGTGCTCATGTGTCCGGATTGTGTGATAGAAGTTTTTGAGGATGGTAAATGAAAAATAAAGAATTAGTTTGCGGTAATATTGCTTTTTCTGAAGCGGCTATTCGCGGAGGCTGCAGGTATTATTACGGCTATCCTATTACTCCTCAGAATGAAGTGACCTCTTATATGTCCTCGAGGATGGAGGAAGTCGGCGGTGTTTTTCTTCAGGCTGAGAGTGAAATTGCTTCCATTAATATGGTTTTTGGCGCTGCTTTGACGGGTGGCAGGGCTATGACTTCTTCTTCAAGTCCGGGGATAAGTTTGATGCAGGAAGGTATCTCTTATCTCGCGGCATGTGAACTTCCCGCTGTAATAGCAAATATTATGAGGGGCGGCCCTGGATTGGGGAACATTGCTCCTTCACAATCTGATTATTTTCAGGCGGTTAAAGGGGGAGGCCACGGGGATTACAGGCTTATAGTTTATGCTCCTTCAACGGTTCAGGAGGTTGTTGATTACACCTATAAATCTTTTTCTGTCGCGGAGAAGTACAGGATGCAGGTAATGATTTTAATGGATGGGCTTTTGGGACAGATGATGGAGCCGGTTATCTTTCCTGAAATGGTGCGGTTTGAGGTAAGTAAAAATGATTGGGTTCTTACGGGATGTAAAGGCAGGGCTCCCAGACTTGTGAGGTCGTTGTTTTTAGGCAGAGGGGTTCTTGAAGAGCATAATAAAAAGCTTCAGAAAAAATATAGAAAGGTAGAGAAAAAAGAAGTTAGGCATGAGACATATAAAACAGAAGATGCCGAAGTTCTTCTGACATCTTTCGGTACATGCGCAAGGTTTTGCAGGAAGGCAGTTGATTTGTTAAGGAAAAAGGGTGTAGCCGCGGGGCTTTTCAGGCCTGTAACATTGTGGCCTTTTCCGGGGGATGAACTTTTTAAGGTTGCAAAGAACGTAAAAAAGATTGTTTGTGTTGAGATGAACGCGGGGCAGATGGTTGAGGATGTTAAGCTTTCTGTTTCTAATCCTGAGAAGGTAAGTTTTTTTGGAAGGACAGGCGGAGGGATTCCGTCGGTTTCTAAGATTGTTGAATTTGCTAAATGAAAACTTTATATAAAAAACCTGAATCTCTTAATGATGTTGTTACTCATTACTGTCCGGGGTGCGGCCATGGTATTGTGCATCGCCTTATCGCGGAAGTTATAGATGAGCTTAATATTCGTGAGAAAACAATCGGAGTAGCTCCGGTTGGGTGTGCAGATATTGCTTACAATAATTTTAATTATGATGATACGGATGCCACTCATGGCAGTGCTCCTGCTGTCTCGACATGGATAAAAAGGGCTCTGCCGGATAACTTTGTTTTTTCTTATCAGGGAGACGGGGATCTTGCGGCTATAGGAACCGCTGAGATAATTCACGCGGCAAACAGGTCTGAAAACATTTCTGTTGTTTTTGTTAATAACACTGTTTACGGAATGACGGGCGGCCAGATGGCTCCTACTACTCTTGTAGGGCAGAAGACTCTTACTTCTCCCGGCGGGCGAAGTTCTCGCGCGGCCGGCAATCCCGTTAAAGTGTGTGAGCTTCTTGCTTCTCTTGAAGGCGTTAAATATTTATTTAGAGGTTCTGTCAGCAGTCCTTCCAATATTAATGGCGTAAAGAAAGCGATAAAGCGGAGTTTTGAAATACAGCTTGCGGGCGGAGGATTTTCTCTTGTGGAGGTTCTTGCGCAATGTCCTACGTACTGGGGCATGACGCCTTGTGAAAGCGTAAAGCATATTGAAACTGAGCTGGTGAAAACATTTCCCCTGGGGGAAATAAAAAAATGGAAAAAAGAATAGTCATAGCCGGTTTCGGAGGGCAGGGGATTATTGCCCTTGGTAAATTCATCGCGTTAACCGCGATGAATTCTGATAAGCATGTAACTTATCTTCCTTCTTACGGGGCGGAGGTGAGGGGTGGTACAGCAAATTGTCAGATCATAATTTCTGATGAAGAGATTGCGTCCCCGTGTATTGAAGATATGGATATTCTTATCGCGATGAATCAGCCTTCGCTTGAGCGATTTTGCGGCAATGTTGTTACAGGAGGCTTAATTGTGGTTAATACTTCGCTTGCCGCGGCAAAGCCCGGGGCTGTTAATATTCCGGCTACTGAGATAGCTGTTTCACTCGGAGAGAAGAAGATTGCTAATGTTGTTGCTCTGGGCGCTTTGCTCGCGCGGAAAAAATTTCTTTCTGTAAAAGATATTACAGATTCTCTTTCTGTCGTTTTAAAAGGAAGGAGTGAAAAGATTTTGCGTTTGAATGTTCAGGCTCTTGACGCGGGCCTGAAAAGCAGGGTGTAGGGCCGAGGGTATAGGTTGTATGATTCACAAGATATTACATACTGAACGGGAGAAAATGGAATGACAAATGATAAAACAGTAAAGGTAAGATTCGCTCCCGCTCCGACAGGATATCTTCATGTGGGCGGAGCGCGTACGGCTCTTTTTAACTGGCTGTATGTTAGAAGAAACAAAGGAAAACTTGTTTTAAGGATAGAAGATACAGATGCTGTGAGATCCACTGAGGAGTCTACAAAAGCAATCTTTGAAAGCCTGAAGTGGCTTGGAATAGATTGGGATGAGGGGCCTTTCTTTCAGTCCGAAAGAAAAGAGATATACCGCAAACACGCGGAAGATCTGCTTGCTAAAGGCCTGGCGTATGAATCGGATGAAGTGAAGGGAACTCATAAAGCTATAATTTTTAAGGTTCCTGAATCGGGCAAAATAACTATTCAGGATATTATTCATGATAAGGTGGAATTTGACTGTTCTTTTATAAAGGATATTGTTTTGATGAAGTCTGACGGGACTGCCGCGTATAATTTCGCGTGTGTTGTTGATGACTGTCTCATGGGCATAACTCATGTGATCAGGGGAGATGACCATCTTTCCAATACACCGAAACAGCTTTTACTTTATAAAGCTCTTGGATTTAAAGTCCCTCAATTCGCTCACGTTCCTTTAATACTGGGGCCCGACGCCTCCAGGTTGAGTAAAAGACATGGAGCTACTTCTGTTGAACATTACCGCGAAGAAGGTTATCTGGATAAAGCTTTTGTGAATTTTCTTTCTTTGCTGGGATGGGCTCCGGGAGATGACAGAGAGAAGATGAGTATTAATGAGATAATTGAAGCATTCAGCCTTGAGAGGATAGGTAAGAAAGGTGCTATATTTGATCTTAAGAAACTGCGGTGGTTAAACGGTGTTTATATAAGGGAAATGGATGTTAAAGAGCTTTGCTCTTATTGCGGAGGGTATTTGGAGAACCTGCTGGATACGGAGGAGAATAAACAAAAATATGAATTTGTTATTGCTCTTGTTCAGGAAAGGTTGAAAACTTTTTCCGAGGTAGCGCCTCTTACCGGATTTTTCTTCGCGAAGGAAATTAAATATAACCGGAAGGCTGTTAAAAAATATCTTTTAAAAGACGGGGTTTTGGCTGTTCTGGAGAAGGTTCTTTCTGTTATAGCGGATACGGATGATTTTAGCGTTGAGAATTTGGAAAAAGCTTTTATGGAATTAAAAGAACTTTTGAATGTTTCTAATTCGAAGTTAATTCATCCTGTGAGGGTTTCTATTACGGGGATAGCTGCCAGCCCTCCAATCTTTGAAACCATTGTGGCTGTCGGCAAGGATGCGTGTATAAAAAGAATTAAAGACGCAATGTCCTTTATAACAAACGGGGAATTTCCATATGAATTGGGCGAATAGAATAACAGTTTTCAGGATACTCCTGGTTCCTCTCTTTGTGGCTATGCTCCATTACTTCAGGGTATCGGAGCCTGCCAGGGCCGAGGTTTACAGGTTTTTTGCTATTGTTATTTTTGTTATAGGGGTGATAACTGACGCACTGGATGGTTTTATAGCAAGACACTATAATCAAAGAAGCAGGCTTGGCACTATCCTCGATCCCATAGCGGACAAACTCCTGTTGCTGTCCGCTGTTATAATATTGACCTTTCCGAGCATGGCAGAGACCTCGATGAATTTTCATTTTCCCTACTGGTATGCTGTTCTTGTTATAACAAGAGATGCTCTTATTATTGCCGGCTCGCTGTTGATGTGGATTATTATCGGAGATGTTAAGATTAAACCGAGTATGACGGGCAAAATTACAACATTTTTACAGATGACCGCGGTTATCTGGCTTCTGTTTATATTTCCACGCCCTTTAATACCTGTCTGTCTGGCGGTGCTGTTTACCGTTGTTTCCGGTATTGGCTATCTGCTTGAAGGAGCAAAACAGGTTGTGAGTGCTGAGGAAGACGCGGGGAAAAGGAGATAGATCTTTTTATGGAAAAAAATATAAAAAAAATAGCTGTAATCGGCAGGCCTAATGTCGGCAAATCATCTCTTTTTAACAGGATCGTTAAAAAGAGGATTGCTATTGTTAATCCTGAGCCGGGTGTTACGAGAGACAGGCTCTCTTCGATTGTTAAATATGATGAAACTGTTTTTGAGATTATTGATACGGGGGGAATACACTCTGATGCCAGGTCTAAAGTAGAATTAAATATCCTGAAGCAGGCTGATGCGGCGATAGCATCTGCTGATGTACTGATACTGGTTGTGGATGTTATGGATGGCTGTGTTCCTCTTGACCTTGAGGTTGCCGAGCATGCGCGGCGTTCGGGCAAGCCGATTATTGTTGCCGTTAATAAATGTGACAATGAAGAGTTGATGCGGGATATGGTTGTTTTTTATAAGATGGGGATAGACCCCATTATTGGTGTTTCCTCTATTCACGGGCATGGTATAGGTGAGCTTGTTGAAAGAACTCTTTCCTGTTTGCCTCTGCCGGATGTGGAAGATTATGATGACAATTCTATAAAGGTAGCTGTTTTGGGAAGGCCTAATTCAGGCAAGTCATCCTATCTCAATAAGCTTCTTTCTGAGGACAGGGTTATTGTTGATAATATTCCCGGGACAACAAGGGATGCCGTGGATATCCTTTTTCAGAGAGGTAAGGATTCTTTTACTTTTATTGATACTGCCGGGATACGGCAGAAGAAAAAAATAAAAGACGCTGTA
>CBDURG010000007.1:0-27825 GCA_965369805.1 uncultured bacterium
ACTCAACCTTAAATGAGGCCATCAGCTTTCAACCTTTTTTTAATATCTTCATGAGCAACGGATTTCTCTTCCTTGCGCTCCGCAATAACAGCAAGATCGTGAATATCTTCCATAAGCTCTTCATAATCGCCAAATGGGATTACCACTGCCGTCTTTTCGCCAGCTTCATCAACTATAAATTTTTCATGTAAATTATACATATTTATATACTCTCCTTTTTAACATTTAATTATATCACACATTTCTCTTTCAGCAGCTAAAAAAACCAAATTCTTAGATATTCACGCTCTCTCGGATGATGTTTCTTATTAGCTTTCTTGAGGTCTGTTATTGAGAGAGAGAGAAGGCTATTTG
The DNA here is from genome assembly GCA_965369805.1 of uncultured bacterium. GTDB lineage: Bacteria > Auribacterota > UBA6266 > UBA6266 > UBA6266 > JAGLRQ01. The sequence goes on from CBDURG010000007.1 coordinate 355, forward strand.
TCGTCAAGAAATTAAATCGGACGTGTCCCTATATAAAACTACTGCCACTCAAAATTGTTGCTTTCTGCTTTTATCTCGGACTCGGTTAAATATTCAACATGGCCGTCAGCGAACAGATAGTTGGCTCTCTCTCCATGTCTTGTCCATGCAACGAAAGAAGTGAAATAAACGGTTTCTTCATTACTGTCTATCGTTGCTCCCTGTGATTCGGCAACAAGCAAAGCTTCCGAATAAGGAAATTGGCACCAATTTTTTTTGACGTTAATATCATTTGTTCCTTCGTTTGTGCTTCCATCGCCTCCAAGTTTTCTTATATGAGCATTCATGCCGTAACTTCTTATAATACTCTTCCCTTCTCTTTTGGCCATTTTTAAATGTAATGGGCATATAAAAAGGTTTCCCGGGGCTCCTCCCGCGGATATATTTTCGTTAACGCCTGTAACATACCCGTTTCTTGCAAGAAAAACATCCCATTTATAACTTGAACCTCCCTCGCTGTTAGCAAAAATCTTTGGGTAATAATAGTCATAATCCATCGCGTATAAGTCCAGGGCAGAGCCAATCTGCTTCATATTTGACATACAGGTCGCCTGCAAGGCCTTCCTCTGAACAGAGTTAACAGCAGGAAGAACAACAGCCATCAAAATAAAAGCTATAGCAACAACAACCAATATTTCTATGAGTGTATAGCCATATTTATCGCTGCGCATATTATTCAACTCCTCTTTCATTTTGTGAATCATAATCAGTATTTGGATATATAAATAGGAACACCAGTTGCCAAGTCACCAGTCACCACGTCACCAGACAGAAAAAGACACTAGTTGCGTTATCAGGTTAAAACAATATCTGGTAAATAATATTTGGCCACGAGTTGTAGGGTCCAGGCTCCAGGTTATAGGGTCAAGGAAATATGAATTTTCCCCTACTATCTCAATTTATCATGGTCAGGCCACCCTTTGGCAAAAGGCCAGAATGTTACTATTCCGTCAACAAATAAATAATTTTTACCGTTACCGTGCATTTCATTCCCCACTGTTTGAGGGTTATCATACATTAAAACTCTTTTTGAATCAATATCATGGAAGGGGGAAAAAGGAGCATTTGCAATACCATCATCCCCAGATGTGGACGGATAATATACTGCCATTATTGTCTTCTCACCGGCATCCATACCGGCAAAAGTAGGATTTAATCTTGAGTGATAACTATCGTGGTCAACTCCCATTGGGTCACCCTTTGTCCTGAAAGGATCGGAAGGGCAGAGGAAAGATTCCTCATTATCAATGTAACCAAGGGCATAAAAGAGTTTATGCCCGTCGTTAACAACTGGAAAGGAGCCCCAATCCTGGCAGTAGATTTTAAAAGCGACACCAAACTGCCTGAGGTTATTCGCGCAGGAAACTCTCCGCCCGCTTTCCCGGGCTTTCATTACAGCCGCAAGAATAAGGCCGCTGAGCATAGAAATAATCGCCATTACAACAATAAGTTCCATTAGGGTGTATGCATGTTTTCGTTTCATGAAAATCACCTCTAAACAAAATCATTATAATTTCTTCTAATCAATCTCCTCTTCCTTCATCAATGTTACAGTTACAGGAGTAGTACTTCTGTCAACTATGGCGCGCATTCTCTTTTTCGCCACAACTTTATCTCCCGCGTCAAAGGCAGAATCTTTGTTTTTATCAATTATTCTTTCCGCCTGTATGATTACTTCAAAAATATCGCTTCTTACGGTAATAAGATTGGCAATTTTCTCAAATATCTCCGTTGTAATGCCGGCAGCGTCGAGAACATCGCCTATTTTATCAAAAGGCCCATTAGTATTAATCTCCGTTATAATATTGCCTGCCAGGGTTGCATCTATCCCCGGCAGTGACTGAAGTACAATCTCCGACGCGGTATTAATATTTATTCTCCCAGGCACCCTGCCGGTTAAAGGCATGGTACTTCCCGCGGCCGTAGGATTATTAACTGCCTTTGGTATAAGAACGAGGTAGTCAAAATAATTTTCATTTCCACCGCCGCCGCCAGCCCCATTATCCCAGTAGGCAGCAAGCCTGAACTTAAACTCCCCATCATCTATACGTACAGGACTTGTCAATGGAAACCATGCCCCGTGATCAGGCCTGATTTCGCATCTTGTGGGTAAACCGGTATACCCCGTTGAGTAATGCTCAAAGTCCATTATGAAATCATTCCGCTCGTTGTCAATCTCACCTACTATATAATCAAGATCATCATCATTTTTATACTTACCGTATAAAACTATATAATACCACCCGTTAGGAACATACACTCCATTCGTTCCATTAGTAAATGTAAATTCATCATAGGCAGTAGCCCAACTCGTTTTGCCATTTGAAGTACTCTTAAAACAACCCTTACCATTAGGGTCATCATCCGTATCCCAGGCCCAGTTTGACCCTGTATGGGAAGACCATTGCTCCGCGGAGATAACAATGCAATTGTTTGTAAACCTGTGGGCAATTTCCTTAAGTTCCCCTGTAGAAAATTTGGACGTAGAGTTTACGTACATATCCCTCAACATGCCTACACTCACCGCAGGTTCATCCAAAATAGCCTCACTGCCGCCAACAAAAGTGTCACTGTAATTTACACGGCCCGGTGAAGAATATATCCCTGTCTCAGTACAAAGTTTGTACGCATTGTCCCATAGAGCCAATGTACTTGGGCCATCCCCACCGGCAATCCACGAAACCATGGGAGACTTACGCTCCTGGGAACAGTTCTGTGCATACGTCTGATAGAGAGGAGGAGTGGTAGTGTGGAATATGTTATAAGCATCGTATGAAAGTTTGGTTCTTGGAGCAGTTTCCTCTTCAATATATGCCTGGCCTGCTCCATGAGTTGTGTGCCAAAATCCGCCCCAATACGGTGCAATAGAACCCATATCATAAACTCTGTAGTTTTCCTGAGCATGTACTATACCGGTATCATCTCCCCCAGGCCTTCCATCAGCTCCAAAATTGGACTCATCAAATTCCCATGTTCCATCTTTATCACCATAGGAAGAGGCAAAAGATATTAAATCCTCACCTGAGGCGCCAACTTGATTCCGTCTTATGGCAAAGACAACATACTCGTTTGAATATATCATCGCGTCTGCTCCCATCCATGAACTGAACGGAACATAGTCATAGCTCCCTTGCAGAAGTATTAATCGCAAACCCCTAACAGGAATATCCTGTTTTGAACAGTTCCAGATCTCAACATAGTTTGTACGTCCTCTCTGGTCAATTTCTATGTTATCTACACGAATTCCGTTTGAGTATATATCTGAAACGTGCCTGAGTGTAATAGTATTGTTCCATTCGTCAAGCCACCAGAGTTCAGGGGGAGAAAGGTTATCGATAGTGCTCCATGTTTTCAAACTATCATTTGTAGTAGCTTCTACTACTTTTGACTTTGATGTTTTTGAATTTGAAAGCATCAAAGTAAATTTTCCGATATTAGAGCCGGTAATCCAACCCTTATATTTAACCTTAACTTCATAATAATCAGGACGAATGACATTGAATGTGAACGACCAATCCTGATCCTCAACGGGATCTGTAATCTCCTTTTCATGAAAAACCATAGTGCCGCTTCCAGTTTGCCACGGCCCATCAACACCAATCCAACCATTCACCCCAGCACCAGGAGAATAACTTTTCTCCCATACATCACAATCAGCATCTCCCAACTCAATCGTTTGCGCGGGATACGTAAACACCTCATTAATCACCAAACCTTCACAGCCTGCATATTTTACCCCCCCAAACTCAATCATGGTAGGAATATGATCGGTATCAAAATAATCTACCATATTTAAGAACTTCTGCTGCCAGTCGGAGATGGTTGGTGAAGCGGTTGAGTCGCTGTTTTCCTCAGGGTTCATAAAAGGCCTGTACATATCCTGCCAGGAAGTTAGGTGGTTCAGGTTTGTTTTCGGCAGCCAGTTTTCTCTCCAATCAGGGGTAGCGCCAGGCGTACGATAACTTGATATATCATGGTCCCATGACCATAATGTCGCGTCTTTTCTCCACGTGTCCACATTACCAAGGCCTACGCCGCTTATCTGCTGTAACTGTTCCATGGCCACCCACCTCGTATCATTACCCTGCGGGGACTCAAAAATATATTCACCGGGGTCATCAATGCCTTCATTTGTATCCAGGCCGTCAATTAACCCGTCTCCATCATTATCTATAAAATCATTCATTAAAATATCATTACTATAATTATCATCAGTTGCCGAAAGCCCGGGCAGATTTCCAGCGCCAAACCTGAATTCATTGATTCTTCGGGAAATTACAGTCCCTATCCCCGAAATTTCGGTCATGTCAACTTCATAAGTTGACCAGCCCTGACGGGCCGCGTCAAGATTATAACCGGCAACATTCAGATTGATCTTTGATGCCTCATCACTAATATATATCGCGAATCTGCCGAGCAGCCCCTCTCTATCTCCCCAGGGAGACTCTATATCAATCCATTTTGAATCCTCAACCGAATTGCTATTCAGATTTACGTCACCACCCGCAAACGCTGCCGCCCAATCTTCCGTATGATCATCATGAAGAGCATTCGCCGCCATATCCTTAAGCAAATCGTATCTTAAAATTTCTGTCGCGTACTCAAGCGCGGAACGCATTAGGAGCTCTGTCTCAAGTTCATAACGGTAGTTGTTGGCAAGTTTCGCCTCAATAGACATGGTAGTGGAAAATGTAACCGCCATAACGGAAAGGACCATGAGAATAAGAAGTGTAACTATAAGAGCCATTCCCTCTTTTGATTTATAAAATTTTTGTTTGGATGTTCTCATGATTTATTTCTAATCTCCCCTGGTATTTCTAAGATATATTTCAGAAACAAACTTTTTGCTCAGTTCCATCATCAACACATAATCACCGTTTGCCTTCTTCGCGTCCGCATCGCTGAGGCAATGCATTTCAACCCTTATGGCCGCGGGCATACCGCCGTCAGTATAACTGCTCCAGGTATCGCTCCAGGTACTGTCCCTCTCATCATAAAAATACAGCATCATCGCTTTTACGGCATATGCTATGTCCTGTGTGGCAGACCAAGATCCTGAGGGATCTTCAAAAGTGCCGGTCTTATAAAGCCTTTCAAGCTTATCATCCGAAAAATAATTCGCGGTGCCGTTAATATCAATTTTATAGCCAACCTGATAAAGTCCCTCGGCAGAAACCTTATTAAAAGTAATCTGTGAAAGAGGATACAACGTCCCATTATTAAGGCCGTCAATATCATATATATTGCCGGCAGCATATACATACACCGCATCATAGGAGTCATATATCATTTCCGTAAAATCTTTTCTCATAAGGTCCATAGCAAACATGGCATCCTCAAATGTCTCTACATTTCTCATTGAGTCATTCCATATCTTGCTCGCGTTTGAGAAAAGAGAAGTCATAGCCACTGCCACTATCGTGAGAACAGCCATGGAAGTCAGGATCTCAACCAGAGTAAACCCTCTCAGAGACTTAGCCCGCGGGCCAACCTTTTTAGTTGTAAATTTCAATACTATAAGTTTTTTTAAATTCATAATCCCTCTTAATCAACCCTACGGCAGCTTAACAAGAAACGAGAACTTGGCAAATGCCGGCATTTTTAATAAAAACGCCGAAGGCATCCTGTCCTTTTTGAAAATAAACAAATCAATTCTGTAAAGGTCATCTATAGCATCATAATGTGACATACCAAAACTGTCGTGTGCGTCCCGCCTGCAAGCCGTCCAGAAAAATTTCGAGTTGTCCTTGAACAGATACGGCCCGGAGGAACTATCATACGTCCAGCCCGCGCTGTCCCACACTATGGCGTTATAAGAACTGCCGTCCCAACAAATAAAGGAACGGTCATTCGAAGGGGAACCCAATAAACTATAAGGACGCCCATATAATAGCTGACTGATTTTAAGCTGGGCAAGCATTGTCGCGGTAGCCGTATCGTTAGCATTGGTTACCGCCCTTATTCCAACAGGAAAAAGGGACATTATGCCCAACACCCCGATAGAGAGAATAAGGAGAGAAGCAACAACCTCAACCAGTGTAAACCCCGTTAGAGAACTACGTCTTCTAACGTTTCGCACTAATGATTGTTTTAAACCACCGTCAGTGTTAAGCGGTACTCTCTCTAACGGGGTAAAACCTTCCGGCCTCTTCCTCATTTTAAAAATGTTTTTCATTTTAATATTCCCCATAATCGAGAACCCTTATTCTTCCCAGATTGGTAGTTACGGTTATACGTATAAATTCATCACTGTTTTTCTTCTTGCTGATTTGCCAATGGCCGCCGTCAGGCAAATAGGCAGTTCCAATCGGTTTAAATTCTACATATTTTGTTCCAGTAGTAACCGGTGGAACAGTACTGGAACCCACACCAAGCTGAAGAGAACTGGGGACATACCAGATTTTGTCAAAGAGATTTGGAGGTGTTTGATCATCATAGATTCCAACATATTGTGAATCAAGATTTGTCCTCACTTGATAAACAACATTTCTTGTTATTGCCAGGCTCCTTGCCAGCCTCATTAAAGAAGCTAATTGTGTAATAGAACCCTTAAGTTCTATGTTTTTACCAAACATACCTATAAGCGGAAGAGTAACAGACATAATAACAATCATTATGCCTATAACCGTAAGCACTTCCAACAGGGTAAATCCAATATGTTTTTTCTTTTTCATTCTAAACTAACCTTGTCTAATTTTTTGTCTTATTCCCAGTTATTAATATCATCAGCCTCTGTTCCGGAACTTGCAGTCGGGTCAAAATCCGCTGTACCGTCAAAACCTGAGGTAGCTCCATCCGGCCCCATTGAAAAAATATCAAAAGAATACTGATTATGATAAGGCGCATCTCCACCCGCGCCATTATCGTCATTAGATTCATAACAATATTCGTTACCCCATGGGTCAACTATTTCGTATTTTCCGTCAGGTTCAGAATCTGCCACTCCAATACCCTTTGAAACATCACCTTTAAACTCTATATAGGGGCCGGCATATATACTGGCATCAAGCGTAGTCCATTGAGTTGTCAAATAGCTATACAATGATTCAGTCGCCCGATTAAACGCGGTACTGCTTGGATGATTATCATCAGGCGGCAGATCACCAAAATCCATCTCATACATTTTTATTGCCGCGCCGATACTCTCAATCATTATTTTAGCTTTAGCAGCCAACGCCTTTTGCTTCGCAACCCCTATAATCGGCAGAATAATCCCCATTAATACTGCGATTATCGTCATAACGGTTATCATCTCCATTATGGTAAACCCCTTAAAATTCTGTTTCTTGTCTCTCATATCTGAAGCCTCTCTTAATTCCAGTTATTTATATCATCTTCCTGATTTCCCGCCGCGAAACCTGCTCCCGTAACCCCATCAGGCCCGCATGAATAAATATCAAAAGTGTACACATTATGATAAGGCGGCCGTGTGGTAACATCAGCATCCGTATCAGCCTCGTATTCATATGGATTTTCCCAGGGGTCCACAAATTCACTGTACCCATCGGTGTCACTATTCCCAACCCAATCCGTTTTCGGTTCGATATACGGGCCGTAATATTCATTAGTAGAAGAATCATAAAACCGGTTTGTAAGATATATATACAATGCTTCGGCAGCAAGATCTACACTAATATGATTGCCGGGATAAAAACCGGCATCACTTTTATAAGATTCAATTGCCGTTACAAGATGGGATATCAACGCCTTAGCCTTAACTTTGTTCGCGTTTTTTCTCACGGTTGTAACGGCCGGTATTAAAATACCGGCAAGGATAGCTATAATCGCGATAACAGCCATCATCTCTAAAATTGTAAAGCCTTCTTTTTTCATTTTACTGATCTCTTCCCCAATTTGTAATGTTATCCGCGGTAGCACTTCCATCCCTGTCAGGCCCGGCAGAATAAATGTCATAAGTAGCAGTGTTATGAGCAGGATTTAACGCGTTAAAGCTATAATGCGTTCCCCACGGATCTACGACACTGCCTGAAGTATCCCTGTCAATCGCGTAAACATTCACATAGGGCCCGCGCCACATAAGTTCCCAATCCCTTACGTTATACTGAGTTGCCGCAATAGTAAATGTAAACAAAGAACCGTTTAGATTTACACCTGTAAGCCAGGTAATTATCCGGTCTATATCATTTGTAACCGGCTCATACCCCATGTCAGCTTTGTATGACTCAACCGCAAGCTCGATCTTTCTAATGTCCGCTCTTGCTCTATGTATAAGCCCCTTTTTTTCGGCTCGATAAGCAATCGGAATTATTATGCCTGCCAATATAACTATAATCCCAATTACAGCAAGCAATTCTATTAAGGTAAAACCCTTAAATTCTTTCACACCTAACCTCCACCTTAAGTATAAGCAAAAACCATACCAATGGTTAATTGACCTGAAAACCACCTCACCACAAACAATATACGTTACCTTTTTGAAACACTGTCAGTTAATTGTAACACAATCTTACTAAAACATAAACCTTCTTGAATAAATTGATTGCAGTAAACCGATGGCTGCCAGCATAGCGAGCAATGAAGACCCTCCATAACTTAAAAAGGGCATTGGTAATCCGGTTATAGGCATAATGCCTACAGCCATCCCGGCGTTGATAAACACGTGAATAAGAAACAGAGCGGCCAGGCCTGAGGCTATAAGCCGCCCTTCCTCGTCTCTTGACTCAGCGGCTATTCTGCAGGCGGAATAAATAACCAGTAAAAAGAGGATTATAACAAGAACCGCTCCAATAAATCCCCACTCTTCACCTATCACTGAATATATAAAATCAGTATGCCTCTCAGGCAAAAAATTAAGCTGTGTTTGCGTTCCCTTAAGCCACCCTTTCCCGATTATACCCCCGGAACCAACAGCAATCTTCGACTGAATTGCCTGGTAGCCCACACCCATGGGGTCAAACTCAGGATTCAAAAATACCTTAATTCTATCCTGCTGATAGGGCTTCAGGAAAAAATACCCGGGTATTACACAAGCGGCACCGGTAAGAACAGTATAGAAAATATGAGAGGGATTCGCCCCCGCCACATACGCCATTGTAAAAGCCAAAGGGACCAGAACAAGCGCGGTTCCAAGGTCAGGCTGTTTCATTATAAGAAGGATCGCGGGAACGATAAAAAGAAAAGGCACAATGATATAATTTAAATATCCTTTTTTATAATGAGAAAGGCCCGCATAGTATTTAGCAAGAAAAAGAACCATGCTTATCTTGAAAAACTCGGACGGCTGAATCTTTAAAAAACCAAGTTTCAACCAGCGCTGGGCTCCCGATGTCGTTGATCCGAAAATAAAAACACAAATGAGGAGTAAAATATTTATTCCAAAGATAAAATAGGCGCCGGTAACAAAATGCCTGTAATCAATAGCCCAGACAACCAGACAAAGAAATATGCCTATGGAAGCCCATATAATCTGCCGACTCCAGAACCCGGAATCAGGTTTCTCAGGATGGTATGACGCGCTGTAAATAAACACTATCCCGATAACAACAAGCAGTAAGACAACCAGAAGAGTTAACGTTTCCCCATGTTTAAATACACGAAAATTATTCATAAAAAAACCCCAACAAAAAATAAAATAGACATGACTTCATTATGTTAGCAAATTTTTACAGAAATCAAAAAACAAATATGAAAGAAGATTTACCACGGAGATATTGAGTAAAAGATGCTGAAACAAGTTCAGCATGACAGTAAGGGGGATAGAATAATGTGAGCACCTGTTTCGGCCCTGGGCGGGCCTGGTATGATTTTAAAATAGATACAAGATACGGTTTTTACACTACATACTATATCCTATATACTGTTTTTATACGGGATACGGCTTTTATTACGATGCTTTAGAATTAATAAGAAAGGCATTAACGACGGCGGAATCAAAAAGAATTCCTCTGAACTTTTTTAACTCTTCTATTGCCATATCCAATCCGAGAGCTTTTCTGTAAGGGCGTTCAGTAGTCATAGCGTCAACGGTATCGGCAACGTGTATAATCCTCGCGCCAATAGGGATATTTTCAGCTCTAAGCCCTTCAGGGAAACCCGACCCGTTATACTGTTCATGATGATAGAGAATGCAATCAAGAGCATTTTCCAGAAATGAAAGGCCTTTAAGCATTTTATACCCTTTAATAGGATGCTGTTTAATAAGATCGTATTCTTCCTCCGTCAATTTGCCCGGCTTTAACAGAACACCGTCTCTGATACCAATCTTCCCGATATCGTGCAGTAATCCTGCCTGACGAATAATCTCCACTTCTTTGTGGGATAAATTCATAGTTTTCGCTATCTGAACAGAAGACTCTGTTACTCTGCTGGAATGGCCGCTTGTATAATGGTCTCTCGCGTCGAGAGCTTCGGCAAGAACTCCAAGGGTATTCAATGAACTTCTTTCAATTTGCTGGTGGGCTAACTGGAGTTCCTTGGCATAAATCAAACTCTGCTGTCTGACTCTTCCCATCATTGAACTAGCTTGCTTCAACTGCTGATCACTAACTTTCATGGCTTTAAGAGCGTCATTCAGTTCCCTGGCATATATTTTAGACTGGTCATAACTTCTCACTATCTCCGCTTTGAGATTATTATAACCGTCAACCAGTTTTGTCTGGACTTCTTTGGGAAAAGTATATTTAACATTATCCTGTTTTTTGGCCATAATATCCCCAAACCCCTGCTATAAGACACACTCCATTATAATTGTAACATATTTTTATAATAGTTTAAAGTTCAGACCCCCAGCAAATCTTCTACCTTCTCAATAAGCTGCAATGGACTGAATGGCTTTATAAAATAGTCATCCGCGCCGACGGATTTACCTTTTTTAATATCCTCTTTGGAATCATGTGAGCTTAACATAACTATAAAGATATCTTTAAGGTTGTTATCGCTCTTGATTTGGCGGCAGACCTCAAATCCGTCTATGCCTTCCGGAAGCATTATATCAAGGAGAACAAGGGCGGGCTTTTCCTTCCTGATCTTATCAACAGCTTCTTTCCCATCAGAGGCTTCAATGATCGCGTAATTTTCGTTCTGAAGGGTAATTTTTACCAGTTCGCGGATTTCCGGCTGGTCGTCAACAATAAGAATCTTTTGCAATAAAACCTCCCCATCCGATGTAAGATCCCAGTTTACACATTTGAACAGCAATTGTCACGGCACTTAGCCTAACTCCAACTTAGCCAATTTATTAATTTTATATTATAAACCAAATAATTTCAAGAAGAAAAATGATGGAAGTCCACGCATTTTCCTGAATCATCAAAGAACATAATCACACATAATCACACAAAGACACGAAGCCTCAAAGAATAATAAAATTAAATATACTTTGTGTCTTAGCGGCTCTGTGTGAGAATATAATAATTCTAATAAATATTTCTATATCTCCTGTAGTTACACAATTTGGAAATTATTCATTTTTGTTCTTCAAATAACTTTTAAATATTTCACCCGCGATCGGCGCGGCAGATTTCCCCCCCGACTCTCCCCCCTCTACAAGAACCACAACAACAACTTCCGGCTTGTCTCTGGGGGCAAAACCGCAAAACCAGGCATGGGTACCCTTCCCATATTCAGCAGTCCCCGTTTTGCCGCAGACATCAAACCCGTCAACAGCAGCCGCCATCCCAGTCCCCCCCCGTTCGCTTACAACCTTCCACATACTTTCCTTAATAATATCCAGTTGTTTTTGCCCGACCGGTGGTTCCCTTCTTACAAAAGGCAGAAATTCCTTTACCTTGTTCTGTGTGTCATGCTGAGCAACATACTGTACCGTTCTTGGCCTGTAAATTTTTCCACCGTTCGCGATAGCGCTTAAAAATACGGCCGTCTGGATAGGGGTAACCAGCATATAACCCTGGCCGATTGATAAATTAACAGTATCTCCTTCATACCAGGGTTGTCCGAACTTTCTTTTTTTCCAATTCCTTGATGGAAGCTCCGGTGAAAGTTCACCGCTGATATCTATACCCGTCTTTTCTCCGAAACCAAAGGACTTCGCTTTGTTAACTATACCATCCACCCCGCACTTAAGGCCCTCGTTAAAAAAATATACATTGCAGGAATATTTAACAGCATTCAAAAGAGAAACCTGCCCATGGCCTTCTTTGTTCCAGCAATTGAAAACGGTATCCCCATAAGGAAACTCACCGTTACAGGTGTAAGCCGCGCTAATTGAAAAACCATTCCTTTCAAGGAACGCCAGCATAACTACAAGTTTAAAAATTGAGCCCGGAGGATAAAATCCCCGAACCGCCCTGTTTAACAGAGGCGATGATTTATCATTAATAAGCCTGTTTATCTCTTCACTTGCCGTAGAACCTGAAAAAATATTAGGGTCAAACACCGGCTTTGAAACCAGAGCCAGAATGTTGCCGTTCCGGGGGTTCATAACAATAACAACACCGGTTGCTATGTGTTTAAATATTTTTTCAACATCCCTCTGTAAATCAATATCCACGGTCGTATAAATATCATATCCCCTTACAGAAGGCTGGGTTTTTAAGACTTTATCACGGTAACCCAGGCTGTCCACCTGCACTTGCATTCCGCCCGGCTTGCCGCGAAGAAAATCTTCATACTCCTTCTCTATACCTGTCCTGCCTATAACATCCTCAACGGAATAACCCTTATCCTTTCTGCTTTTCTATTCAATGCCGCTAATTCTGCCGACATACCCGAGGAAAGTACTCCCGACACTGCCATAAACATAATGCCTTACAGGAACACGCTCAACGACAACACCGGGATAATCCAGATCATCTTCTTCAATAGAAGCAACTGTTTCCAGGGAAATGTCACGCTTAATTACAACCGGCGTGTACGGTTGATATCTGTATTCACCAAGTTTTTTCTCAATATATTTACGGTCAATATCCAGTGTTTCTTCCAGGAAAAGTATTGTCTTTTCCTTATCCTTAATATCTTCCTCAATAAGTGTCACATTATATGAAGGGCGGCTGTCCGCAAGCAGTTTTTTGTCCCTATCGTAGATATTTCCCCTTTGCGGAGTTATGTTTACCAGCCTTATCCTGTTATTCAGAGAATATTCTTTATATTTAACATAGTCTATAATCTGTATCATAAATAATTTAATTACAATCACCGCCAGGAAAATAATCCCCAGGAACAAAAGAATTCTCAATCTCGTATTCATCCCTTGTCCACCTCCTTTTTAAAAAACATATCGAGCAGAGGGATGAGGATACAGGAGAACGCGAGATTTACAAAAGAAAAGGCAAGAAATTCCATGTTTATAACAGGCATCCGTGAAACACCATGAACAATATTTGTAATATTCGTGGAAATGTACGCGAAAACATAGGAAGATATCCATATCACGGCAAATTTCGTCGTTAAATGCTCCTTATACAAATGGTTTCTTGTAATCACAATCAACAAAACGCACACGGCCGAAGAAGCCGCCATGCTGCCGACAACCCCGCCCGAAAAAGAATCGCTTAAAAACCCGGAAAAAACCCCGACGAGCATTCCTGTAGAAAAACCGAACAGCAACGCGGCATAGCAGGTAATGATTAAAAGGAAATCCGGTTTTATCGCTATAAAAGGAATTGGAAGAGATGACACACAACTTACTTCAATAATTAACACGATTAGAATAATCAGAATGAATTTGATTTTTACCAATTCATACCCCTATGTGGTGAATCGTAATTCATGAATTGTTAAAAGACTAAAAACAAATTTAATATTCAACGCTGATTGACACTGAAAAATTATGATTAATGCTAATTTTTATACAATATTTAATTAATTTATATTCTTTCGTAATTCTATTCATAAATAATCTGCGAGAATCTGCGTCCAATTTTTCCCTGCATATTTCGTACTTCCTACTTCTTACTTTTCTCTGTGCCTCTGTGGCTATTTGCAATTTATTTTTTTCTTTTTTTCTCTCTTTCTTCTCCCTTCTCACCAAGGACAACAAGAATGTCCTCAATTTTATCGAAATCCACCTCGGGCCGAACCTTCGCGAACTTGTTTAACTCGTCTTTTTCCGTATAAACACTTATTATCGAGCCAACAAGAATCCCTTTGTGAAATATCCCCCCAAGCCCTGAGGTAATAATAATATCTCCTTCCTTTACATCCGCGTTTCTTGAAAGGTAAATCATCTTCAGCCCGCCCGCGCTATCACCGGTTATAATTCCTAAGTCCCTGCTATCCTGTATCATCGCGCCGCATTTGTTTTTCACGTCATTAATCTGCAAAACCTTTGATACGCTTTTCTGAACTTCTATTATTCTGCCTACCAGGCCAGCACCCGCGACCACAACCATTCTTTCTTGAATTCCGTCATCCAACCCTTTATCTATAATAAGAGTTTTATTCCAGTTTGAAACATCTCTTCCGATAACCTGCGCGGGTATTGTTTGATATGGAACCCTTTGTTTGAATTCAAGAAGTTCTCTGAGCTGGCTATTCTCAATAGCAAATTCTCTTGTCTCGTTAAGGCTGGTTTTCAAAAGCGCGATTTCTTTTTTCAAGAGCTGATTTTCTTCAATCAGAGATCTCACTTTTGTAATTTTAACTAAAGGAGAAGTTTCGTTTTTAATAAAACTTACCATCTTAAGAAATGGAGTAACAATCCGAATACTGAAGCTCTTTAAAGAGGTAGAAACCGGATTAAATATTAACGCGGAAAGAACAAACAGAAGAACAACAATCAAAACCCTTTTTCGCCGCAACATTTATACACCGCGTCTTCGCCGGACTCCTATTTTTTCAAGAATTTTAATTTCATCAAGAACCTTTCCTGTGCCCAGAGCTACAGCCGAAAGGGGGTCATCAGCCACATGTATCGGGAGCCCTGTTTCTTCCGCAAGGAGCTTATCAATTCCCTTCATTAAAGCCCCGCCGCCGGCAAGAACAATTCCCCTGTCAACAAGGTCGGCTGAAAGTTCCGGAGGGCATCTTTCCAGAGAAGTTCTTACAACCTCCAGGATTGTGTTAACGGGTTGTATTAAAGCTTCTCTTACTTCTTCAGACCGGACGTTCAGAGTTTTAGGAAGCCCTGAAATCTGATCCCGGCCTTTTACTTCGATGGACAACTCTTCATCCAGTTTATAAGCGGAACCAATACTGATTTTTATATTTTCAGCGGTATTTTTACCTATTAAAAGATTATACTGTCTGTTCATGTATTTTATTATTGCTTCATCCATTTCGTCACCGCCGGTGCGGATACTCCTGGAAAAAACAATTCCGGCAAGAGAAATAATCGCCACCTCTGTCGTACCGCCGCCGATATCAACAATCATATTGCCGGCAGGCTCCTGAACCGGAAGGCCCACACCAATTGCGGCAGCCATTGGTTCCTCTATCAGGAAAACTTTTCGTGCTCCCGCGTGTTCCGAAGACTCTCTAACCGCGCGTTTTTCAACCTCGGTTATTCCGGAGGGAACAGCAATAATTATCCTGGGCCTCACAAGAGCTTTTCTATTATGGACCTTCCGTATGAAATAACGAAGCATACTTTCCGTAATTTCAAAATCAAAAATAACCCCGTCTTTCATCGGACGAACGGCAATAATATTACCAGGGGTCCTGCCAAGCATCCTCTTTGCTTCTTCCCCGACCGCGAGAACATTCGTGGTTCCTTCCTGAATCGCGACAACCGAAGGCTCGCAAAGGACAATCCCTCTTCCCTTGACATACACAAGTGTGTTGGCTGTCCCTAAATCTATACCGATATCACTTGAAAAAAGCCCGAAAATCGAATCTAAGAACACGCATTCCTCCCCGCTATGGAAAGCATTTTAGAGTGAACAATCCGTTTTTTATACCAAACGAAATCGTATAAATCAATCTTTTTATTTTCTACCTTCTTTTTTCGGGTTTTATATTTCTTATAAAACTCTTATATGGAAAATATGTGCCGGGGCACTCTGTTCTCTCTCCCTTTATTTTTCCATGAAAAAGCACATTTTGAGAGGGGATATTGCATTTTTTCATCAAATCTCTTGTAAGCCATACTAAAGACCAGTATTGCTTCTTTGTCATTTTATGGTTATTTAAGTTGCCTACCACACAAATTCCTATGCCTTCTATATTCAGCCATCTCTGTTTCACGTGCCCGCCCTCAATCTGACGTTTCCACCTGAGGCCTGTTTCTATCTGTCCATCTTCAGTACCACTCCGGCCATTATTGATCACAAAGTGATATGCTAAACCGTTTTCCATACCCCTTTTTTTATGACATTTATTAAAGATTTCAGCATTTCCATCCTCTGTCGCGCTGTGATGTATAACTATGTATTTCCAGTTTCCCTTTTGGGCCTCCGCGGGCACTGTTGAAAACGCGCCTGTCACAACTAGAGACACCGCCGCCGCGAAAATTACCACAGTAAGAACGTTAAAAAAGTCTCTGATTTGATACCTCTGATTTCGGTTTTTCAAAACATAATGCCTCTCTAATTATCGGCCGTTAACACAAGCCCTACAGTATCATTTCACAACTAATTTTTTTTATCAATAGAAAATATACACCCATTAGTTTTTTACTTTATACTTTTTCATTTCGTTGGAAAGCCTTCCGGGAACTTCGGCAGTAACAGTTACAAACTTATCTCCGTATTCTATATGTTTTATATTCGTTCTTTCGTGGAATTTTGACAAAACGGCAAAACTTTTAACCGGAATCCGATATTTTCCAAAAACAAGAAGTTTGCCAAGTTCCTCTTGAATCCTTTCATTAAGCTCTTTGAAACCGGTCTTCTTTAACGCGGATATTGTTATCGCGTCAGGATAAACTCTCTCCAGATCCCTGATATCTGAATCCATACTTCTTATATCACTTTTATTAAAGACCGCGATAACAGGTTTTTCATGCGCGTTAAGTTCCCTTAATACCTTCTTAACAGCCTTATCCTGCTCCAACGCGTCCGTCCTGCTTAAATCAAGAACATACAATAATAAATCCGATTCCGTAACTTCTTCCAGAGTTGCTTTAAATGATTCAATCAGACCGTGTGGAAGTTTATTGATAAATCCAACTGTATCAGTAAGTAAAACTTTCTGGCCGGAAGAAAGAAAGTAAGTTCTTGTGGTTGTGTCAAGAGTCGCGAAAAGCTTATTCTCAACACAAATACTGGAACCCGCCAGGCTGTTTAAAAGAGTGGATTTTCCAACATTTGTATAACCGATTATGGAAATGACGGGAACCGGAACTGTTTGCCTTTTTCTCCTTCTTACAGCACGTCCCTGCCTGATCTCCAAAAGTTTTTTATTTAAATGGTAAATTCTCTCCCTGATTCTCCTGCGGTCCACCTCAATCTGCCTTTCACCCGGCCCCCTTGTCCCTATCCCGCCTTCCTGCCTTGAAAGATGCGTCCACGCGCGAGTCAAACGGGGAAGATAATATTCAAGCTGCGCGCGTTCAACCTGAAGTTTCCCTTCCCTGCTCACAGCGTGGAGCGCGAAGATATCAAGTATAAGTTCGGTCCTATCCAGAACCTTAACACCCAGAGAAGAGGTAATGTTCTTTTTCTGCGCCGGTGTAAGGTCATCATCAAAAATAACTGTTTTTATACCGGCGCCCTCACAAAACAATTTAATCTCTTCGAGTTTTCCCTTTCCGATAAAATAGGCCGGTGTAGGTGACCTCCTCACATTTGTAAATTCCCGTACCACTTTGCCGCCGGCTGTACCAACCAATTGCTTCAACTCCGCGATGGAATCCCTCAGATGCCACTTGTCCATACTGCCATACTGCAGTCCGACAGTTACCGCCAGTTCTCTCGTTCTTTCTTTTTGCAGATCAATAATTTTCTTCATTGTTTAACTCTTACTCTCTAATCTTTTTAACATGATCCCCGCTATTTCTTCAGATTTGGCTTCCGTGTTTATATTTATCCATTCTATCCGGCCATCTTTATGAAACCATGTTAACTGTCTTTTCGCGAAATTGCGAGTATTCTTCTTAAGGTTTTCAACCGCCTTTTCCAACGTAATTTCATGTTCAAAATAATTTACAAATTCTTTATACCCTATTGCCTGAGATGCTGTCGAATGTTTAAATTTTTTGTTTTTTAAAACTTTTTCAGCTTCTTTTACAAGCCCTTTCTGTATCATTTTATCAACCCTGCTGTCTATCCGTTTATACAGTTCATCGCGTTCCATAAGCAAACCGAAAATCCTGTATTTTCTTCCGGCTATCTTTTCATTGTCAAAAGTCTCCCATTTACAAGTTTCAGACGAAAACTTTTTGCCGGTCGCGTGGAAAAATTCGAGAGCCCTTATCACGCGCCTTATATTATTAGGATGAATTTTTTCCGCCGCCCGGGCATCAACTTCTTTAAGCCTTTCATAAAGGGTTTCCGGTTCTTCTTCCAGAATTGCATTTCTGAATTCCTTATCCCGGGGCGGAGATTCGACAATCCCATCGATAAGGCCCCTGACATACATACCCGTTCCGCCGGATACAATAACATTCCTACCCCGCGAAAAAATATCTTCAATGAAGCCAAGAGACTTTTCACAAAAAAGAGCCGCGTTATAGTTTTCAGATATTCTTAGGGCACCTATCAAATGATGCGGAACAGCCGTGAGTTCACGGGATGAAGGTTTTGCGGTACCTATATCCAAACCCTGATAAACCTGCATTGAATCCGCGGATATAATCTCGGCATTTATAAGATTTGCAAGTTCTATAGAAACCCTGGTTTTACCCGTGCAGGTAGGGCCTACTATAAAGATGATGGGGAATTCCTTTAACATTTAATTTATATTGTATTTGTGAATCGTATTTCGTGAATAGTGAATCGTTATAATTGTTTAATGAGTTTCATCGTCATTCGGCTTATCTTATCAATTCTCTCTGATAAATCATCCAGAATTTCTCCTGTTATAAATCCTAATCTGTTAGAAATTATCAACTGAGTTTCAAGTTCTGCACTGCTCGCTAAAGCAATAAACAAGAACTGCTTAAATTCTTTGTTGTGATATCTCATAAAACCCTCTGCTATATTCGAAGGAATAGATACAGCAGATCGTCTCATCTGATTAACAATTCCATATAGCTCTTCTTTGGGGAATTGCTTAGTAATTTTATATACTTCTTCTACAATCCATACAGATTCTTGCCAAATTCTTAAATCTTTAAAATTTTTTATTTTTTTACTATTCACAATTCACTATTCACGAATTACTGTCCTCTGTAGTCTCTCTTAAACCATTTTTCTATCAGCGGCTTTTCAAATTTTACTTTTACGGGCCGCCCGTGCGGACAGGTTTGAGGATATTTTGTTTGGTTCAGGTCCTCAATAATTCTTTTCATGCTTAAGGGTTCAAGACGGTCACCCGCTTTTATTGAACGCCGGCATGCCAGCATCCTGGAAATCTCGTCGGCTTTTTGGTCAAGATTCATCTTCTTTTCTTTTATCAGCACATCCGCGAGCTCATTAATTGTTTCTTCAACATTAAACTCAGGCAGAAAAGACGGAACCCCTCCAATTTTAAAAGAATTTTTTCCGAATGGTTCGATATCAAAACCGCAGAACCTTATAATCTCAATATTTTCTGTAATCTTTTCTGCTCCTACTCCGCTCAACTCTATAACAGCAGGGTTAAGAAGATACTGTACGGATGAGTTCCCCCCGGAAATTGAATCCGAAAGTTTTTCATAATTTATTCTTTCCTGCGCGGCATGCTGGTCAATGAGAAAAAGCTCCCCATTCTCTTCGACAATAATATATGTCATCGCGTACTGCCCTATTATCCGCGGGCCCGAGGTTTCCCCGCCCTGAGATACTGAAAATTCAGGCTGTTCCTCTTTTACATGCTGAACTTGTTCGCCTTTATCTTCCTTTTGCTCGTACGTACGCGAAGATATCCCTGATATATTCAAAGAAGTATCAGATGATTTCAGGGATTGGCTAACCGAATTTTTAATAACAGTTTTTACTTTCTTCTCGTCAACAAATTTTATTTCTCTCTTGGAGGGATGCACATTTACATCAAAAAAGACCGGGGGCATGGTAATCAAAAGTATACATGGCGGAAATCGTCTTTCAGGAATTGAACTTCCGTAAGCCTCGCGAAACGCGTAGGAAAGAGCCGCGTTCCTGACGGGCCTTCCATTAACAAAGAAAATTTGGTGATCTCTGTCCGGGCTGTTTAACTGAGGCCGGGCAATCAGCCCTCTTATTTTAATTTCACCGGCGGTAAAATTCACATTTTCGCTCTGCGTGGAAAATCCTTTCAACAGAAGCTTTGATGCTTTGTATCCCAGCTCATCGTCCCTGGAAAACGTATACATCATCTTGCCGTCTTTAACAAACCTGAATGAAATATCTCCATGGGAAAGAATATACTCCATAATGGTTCTCTCACACCAGTATTCTTCGGTAGCGTCAGTCTTTAAAAATTTCCTTCTCGCCGGAACATTAAAAAAGAGGCCTTTTATATTTACAAGAGACCCTTTCGCGGCGCCGGTTTCTTCAACAAATTTTATCTTCCCGCCTTCAACCAGAATTCTGTTACCCGCGCCAGCCGCGGAAGGTTTCGAAATTATCTCTATCTTTGATACCGCGGCTATGCTCGCGAGAGCTTCTCCCCTGAAACCCAGTGAATGAAGGTTTTCCATATCACCTATGGACTCTATCTTGCTCGTCGTGTGCCGTTCAACAGAAAGGATAAGGTCATCTCTAAGCATACCTTCTCCGTCATCCTTGACTATTATTGATCTTTTACCGCCGCCGGTAATTTCAACTTCAATTCTTCCGGCTCCGGCATCTATGGCATTTTCGATCAATTCCTTTAAAACAGAAGCAGGCCTTTGAACAACCTCTCCGGCGGCAATCCTGTTTATAAGCTCATCCGAAAGAATGTTTATTTTCGTCATTTTAAACTCCTAAAAATAAATGGGACGCAGATAAAACTATTTCCTATTATTATTAAATACTTTCTTCTTAACTTCCGGCTTAGCTCCGCATTAATTTAACGGTTTGCTCTATTTAAGATCATATATTTCCCATTGTGTCATTCTGTGGCTTGACCACAGAATCCAGGAATTATTTCTTCGTAAATATCTCTCCAATCAGGATTATCTTTTTCAATTAGTTCCAGTTTCCATTTGCGTTTCCAACTCTTAAGTAATTTTTCCCGTCTGATAGCATTCTCTGGATCTGAAAATTGTTCAAAATATACCAATTTATCAACATTATACTTCTTGGTAAACCCTTCAACCAGCTTGTGCTTATGTTCCCAGACCCTTTTAATTAAGTTTGAACTTATGCCAATATATAGGGTGCCATTCTTACGGCTTGCTAATATGTAAACACAATAACTTTTCCTCATACGTTCTGGATCCCATGGTCAAGCCATGGAATGACAATCAAAAAAAACACCTTACTATTATAAATCTTTGCATTTTCATACACTTTCTCCAAAAAACCATATCCAAGGATATTATAAACCTTATAAAATATTTTTATGACTTGTTCTGTTAATCCTTTGTTTTTAAAATCCTGAAAATCTGCGTTCATCCCCTGCTGTTTCGCTTCGCAAAACAAATCGCTGAGGATTATAGTCTGCGTCCTATTATGTTTCTATTTATCTTTATCAATCAAATCTTTGAGTTCCTTCAACTTGAGAAGTGCCTGTAACGGAGTCAGGTCATCAATCTCTATCTGGCCAAGATGTTCTTCAACCGGATGGCGATCAGATAAGAACAGGTTCATTTGTCCGGCATCGGAAGCTTTTTGCGCGTGGCTGCCGCTTTTTGCTTTTTGTATTGTTATATTTTCTTCCGCGTTTTCTTCAAGAACAATAAGAATTTCTTTTGCCCTTTCAATTACGCTTCTCGGAAGCCCCGCGAGACGCGCGACATGAATGCCATAACTTTTATCTGTACCTCCCCGTACTATTTTTCTTACAAAATGTATCTCATCATTCCACTCTTTTACGGCAATATTATAATTCTTTACGCCCGGAAGAAGTTCCTCGAGCTCCGTGAGTTCATGGTAATGAGTCGCGAACAAGGTTTTCGCATGAGATTTGCGCGAACTTTGAAGAAACTCAGCGACTGACCAGGCAATGCTTATTCCGTCGAACGTACTTGTTCCGCGCCCGATTTCATCAAGAATAATAAGGCTTTTAGACGTAGCATTATTCAGAATGTTCGCTGTTTCAATCATTTCAACCATAAATGTCGACTGTCCTTTTGCTATTTCATCAGACGCGCCCACTCTTGTAAAAATCTTATCCGTAACCCCTATAACCGAGCTGTCGCAGGGAATATAAATACCCATCTGCGCCATAAGAACCAGTAACGCGGTTTGTCTTATGTATGTGGATTTCCCCGCCATATTGGGCCCGGTAATTATAAGTACCTGGTCTTCCGCGCAGTTTAAGAAAACATCATTGGGAACAAATTTTTCTTCTACCAGAATATCCTCAAGGACCGGGTGCCTCCCCGCTTTTATGTCAATCACATCAAATTCGTTAACGACAGGACAGGTATAATTGTTTTCAACCGCGAGCAGAGCCATGGCCGAAACCAGGTCCAGCAGCGCCACGGCGGAAGCTGCCTTCTTTAATCTTCCGCACTGAACAAGGATTTTATCCCGTATTTCACAAAATATCGAATACTCCAAATCTTCTATCTTCACCTGAGCATTCAAAACTTTGGCTTCATACTCCTTAAGCTCAGGTGTAATAAACCTCTCGGAGTTAACAAGAGTCTGCTTCCTTATATAATTATCGGGGGCCATATCAAGGTTTGATTTGGTAATATCAATATAATAACCAAACACTTTGTTATATTTTATCTTAAGGCTTTTTATCCCCGTTCTCTCAATTTCCTGAGCCTGCAAACGGGCGATCCAATCCTTGCCGGAAGCCGCAATCTCTCTTAATTCATCAAGTTCTTTGTTAAAACCCCCTTTGATTATTCCGCCTTCTTTCACAGAAACAGGAGGGCTATCGGCTATAGATTCTTCAAGCAGGCTAACAACATCATGAAAGTTTTCGATATCAGTTTTTATGGCCTGGGCATAATCCGAAGAATAATTCTTAAGATGTTCTTTCAATCCGGGCAAAAGTTTAAGAGCATTCTTTAAAGAAACAAGGTCTCTCGCGTTCGCGTAACCACAGCTTATTCTTCCAAGCGTCCTTTCTATATCCGTCATCTTTTTCAACTGTTCAGATATTTTTCTCGTAATTCCAAGATTAGAAATAAATTCAGTTATCGTGTTCTGCCGGGAAATTATTTCATCAACTTTAACAAGCGGCTGTTTTATCCACCCGGTAAGAAGCCTTGAACCCATTGATGTCGAGGTTTTATCCAGGACGGTAAAAAGTGTTGTTTCTT
This sequence comes from uncultured bacterium, assembly GCA_965369805.1. Lineage (GTDB taxonomy): Bacteria > Auribacterota > UBA6266 > UBA6266 > UBA6266 > JAGLRQ01. The sequence goes on from CBDURG010000007.1 coordinate 23,735, forward strand.
TTCCCCCTCTGGTGTTTTCCAGCAGTTCCAGGTTACGCTGTGTTGAAGTATCTATCGTCATGTATTGAGATGTCGTGTAAATCTTAAATGTTTTAATATGGCTAAGGCTCTGGTTAAGCCTGTCCTGAGCATAATGGACAGCGGCTCCGGCCGATGAAATCGCGGGAAACATTCCTTTTGCTCCGTAGCCGTCCAGAGACTTCACTTCCAGAAGTTCAAGCAGAGACGAATAACAGGAAGAATACTCATAAAGCCAGTCATCAAGCATAACCTCCATTGATTTCAGGAATTGAGGGAGGCGGCTATATTCGGCTTCATTGCTAAGAGAATTCTGGATTAATAACTCTGAAGGTTTTAATTTTTCAAGCTCGTTTATAACATCTTCAACATAAGAAAATTCCGTTGCCGTCAGCTCACCGGTGCTTACATCAAGGTAGGCCAACCCCCATACCCCTCCGGCTTTACTTATCGCGGCAAGATAATTATTGCTCTTTTCATCAAGAACGGATTCATTTAACACGGTTCCCGGTGTTACAACTCTTACAACCTCACGATTTACAATCCCTTTCACTCTGGAAGGGTCTTCCATCTGCTCACAAATCGCCACTTTAAAACCTGCTTTTATAAGACGGGCAAGATATGATTCCGCGGCGTGATAAGGAATGCCGCACATAGGAACATTGTTTCTCGAGGTAAAAGCAATGTTAAGCACTTTAGAAGCCGTTTTAGCGTCTTCATAAAACATCTCGTAAAAATCACCCAGCCGAAAAAAAAGAATAGCATCAGGATGTTCTTTTTTCATCCGCCTGTATTGCTGCATCATAGGAGTTAAATTATTTTTATCCATTTTTTCACTCGTCTACCACTCTGCCGTAAAGAACATTCGGGCTTGCCCTTTCAGGGATAAAAGAAATCAGTTTTCCCTTAAGATCATCAGAACCCGTGAATATTGCTATTCTATTCTGTCTTGTTCTTCCAGTATACATCTTAATATTTTTTCTGCTTGGGCCCTCAACAAGAACTTCCTGTTTTTCTCCTATACGGCCATCGTTCTTTTTCTGGCTCATCTCCTCCTGCAGTGAAAGAAGGTATTGATTTCTCTTTAACTTTATATCAAAAGCAACATCATCTTCAAGCTTGCTTGCGGCAGTCCCTTCCCTGTGAGAATATTTAAAAATAAAAGAACGGTCAAACCTGATTTTCTCAAATATTTTCACAGTCCTCTTAAAGTCTTCTTCTGTTTCCCCCGGGAAGCCTACTATTATATCGGTGCTAATTGAAACATCCGGCACCGTGCCGCGAAGTTTATCCACAATTTTAATGTAATCGGAAAGATCATATCCCCTGTTCATAAGCTTTAATATCTTATCAGACCCCGACTGAAGAGGGAAATGTATGCTTTCACAAACCTTATCAAGATCCGCAATAGAGTCAATAAGCTTATCTGATATATCTTTCGGATGTGATGTCATAAACCTGATCCTGTATATACCTTCAATATAATTAATCTTTTCCAGGAGCTCTGAAAAATCTATTCTCTCTTCAAGTCCCCTGCCATATGAATTTACATTCTGGCCCAGAAGGCAAACCTCTTTATAACCGCTATCCGCGAGAGATTTTATTTCCGATACAATATCTTTTGAAGGCCTGCTTTTTTCAGGCCCGCGGACATAAGGAACAATACAGTAAGAACAATAGTTTTCACAACCCCTCATCACATAAACAAATGCCTTGATATCACCCGCTCTCAGGTAACTTGAAGGCTCCTTAATTTCTCTACAGGAGGATAACGCTGATATTCTCTTTTTTCTCTCAACCGCTTCGGCAACAAGCTCAGGTATCCTATCAATTTCCCTTGTACCTACGACAAAATCCAGGTGCGGGTTCTTTTTTAAAATTTCTTCACCCTTATGCTGAGCAAGACACCCTACAAGCCCTATAAGAAGACTCCCCTTTTTCTTCTTGAGCTTTTTCAGAATGCCAAGTTTGCCAAGAGCCTTTTTTTCCGCTGAATCTCTTACACTGCAGGTATTAAGAAGTATTATATCCGCCTCTTTTTCACCAACAACCATCTCATACCCCAACGCGGAAAGTGATCCCGCAATCGCTTCCGAATCAAGGAAATTCATCTGACACCCATAGGTTCGGATGAAAACTTTCACAGTTTTCCTCCGAACCTAAGAATGGGTGTCACCCCCGCGCTTAGTTTTGCCAAAGCAAAACTGCGGGGGCTTCCTCTATTATTTGCTTTATTCACAACCACTTACCTTTTTAAATAACTTAAATATCAATCGGCGGGACTTGTTCATACGCTCAACCCCAGACTTTAATATACACCTTTTTCATTGCATTCTTGGCTTGAATTACTTTACTGCAAAACTTCATATCCCATAGCTTTATAAGTTTTCAATCTCCTTTTGTACATTTTCCATAAAACCGGAACTTTTTCATCAACATAATCATAAATTTTAACGTCTCTTTTGTCTTTATGTTTCCTATGCAATCTTCCCGCATATTGAACCAGTCTCCCTTTAAACGAAACCGGCATTGTTATAAACAATGTATCCAATTCCGGATTATCAAACCCTTCTCCAATATATGAGCCTGTTGCCAAAATAGCCCGGTTTTTCAACCCGGAAGAACTTGACAGTTTTTCCATCGCTTCCTTTCGCTGCCTGGATCTTATGCCACCATGTAAAACAATTAAGTGTTCAATTTCTTTTTCAAGCATTTGGTATAATATCCCAAGATGCTCTCGTCTTTCTGTAAGAATAATCGGAAACCTCCCCATCCGAACTGCCGTTACGATATCATCAATAATCTTTTTGTTTCTGTTTCCATTACTCACCAAATTCGGCCAGAGGTCATAAATATTTGATTCGTCAGACCATACATATTCAAATTCAGTAATTTGAGGTTTCACTTTATATTTAAAAATATTTTGGCTAACTTCTTTTTGCTTTATCTGGCAGGCAATCGGGCCGCATTGCATATGAATAATTGGCTGATGGCCGTCACGGCGATAGGGAGTCGCTGTCAAACCCAATACATATTTTGCCCTAACCTGTGTTAAAACTCTTTCAAAAGAAACGGCTCCCACGTGGTGACACTCATCTACTATAACAAACCCATAGTCAATAACCCTATCATCAACAACCCCTTTTTTCTCCAGACTCTGAATCATTGCAACATCTAAATTACCGTTAGCCTTATTTTTACCTGCACCTATTTGTCCGATATCCTTCAAATTTAAACCAAGAAAAGAAGCTAACTGTATTCGCCATTGCTCCATAAGGGGCTTGCGGTGAACTAATATCAATGTGTTTGTTTTTCTTTTTGAAACCATATAAATGGTAAAAACTGTTTTTCCTGAGCCCGGTGGAGCGGATAAAATTCCAATCTCGTTTTTTAAAACTTTTCTGGACGCAGTTTTTTGGACATCTGTCAATGTTCCGCAGAATTTGAAATTTGTTCTTTTTCCTGCAACACGTTCATCCTTGATATCTACACGAACACCATATTCAGCCATTAAAGAGCAGATATCTTCAAAACACCCTCTGGGCAAAGAAAGATATCCATCTAAAATATCCGAACAAGAAATAACTCTGGGAGTTAAATAAGTTGAAAGCCGCATACTTTGTTTTTTATAAAATTCAGGATTCTGAAAAGCGGCTAATTTCTTCAATTGATTTAAAAATATAGATGGAACATCTCCGGTTTTAATATAAATTCTGTTTGCAATCACCAATTTAATAACATCAGGCAAATCTTTTATTTCCGGTTTATACCGCCGCCTGCCTGAAGGTAGTCTCATCCATGGCAAATCTTTTTCTTCCACGGGAGTCATCCTGACATCAATAATTTCTCCTGTTTCAGCAGCCTCTCTCGCAATCTTTTCAACATTTTTTAAAACCATTTTCTTCAGCCCGAATAGATATCCCCACTGATCTTTATAAGGGACTCCACTTTCATCAATAAAAGCAGAATTCCCTTTCAGCACAGCTTTCCTTTGAAACGGCAATGCTATCAGATTGCCAAAACCGCCTTTAGGCAGTGTATCCTGGTTAGGAAACAGCCTGTCATAACTTTTC
>CBDURG010000008.1:0-27766 GCA_965369805.1 uncultured bacterium
AAATGAAAATTGGTTGGAAGATGAAAAAAACTATCGCGCAGCGATTTAGTTCAACTAGTAATTAGACGCCCCAACAGCCGTAAAACATTACGGCTATATAGAACACTAATTGTACAATTACCTATCTTTTAACTATCTAATACCACTTATTTCCCATTTAGACGTTTAATTAGCTTGATAACTATTTACCCTATGGTATATAGTGAAACCCATATCTCTTATACACATTATGGACAAAAATATTGTATCTCAGGAGGGTTGGCATGGTCAACAGTAATCTACTGGATCAGGTGCGTCGTTTAATCCGCGTTAAACATTACAGTATCAGGACTGAGGAAGCCTATGTAAACTGGATAAAAAGGTTTATTCTTTTTCATGGGAAACGTCATCCTGTTGAAATGGGGGGAGCTGAGGTAAGCCGGTTTTTATCCCACCTTGCGGTTGAAGAAAAGGTTTCTGCTTCCACGCAGAATCAGGCGCTTAGCGCTATCTTGTTTCTTTATCGTGATTTGCTTAAAAGGGATTTTGGATGGCTGGACGACGTGGAGCGGGCCAAAAAGCCTACACGTTTACCGGTTGTTCTTTCAAAAGAAGAGGCCAAAGCAATTCTGGTGCGTTTAGAAGGGGTAAAGTGGCTTATGGCAAACCTTTTGTATGGTTCCGGGCTCAGGTTGATGGAATGTATCCGTTTGCGTGTAAAGGACCTGGATTTTCAGTACAATCAGATTGCAGTAAGAGATGCCAAGGGCCAGAAAGACCGTGTAACAATGCTGCCTGATTCTTTAAAAGAACCGCTTCAGAGGCATTTAGAGAGGGTAAAAGCAATACATGAACAGGACTTGAAGGAAGGTTTTGGAGAAGTTTATCTTCCTTTTGCCCTGGAAAGAAAATATTCAAATGCAAATACTGAGTGGGGCTGGCAGTATGTGTTTCCGGCATCTAAACGATCCAGAGACCCGAGAACAGGCAAAGAAAGAAGGCACCATATTGCAGAAACTGTTTTACAGAAGGCTGTTAAAAACGCGCTCCGTTTAACCGGGATTACTAAAAATGCGAGTTGTCACACCTTCCGTCATAGTTTTGCAACTCACCTTCTTGAAGAGGGTTATGATATCCGGACTATTCAGGAACTGCTTGGGCATAAAGATGTCAGCACCACAATGATTTATACCCATGTTGTCAAGCAGGGCGGCAAGGGGGTAAAGAGCCCGCTCGATACAATGTAATAAATGTATAATTATATTCAGGCAGGCCTTTTTCGAGTAAATATTCTTTTCATAAATCTGAACATCTTCTTAAGAAACCATATAGAAAATATAATAAATAAGATTACCAGAACTGCTGCTATGATAGGACGCGTTATGATTAAATACAGAATGCCTATTACTGATACATCTTCTGTAACACTGGCAACTGAATTACTTATCGGTTCAGGCGAAGTATTTATTGCCGCTCGGGAAGTTGCTTTCGTAAGGTGAGCATCCATAGCAATGCTGCCGGTCAGAAGAGCTACGGGAACTTGAACTGCCGGCCCCATATCAGCTAATGCCATGTATCCTAATGCGGCGCCGCCAACAGGCCGGATAAAGGTATGAACAGAGTCCCAAACAGAATCAACATAGGGAATTTTATCCGCGAAGAATTCGATAATAAACAACACAATCGCAATACCGATAATCAAAGGATGAGAAAGCATCTGCATGTTGCCGGGAAGATTGATCCATTCCATCCTGTGAGCAATGCCCAGCCCGGCAATACTTAGATATAAATTAATACCTGAAGCCCAGGAAGTGCCGAGCAAAACACCAATTTGATTAACAAATTCCATATGTCTTCTTTTTTACCAGCTGCTTTACCTTCGTCTGTTCCTGCACTTTTCCGATCCGGTTCAATAGCCGGACATTGTTATTTATTTTTGCCTTTTCCCCCCTTTGAATTGCTCTTCTGATTTTCCCCCAACCCTTTTTTAAGTTTTTTCGTTTCCTTGTTGGTTGCTTTTTCACCTTTTCTGACTTCTTTTTCCGCTTTCTTTGTTTCCTTTTCCGCTCTTTTCATGGCACGTTTTGCACGGCGCTCTTCCAGAATGGTTTCCTTTTCTTCATCTGTTTTTCCGACAGTTGAAAACCAATCACCTACACGGTTGAAAACCGAATTTTCACTCGCATGCTCATAGGCCTTTGAACCGGCTCCCTTCTTTCCGCTTTCCGCGGCAAAGGTAATAGTTGGCGCCAGCCCAACAAGCAGACACAGAACAATGACAAATAACTTTTTCATATTTCCTCCTTAATTGTGTGTATCCGGATAATTGTACATCATTATTCGCGGAATTGTCAAAAATTTTTGTACAATGTGATAAGGTATATAGTTCTTGACACTGCACCGTATGAAAAGTATAATTCGCAAAATCTGGAGATTATAGTGTACTAAGTGTTGTTGTACTACGTACTAAATACTATTTGTACTGGAGGTTATAAATGTCAAAGAGAACTTATCAGCCATCAAAAATAAAGATGAAAAGAAAACACGGGTTCAGGGAAAGAATGAGTACTGTGGGTGGCAGAAGAATACTTAAAAACAGACGGCGAAAAGGCAGAAAAAAACTCACTGTCTGAAAAATATGAAACAGAGCTTCCGAAAAGAAGACAAATTAACAAATCCGCGTCAGTTTAAACGAATTTTATACAAAGGGAAAAGGGTTAGAAAAGGCTGTATTGAACTATCTTCGGGTAAAAGTTCCGATTTACGCCCCAGACTTGGCATTATAATTTCAGCAAAGGTTGCTAACTCTGTTAACCGGAACAGGTACAAAAGGAAGATAAGGGAATTTTTCAGGACACACAAAGAATTTTTGGAAGGTAAAGAAATAGTTGTCAGGCTAAAAACGCCTGTTTCCGATAAGTGGTTTAACGAATTTGAAGAAGCGATGAAAGAAGCTTTTGGAGTAAAAGAATGGACAAAAAATTAATTCTTGCGGTTGTTCTCAGCATGGCTGTAGTTTTAGGGTTTCAGGCATACCAGGCGAAGCAGGTAAAGCAGGTTCAACTTGCGAAAGGGGACAAACCGCCGGAAACAACTTTTTCCGCGGATCAAAAAAAATCCTTTCCGGATAGCGAAGCGGTTGAAACACTCCCTGGGAAAACAGATTATCTGCAAAATGCCGTTGAAAAGATAATAACACTTGAAAACGATACCCTCCGGCTGGAATTATCTACCTTCGGAGCGACTATAAAGGACGCGTTTCTTAAAAATTTTCCGTTAGACCCCGCGGAGGGAAACGATTCTGCTCCCGTTAATCTTGTTTTACCCGATGAAAAGTCCGAGAGGCCGCTTTCGTTAACCTTTAGTGTAGACGGATCTTATAATAATGAGTCCTACGGAGAGTGGAAGATAATAAACAACACAAACCGCGAGGTGGTTTTTCAAAAACTTGTTAACGGAGGCGTGGTAGTTACTAAAAGATATGCCTTTGGAAATACCGATAATCTCCTGGATGTTGAAGTGTTGTTTAAAAATGAGGGGGTTAAAGATTTAAATATAGACGATATAACTCTAATATGGCCGAAAGGGATAGGAAGCACTCCTGATCTTATAGCTGCTAAGCTGGCGAGAGTAAAAAAGGGCGGATTAGCAAGAATAGACGGAAAGTTATTTGAAAAGAAAACAGGGGAAAACGTGCGTGTCGGGGTAGTTGATTTCGCCGCGGTGCTGGACAGGTACTTTATAGCCATGATAATACCCGAATCCACATCGGTCGGATTCATGAACAAGCCTGAAGAGAAGGGGCAAAGCGAGATTTCTGTACTCTATTCAGGAAGTGTTTTACGGCCCGGCGAGAAAAATTCCTGCAGAATGCAGTTATATCTTGGCCCAAAAATGTACGGGGAACTTAAAGCTTTGGATGTGGGAGCTGAAGAGCTTGTGTTTTCCGGATGGACCTTGTTTTTCCGGGCTGATCTCTGGTTTCCCTGGGTTTGCGATAAAATAACGTGGCTTATGAATTTTTTCTTCAAATTTGTTCATAATTACGGTCTTGCCATAATCCTTGTGACCATGCTTACCAAAATACTTACGTATCCTGCTACGAGAGCGCAGTTTAAATCAATGAAGAAAATGCAGGAGCTTCAGCCGAAAATAAAAGCCCTGAAGGAAAAGAACAAAGACAATCCGACAAAGCTTAACCAGGAAACAATGGAACTTTATAAAAAATACAAGGTTAACCCTCTGGGCGGATGTTTGCCAATGCTGGCTCAGATGCCTATATTTATTGCTTTTTATATCGTTATATACAGGGCTGTCGAATTGAGAGGGGCGTCTTTTCTTAACTTCCATGTAAATTTGCCTGAAGGTTTGCCGTTTGGAATGAGCGGAGCCCCGCTGTGGATTACCGATCTTTCAATGAAAGACCCCACATATATTCTTCCGCTGCTTATGGGAGCTACAATGTTTTTCCAGCAGAAGCTTTCAACAGGAGTGTCGGCGGATCCGACTCAGGCTAAAATGATGATGTTTATGCCGGTTATTTTTACCGCTTTATTTCTTTCGTTCCCTTCAGGGCTGGTCCTTTACTGGTTTGTAAGTAATCTCCTGGGTATCGCTCAGCAGATTTTCCATAATGTTGAGGAAGGGAAGAGCTGGGACGGCAAGCAGAAGCAAGCCGCGTCCGCGTAACCCAAATGTATAATAGAGACACAATTGCCGCGATTTCAACCCCTTGCGGGGAAGGAGCCATAGGAATAGTAAGGCTTAGCGGCCCCGGCGCGTTAAAAATAATATCTACCCTTTTCAAACCCAAAAACAAAAATTCCTGGAAAAAGAAAAAAACCCATACCCTTCACTTCGGAACACTTGTGTTTAAAGGCATTGAGCTTGACGAGGCCATCGTTTCTTTGATGAAAAGCCCCAATTCATATACGGGTGAAGATATTGTGGAGATTAACTGCCACGGAGGATGGGTTATCCTTTCAAAGATACTGGAGGCAGTCTGCGCTATGAATGCCCGCCTTGCCGAACCGGGAGAATTTACAAAAAGGGCATTTTTAAACGCGAAATTAGAATTATCCCAGGCGGAAGCAGTTGTGGATTTGATAAAGGCAAAAACGGATACTGCTGCCGGCATAGCTTTAAAACAGCTTAAAGGAACAGGTTATAAAAAAATCAAACAATTAAATACGGCTCTCATTGAATGTATGGCAAATATTGAAGTGAATCTTGATTTTTCAGACCAGAACCTGGATGTTGAACCGGTTTCAAAGACTGTAAAAAGGCTGGAAAAAATCAAGACAGCATTAGAAAAAATGATAGAAAACGCGAGGAAAGCCAACCTGTTTAAGCTGGGGCTTCACATTACGATTGTGGGCAGGACAAATGTTGGTAAGTCAAGCCTTGCCAACAGGTTAATGAAAAACAGAAAAATTATTGTAACCTCTTTTCCGGGGACAACAAGGGATGTGATAGAAGAGGTTATAAATATCCGCGGGATTCCGGTTGTAATTGCCGATACGGCGGGTATCAGAAAGCGTTCAGGAAAGATTGAGGAAATCGGGCAGAGAATGACAAGAGAGAAAGTGAAATTGACTGATGTGGTCCTTGCTGTATTTGACCTTTCCAGAAGGTTTACTCCGGATGATAAGGAGATTATACGGCACATAGGCGGTAAAAAGGGGATTCTGCTTTTTAATAAATCTGATATTGTCTGCCGTATGAATAAAAATAGAGTAAAGTCTGAATTTCCTCATTGGCCTGAAGTGGAAATATCAGCAAAAACAGGCAGGAACATAAAAAAGCTTAAAGAGGAAATATATAAACTGACAGTGGGAGACAGCCCTGTAGAACTAGGAGAAACATTTATATCGAATATCAGACAGCTTGAAGCGTTAAAGGCCACCTATATAGGCGTTAAAGAAGCTCTTAAGGCCATAAAGAAAGGTTTTTCGGAGGATATAGCGGCTATAGAGATTAAAGAGGCTCTTAACAGCATAGGTAAAATTACAGGTGAAACCATCGATGAAGAAATTTTGACGGCTATTTTCAGTAAATTCTGTGTGGGGAAATAGTTTTTTTCCTAAAAAATATCCAACATTAGGTTATATTATCAAGAAACCCCTCAAATAATGCGTGGAATGTCGGATATAAAATGTTAGTTGTTAGACATAAAAGGTGGGTTTTGGTAATAAAAACTGGAGTTTTTGCACAAATAAGTGCAGTTTTTACGAGATACTATATACTATATACTGCTTTTAAGATACCAGATACGAACTTAATAAACAGTCTTTAAGGCTTAAAATAGTGAGTTTCGTGATATAAAATACAAGTTTTTGTACAAAATAAATGAGTTTTAGATAAAAAAGGTATGGTTTTGAGTAAAAAAAACAAAGATTATGAGATAATTGTAGTTGGAGCAGGCCATGCCGGTTGTGAGGCAGCTTATATTTCAGCAAAAATGGGGATAAAAACAGCTCTTTTTTCGATTTCACTGGATAACATTGCTCAGATGTCGTGTAATCCTGCCATAGGAGGCCTGGCCAAAGGACATCTTGTCAGGGAAATTGACTCGCTTGGCGGGATAATGGCAAAACTAACCGATAGAAGCGCGATACATTATAAGATATTAAACAGGACAAAAGGCCCTTCGGTGTGGTCTCCGAGAGCGCAGATAGATAAAGCCGTGTACTCAACAAAGATGGCTGATATATTGAAAAAGGCCACAAAGCTTGGCCTTGTTAAGGGCCTTGTAAGTGAGATTATTGTGGAAAATTCCCGGGTCAAAGGCATAAAGACACAGGATGGCCGGGAATTTTACGCGAAAGCGGTTATTTTAACACCCGGGACGTTCCTTAACGGGCTTATTCATATCGGGCATAAGGCGTTTCCGGGAGGAAGAGCCGGGGAAGAGCCTGCCTGCGGCCTTTCTGATAGTTTAAAAAAAGCAGGGTTCAAACTCGGTAGATTAAAAACGGGAACCCCTCCCAGAGTGGATAAGGACAGTGTAGATTTTGATGAGTGTTCTGTTGAGCCCAGTGAAGATCCACAGCCGTTTTCTTTCAGGCAAAAATTCGTAACATACGACACCATAAACTGTTACATAACTAGAACCACCTCGGAAACAAAAAAAATCATAAAAGATAACCTTAAGAAAACGGCTATGTACTCCGGTAAAATAAAGGCAACAGGGGTAAGGTATTGCCCTTCGATTGAGGATAAAATAGTAAAGTTTCCTGATAAAGAAACACACCAGGTGTTTATCGAGCCTGAAGGTATTAATACCCGGGAAGTATATGTAAATGGTATTTCAACCAGTTTGCCTGAAGACGTACAGCATGACATGGTTCATTCAATCCCGGGGTTAAAAAAGGCTGAAATATTGAAACCGGCATACGCGATTGAATACGACTTTGTTTTTCCTACGCAGTTAAAGCCCACGCTTGAAACCAGGCTGTTGGACGGCCTTTACCTTGCCGGGCAGATAAACGGGACCTCAGGCTATGAAGAAGCAGGCGCGCAGGGGATTATCGCGGGAATAAACGCGGTGTTATCATTAAGGCAAAAGCCTGCTCTCATATTAAAAAGATCAGACGCGTATATAGGGGTTTTAATAGATGACCTTGTTACAAAGGGTACGAGAGAACCCTACAGGATGTTTACTTCCAGAGCCGAATATAGATTGAGTTTGAGGCAGGATAATGCGGACACAAGGCTAATGGAATACGGCTATCGGGCGGGAACTATAAGCAAAAGTGAAATAACTAAGCTGAGAAAGAAAATATCTTTGATAAACAGGGAAAAAGATAATATTATAAAAAATAAAACAATACTTAACCATATTAAGAGAGGCATTAGCTATAAATCCGCGTTTGAAAAAGCCGGAAAAGACACGCCTGAAGACATTGATGAAGAGATAGCGTTCCAGGTAGAGGTGGATTTAAGATATGAAGGCTATCTGAAAAAACAGGATAAGCAAATAGCGGCATTTAAAAAAATGGAGAATGTTTCTCTTGGCGAAAGTGTGGATTACGGGAGCATCAGGGGTTTAAAAAAGGAATCGGTGGAGAAATTATCAAACCTGAAGCCTCTAACCCTCGGCCAGGCATCCAGGATTTCCGGGGTCAGCCCGGCAGATATAGCTGTAATAATGATATATTTGAAAAAAAGAAGGGGGATATGAAAACTAAAAGGTACTATTCTCTGAATATGTATTTTAAAAGCCTTTGTCCGCAGCAGCGTGTAGGTAAAATATGTGTTGATGCCGGATTTACCTGCCCAAACAGAGACGGGACAATTTCTGAGAAGGGATGCTTGTTTTGTGATGAGAAGGGTTCAGCCGCGGATTATATTAAAAGAAATCTGCCTGTCCACGAGCAGGTAAAAGCATATTTAAAGGAAAAATCCAGGGAAGATAAGCGTTATATTGTATATTTTCAGCCGTTTACGAATACATATGAAAAAGCCTCGATCCTGGAGGATCTATATAAGTCAGCATTTATAGACGACAAAATTATAGGGATTTCAATCGGGACGAGGCCTGACTGCATAGATCCGGAGAAAATCAGTATAATAGAGGATATTGCAGAGAACCATGAAGTCTGGCTGGAGATGGGGCTTCAGACCTCCAACGATAAAACGTTGGAAGCCATAAACAGGGGCCATACCGCGGAAGACTTCAAAAAAGCCATGGAACTTACAAAAGGAACCAATATAAAGGTTTGCGCGCATGTAATAATCGGTTTGCCGGGAGAAGGGCCGGAAGATTATCGTAAAACAGCGGATTTTCTGTCGTCTCTTCCTGTCAGGGGGGTAAAATTACACCATCTATATATAGCGAAGGGTACACAAACCGCAGAGCTGTATAAAAAAGGTGAGATTAAAACCATGGAAAAAGAGGAATATATTAAGCAGGCAGGCAGTTTCCTTAGGAGAACAAGGCCTGATATAGTAATTCACAGGCTCATGGGAGATTGCTCTGAGGAGCGGTTAATCGCGCCCTTGTGGACGAGAGAAAAAAACAGTGTTATAGACGCGATAAATGAATTTCTCAAGAAGGATAATTTCTGGCAGGGAAGGGATTGTCCGTCAAAAATCTAAAAATGTTCCACGTGGAACATTTAAAAAAACAGATTTAATATTCAACGCTGATTAACGCTGAAAATTTATGATTTACACTGATTTTTTACAATGTTTAATTAATTTATCCTGGATTTCGCATTAGAAACGCATAACTGTCTTAACATATCTAATAACAAAGAATTGTATGATAACAGCCGACATCAAAAAAAATACAAACAAATCTTGGAATTACCCGAACCTTTCCAACAAAATCCCAAATGCGATTTCAGGGGCTAAAGTCTCCCTGGGAATTGTAAAACAATTCCAGGGACTCAATCCCGGAAATCTTACAGATTTCTCGGGGTAGGAAATGCGTTGCATTTCAATGGGCAAAATCTGGGTTTATATTCTTTCATAATTTATCATAATTAATCTGTGTCCAAATTTTCTTTTAATCATTATCTTTATGGTTAATTTTCATTTTGTTTCTCGTCTATGGTTTTTGTTTTTCCCATATTGGCTGTATCTTTAAGTCATTTTTTTTCTTTTTTATTGATACTTTATTTTGTTTGTGATATTTTTTGTTCTACGTGGAACATTTTTTATTTTTAAAGATTGACAGGATAACCCGATGGGCCGAATAATAGCTATAGTTAACCAAAAAGGCGGAGTGGGCAAAACCACTACGGCTGTTAATTTGAGTGCCTGTCTTGGAGTATCCAGCCAGAAAGTCCTCCTTGTAGATTTGGATCCCCAGAGTAATACCACAAGCGGTGTCGGCATAGACAAATACAAAGTAACCGAAGGAATTTATAAAGCCATTATAGGGCACCATCCGCTTATCGGTGTTATAATGCACACCGAATTCAAAAACCTTGATGTAATACCTTCGACCCCGGACCTTGCGGGCGCGGAAGTAGATCTTTTAGAGATAGAAAACAGGCATAACCGGCTTAGAGAAGAAATAATACCTTTAAAAGAAAAATATGACTTTATTATTATTGATTGCCCTCCCGCGCTCGGCCAGCTTACGATGAATGCCTTAAGCGCGGCAGACTCTGTTCTTGTCCCAATCCAATGTGATTATTATGCTCTTGAAGGCCTGATTCAGCTTATGAAGACTATTGACCTTGTTCAGAAGCAGATGAATATGGCCCTTGAAATAGAAGGTATGGTGATGACAATGGGTGATCTCCGTACAAACCTGGCAAGACAGGTGATAGAAGATGTGAGGAATCACTTTGGGGATAAGATGTTCAAAACTGTAATTTTAAGAAATATAACATTGAGCGAAGCTCCGGGTTTTGGAAAACCGATTATTTATTATGATATAAATTCGCAGGGGTCTAAAGATTACTTATCCCTTGCGCAAGAAGTAGTTACGAAAAATAAGGAGACAAAAAGTGGCCAAGAAAGCACTTGGGAGAGGACTGGGAGCAATAATCCAGCATCCGGTTGAGGCAGCTGAACAGGTGGTTAACATACCTGTGGATAAGATTAAGGCTAATGTATACCAGCCGAGAAGGAAATTTGATAACGAAAGGTTCAGAGAGCTTGTAGATTCCGTGAGAGAGAAGGGGATCCTGAACCCGGTTACCGTAAGGAAAGCAGGTGGAGGCTATGAGCTTATTGCCGGAGAAAGAAGGTACCGCGCCGCAAAAACCCTCAAAATGGATAAAATACTGGCTATTGTAAGGACGGCAAACAACGAAGAGTCACTCGAGCTGGCCCTTATAGAAAACCTGCAAAGGGAAGACTTGAACCCGATAGAAGAGGCGGAAGGGTATAAAAGCCTTATGGATAATTTTGGGTTAACGCAACAGCTTGTGGCACAACGTGTTGGCAAAAACAGGGCTACGGTTGCAAATATTTTGAGAATTCTCTCTCTACCTGCGAAGGTTAAAAATTATATTGAACAAGGAGAGCTATCCTTTGGCCACGCGAAGGTTCTTTTAGGCGTTAACGGTGCTCAGAAACAGATTGAAGTATGCCAAAAGGCCGTAAATTCAGGCATTTCTGTAAGAGAACTTGAGAAACTGCTTCTCCCTGAATTGGATAAAACGCCTGCCAAAAAGAAAGAAACAACAGGTTTTTCCCAGTCAAAAAGGATTGAAGACCAGCTCCAACATATTCTGGGAACGAAAGTTAGATTAAAGGGCAGAGGCAGCAAAGGCAAGATTGAAATAGAATATTACTCTCTTAGTGACCTGGATAGAATTCTGGAATATTTTAAAATTGAACAATAACAGGAAATGACGGTTTAAAGGATTCAATTTTAATGCGGGATTCCCTCTAGAAAGCGTCCCCTTTTGCGGGTTATTCACCCATTTTGTTGGAAGCTAGAGAAAGGAATGAGTATGAATCGAATCTATGTGTTTATTGCGGCGTGTATGATACTCTTCACGGGATGCGGGAAAAAGACCTCCTCCTATGAGATTGATTTTGGTGTTGTTGAGAACTCTACCTACCGAAACAATTATTTTGGTTTGAGCATGAAGCTTCCTTTGGGATGGGATGTGCAGAGTCAAGAAATGCAGCAGAAGATTATGGATATTGGCGCCACAATGGTTGCCGGTGATGACGAGAATCTCAAAACAGTAGTGAAGGCTTCAGAATTGCAGACCGTGAATCTTCTTGCTGTATTTAAGCATCCTATAGGCGCACCGGTTGCATATAATCCGAATATCATCTGTATTGCAGAAAGCATCCGTCACATGCCGGGAATCAAGAGGGGGAAAGACTACCATTTCCACTCGAAAAAGCTGCTTGAATCCAGCCAAATCGAAGTGTCATTCCCAAAGGAGATATATACTGAGCAAATTGGTGGTACAGATTTTGACATAATGACATTACAAATGCATTTTGCGGGACAAACCATAAAGCAAAGGCAGTATGTAGCTGTAATGAAAGGCTATGCGCTTCTTCTCATTATCTCATTTACAACCAATGAAGAAGAATCCGAGTTACAGAAAGCATTGGATTCTATATTATTTAATAGTATTTAATAGGGACATCGCCCGTTTAATTTATTGACTCTCCGGGGTCCGCCTCAATAAGATTATATTCTTGTCTCGATATTTAATCAATGAACGAAGCGGCTATTTTTCCCTGCTGTTTAAATTGACATTTTAGACGATTAGATTTAACATCATCTATGAGTGATTGTCATAATGGTTAATGGTTAACAAGGAGGTGGGAAATGAGAAGCAATAAACAGTTAAAAAAGAAGCAGTCTGTAGCTGAAGATTTGAAAGAGAAGAATAGCATCAAGGATCTGAAGGCAACGTTGAAAAAGAGTGATTTACAAGATGTTGCCCAGGTAGCCAATGTCCTGGAAGCAGCCCGGGAGATTTTTCCCCAGATAGATGAATATCTCCTTCCGGAGGAAGCCTTACACGCGGCTGGAATGAACAGGGGCGTGGTGGACGCGATATTTGAAACTGATGTGAGTGGATTAAGCGGATGTAGTAATTGTCACGCGTGCTGTCAGAATTGTCATCAATGTCAGAGTTGTGATTTGTGTTATACATGCCAGAAAGAGATTTCGGGCGGTGATTTTGTTGATATGAACACACAAGAGGGCCTGATCCGTTACCAGCTCATGCAGTTAGTTCAAGCGTTAAGCACACAGATATAATTTTCAGATAAGGATTTTTTAAAATGTTTGTCGATTCAATCGCACTTTTGCTTACCAACAGGTGTAATCTTGCCTGTGCCTATTGTTATGAGCGGGATAAGTCCCTGCTGCGTATGCCGTTTGAAACCGCTAAGGATGCGGTCGATTGGGTGCTTCGGGATGAAGTGTCTGGGCCGGCGAAATCTATAAAAGTTACCCTCTTCGGCGGAGAGCCTTTTTTGGAAATGGAGACAATCAAACAAATTGTCGCGTATTCCCGGCGTAGGTCTTCTGAAATAGGGAAACAGGTGGAGTTTACGACGACTACCAACGGTATACTTTTTACCCGGGAGGTAGCTGAGTACTGGAAAGATAACCGGTTGGGTGTGCTGTTAAGTTGTGATGGCATTGCGGTAGCGCATGATATGCACAGAAAATTTCCTAATGGAAAGGGATCCTATACGCTTGTTGAGAAACATATTGATAATATTCTTTACGCCAGTGAAGGGAAAGAAGTTCGGATGACGTTTTTGCCGCGGACGGTTCCCTTTCTTGCTGAAGGAGTGAAATATCTTCATCAAAGAGGGTTTCGGAGTATTTCTGTTTTTCCGGCGGAAGAATGTGTATGGAATGATCAAAGTTTAGTTGAGTGCGAAGCAAAATTTTATGAAATAGGCGAAATGCTGGTATCGGCGTTGGAGAATAACTGCATTTTGAAGGTTAACCCTGTTGAGAACCATATAATCACTCTTTTAAGCGACAAAGAAGGTTTCTTGAACGATGGAATGTGCGGCGCGGGGCGGCAGTATGTAGCTATTGGCGCGGACGGAACAATTTATCCATGTCATCGGTTCGCGTCAAGCCACGGGTTTAAAGGAGCGTTTCCATTAGGAACTATTTATTCCGGCATTAAAGAGCAGGCCCAGGCGCCTTTCCTTCGAGTTAAGAAAAAATTGTTGTTAGGCTGTGATATTGAGTGTGGGCGGTGCGATTTGTACGGAAAATGCGGTGGCGGATGTATCGCCGCGAATTATGAGGTGACTGGCCACTTGATGATGCGGGCTCCGTTTATGCGGTTTCATGAGAAAATATGGTATAATATCGCGAGTTCAATTATTGAATATTTCCAAAATAACCATTGTGAAGTATTTGAAAAAAATTATATACACCGTGTCAATAAATCATTTCCACGTACTGATTCATTAAAGGGGACAGCGCCTTTAAAGTCTTCTCGCCGCGGTAAGGCCAATATCTGAAGAACATCCTGTAATTACAACTGACTGGTACTCTTTTTTCATAATATAATTAATTTAGTTGATATACAAATTTGGGGGAAATAGTTCTTCCCGCAAAAAGGGCAACTGCTGAAATTGTAAATAATTAATGAAAGGAGCAGGCTATGCCATGTGTTAATCATACTAATAAAGCTGCTGCATGGAAATGCCGGCAGTGCGGAACTGAGTATTGTGATAATTGTGTTAAGAAGATTTCAGTTAAGCGGACTTTTACATGTGTGTGCCCGAAATGCGGAGGAATGTGTGAGGTGTATACAGTCAGGTCAAGAAAGGAGGAATCCGAATCAGGAGATGAAACATCTCGTTCACTCATGAGGGTTTTTGATGCTTTTGTTGTACCTTTTAGAAAAGGAGGGCCGGTAGTCCTTTTGTTTGGAACATTTCTTCTGGTTGGCGCTGATTTTCTTATTAAATTCGGGTGCTTTCTCGGTTTCGCGGGTATTTTCGCCAAGTTTATGATTTATTCGTATGTCATGCGTGTTATAGCAGATGCCGCGTCAGGAGAGAAAGTACTTCCTTTCTGGACATTTGATGATATCTGGAATGATGTTATTGGCCCGGGTTTTCGAATGACATTCCTCGGTGTTGTTGCTTTGCTGCCCGCGGCTGTGTTTTTTATGAGTTTTGCTATTACCAAAAATCCTGTGTTAATGATACCGGGTATAATTTTTGCTGTTATTGGCATTTTTGTTTTTCCGATGATGTTGTTGATAACATCTGTAACGGAGAGTTTTTCCACGGCGGTAAGTCCACCCAGAGTTATTACCGCAATTTTCAGAGTCTTTTTACCCTATCTTCTAGTCTTTGTTCTCTGCTCTGTCGCAATTGGTATTCAGATAACAATCAATGCTATTGTCTCCGGACTGGCACTTCATTTAGCTTTTGCAAAGCAATCATTTGTTCTTACTCTTATTGCACCGGGGATAACTAATTTATTTGCTTTTTATTGCTGGCTTGTTACCGGACAGATGCTTGGAACGCTTTATTACTGCGAAGAAGAAAAGTTGTGGGGATAAAGATTAAATTCTCGGCTTGGCGAGTATCTCAAGTATTCTTAGATCAAGGAATCTTTTAGAGGCCCGTGATTTTATTACACAGACAGTATCTGCTCCCCAGCCTGTTCCCGCGGCGGCGATGACTTCCTCTCCTTCGGGGATGAGCCCGGCATCACAGGCTTCCATAACTATTTCAGCGCAGACTTTTATTCCCTGGCATATTGTGCGGTAGGCGGAAGCTATAATCTGCGTGGGATAAAGGCCGTTATATTCTTTCGCGAGTGATGTCTCAAGGGAGTGGGTAAGAATCGTTCCTGTAAAAATTTTCGCGCCCAGATTTTCTATTTCTTTTCGTATTTCAGGAGATACCTGCTGTTTGGAGGGTTCCTTGAAACCCGTTGAATGAGTTACTACAATTACTTGCGCGGGGGAATTTTTAAATTCCTTCGCGAACTTTAAGCCGGTGCTTCCCTCAGTGGTCGCGGCAACAATATAATGATATCCATATTTAAGATTATCTTTGACAATCTCTACGCACTTTTCTGTGTTGGTTTTACCCGCTTTATCAAAAAGAAATATCTTTTTTTCCCGCATGGCTGTTTTTCCCCGGTAAGGTGAGGGTTCTCATTAATAATATGCCTGTAATCGTAATTCTCGTTATAATCGCAGAAATCCGTATAATATGTCAAGTGATATCGCCGGGAACAAATTGATTTATTTGACACCCGCTCTTTAACTATGTTACTTTGATTACACTAGCTTTTGCCCTTTGGCGTGTTCTTTATAAGTAATTGGAATTATAGGTATTTAAGACGATATATCCATTAAATTGAAAAAGGAAAAAATTGATTATTTCAAGAGTTGTCGCTTTTGTAATTTATTCAGGGCTGGCTTTTTTATCTTTGTGGTCATGGTCTATCGCGGTAAGAAAATGGCAGGAGTATTCTATTCTCACGAAAGAAACTTTTCGTTTCAAAGATATGATAAGAAAAGCGAACGGTGAGCTGATACAGCTTTCTTCAGGGTCTGTATCACTTCCGCGTATTCCTATGGTTTGTGTTTATGAAGCAGCGCGCGGGGAGATGGATTATTTCCTCGGCCGGTCTAAGGGAGTACTTTCAAAGGTGGCTCTTGAGCATATTCACAGCGCGATTTACAGGGCTATTACAGAAGAGCTTGAGAAACTTAATAAATCAATGCCGGTTCTTGCCACGGCTATTTCATGCGGCCCGTTTCTGGGGCTTTTAGGAACAGTTTCCGGAATACTGCTGGTTTTCAGGCGTTTAGGAACATTGGGAAATGCTTCGATTTCTGTTGTTGCTCCGGGTGTTTACCAGGCTCTTTTAACCACAGTGGTAGGACTTCTCGTAGCTATCCCGGCGGTGCTTTTTTATAATTATTTTGTAGCTAAATATAAAAGAGTCGCTTCCGAAACCGAGAATTTCGCCATGGAATTAATGTCAGCAATAGAAAAACGCTACTGTTAAAGCTGAGCCGGGAGAAAATGAGATCGTTTATTTCAAAACCCCGAGAAGATGTATATAACGAACTCAATATAACAAATCTGGTGGATGTTATGCTGGTTTTGCTTATTGTTTTTATCATTGTGGCTCCGATGATTGAGCAGGGGATAGATGTAAGGCTGCCGGTTGCTTCTGATAGAAAAATGGAGTCCAAAAGTATGCCTGTTGTTATAAGTGTTTCGAAAAAAGGTGAACTTTTTTTAAATAACGTGAAAGTGAATTTAAAGAAACTGGAAAAAAGGCTTGAGGTAATGGTTGAACATGACCCTGATTTGCCTGTGATTTTGCGCGCGGACAAAAATGTTACCTATGGAAGCGTTATTAAAATTATGGACAGGGTAAGAAATGCCGGGGTAAATAATGTTGGAATGGCTACGGCTTCAGATAAATTAAGGTAAAATTTAGTAAAAACTTCAAAATTATAGGTTCTGGAAGAGATTTTATAGAGGTTATGATATCCGGTAAAATAAAATTCAGGTCTCCATGGGTTTTTTCCACTGTCCTGCATATTACAGTTTTAGTTTCCATTATGATCTTTTCAAGTGTCAGCTTTAAAAAATATTATCCCGCTAAGGTTCATAAGGTAAATCTTATTAGGAATCTTCCTGTTGTCAGTGAGCTGGAAAGGCCTGTTATTAAGAAAGAAGAACCGAAAAAGGCGAAGAAGCGGATTTCCGCCCCGGGAAAAAAGGCCGAGAGCAAAAAGATGAAAAAAGTGCCTGTCGCGGCGAAAGAAAGAGAATCTTTAAAACAACAACTTGAAGAGAAGCTTCTTCCCGCGCGAAAAACGGTAAAAAAGCACGAGGAGCCCAAAGCTACTGCCGTAATTCAGGGCGATAGGTTTCCTTATACCTGGTATGATAGTCTTATATTGAATAAAATAAGCGGCCAGTGGAAACAACCAAGTTCAGCTCTGCTTCAGAAAGATGTTTTGGCCGCTGTAGTGTCGTTCGCGATAATGAAAGATGGCGGGATTGAAGGGCTTCTTCTTTCTGAGAAGTCGGGTTATGCTCCGCTCGACAGTTCGGTTATAATTGCTGTTAGAGATTCAGCGCCTCTTCCGCCTCTGCCTAAGGAATTTGGCGAATCGTTGCGTCAGGTTAATGTCAGGTTTGAATTAAAAAGATAAAGGAGTTAAAAAACAAAAATAAATAATCACACAAAGACACAGAGAGTAAAAAATATAGAATTTGGTTTATAAAACTTTGTGATCTTCGCGGCTTTGTGTGAGAATGAAAAGCTTTTTAATTTAATAAATAATAGTTTGTGAAGTGGAAATAGGAGGAATTGATGTCTAAAAAGCCGATAATGTTTTTTACAACGGTGTTAATTTGTGTGTTTTCTTTACAAGTGTCTGCCGCGCCGGTATATCTTGAAATAACGAAGAAAGCCGGTGAAAAGATTAAAGTAGCAGTACCGGGAAATCAGAAGACAGATGAAGGAAAACTGGCAAAAATAGTGGCTTCGGATTTAGAACTTTCAGGGTATGTAACTCTGGTTGACGAAGAGTTTTCAAACGATACTTACGCGAATGACAGGGTTCTGGGAGAAATAAATTTTTCCGAATGGAGTAAGGCCGGCACGGAAATTCTCCTTACGCTGGACTCGAAAGTAAAAGGGGATAAACTTGACGCGGTTGTAAGGCTTTATGTAGCGGCAAAGGGCAAAAATATTTTCGCGAAGAAATATGCGGCTTCTTTTAAACAGGGCAGGAGCCTTGCCCACGCTATTTCAGCCGATATACTCAAAACGCTAACGGGAGAAGAAGGAATATCTACGACAAAAATAGCGTTTGTTTCCAATAGAACCGGTGTAAAACAGATATATATTATGGATTATGACGGGTTAAACAGGAGAAGGATTAGTTCTGATAAGTGTCTTGAGCTTTCCCCGGGATGGGGGCCTCGTGGGGAAAAGTTGATTTATACATCTTATAGAAAGGGTTATCCTGATATTTATGTGCAGGATCTTTCAGGCGGAACAAGAGTTCGTTTATCGGCACACGCCGGCCTCAATGCTTTCGGTGCCATTTCCCCCGACGGTGGAAGTATTGCTCTTGTCCTGAGCAAGGATGGAAACCCGGAATTATACAGGATGTCTATGGATGGGAAAAAATTGACCAGGCTCACAAGAACGAGGGCTGTTGAGAATTCCCCGTGCTGGTCCCCGGATGGAAGCAATATAGCTTTTGTTTCTGATAAGAGTGGAGGCCCCCAGATTTATGTTATAGACGCGTCCGGCGGAAAAGTTGAAAGGATGACGCTTCAGGGATCTTATAATACGTCACCAAGCTGGTCGCCGGACGGTAAGTGGATTGCTTATTCCTCGAAGGTTAAAGGCAGTTTCCAGCTCTGTTTGCTTGATGTTGACACAAAGAAGATGATCAGAATTTCAGATGGAAAGTATGATGATGATGAGCCTTCCTGGGCTCCCGACAGTCGGCATATAATATTTCAAAGAACGAAAAATTATGCTTCTGATTTATATATCATTGACATAGTTGATAGAAAATTAGTAAAAATAACTGATGACAGGGCAAATGAAGAAAGCCCTGCGTGGTCATTTAAATAGAAAAAGAAAAGTTGCCGGGTTGTTGAGTTATTGATAACTAAAATTATGGAGGCGGGTTATGAAGAGGGTGCGTTTGTTAATAATATGTCTGGTCCTGGCTATTTCAACAATGTCTATTTCCGGTTGCGCGGGGAGAAGAAAGGCCTTGAGAGATGCCGATGCCTTAGCTGCTGAAAGAGATGCCGCCTTGAGTTTTGAAGATATAGGGCTGGATGATGCCCCGGGTATGGAGATGTTTTCTGAACCGATAGGAAATCTTAAAAATGTTTTTAAGGATATCTATTTTCAGTATAACAGTGCTGTTATAGATAATGAACAAAGCGCTATTCTTGAAAATGTGGTATCGTGGATGAAAAGGCATTCATCCGCGGTTGTTCTTATTGAAGGCCATTGTGATGAAAGGGGTTCAAGTGAATATAATCTTGCTCTTGGAGAACAAAGAGCTTTAGGCGTCAGAAGGTATCTTGTGGCCCTTGGGATTGAATCTGACAGGATCCATACAATTTCATATGGGGAGGAAAGTCCCATAGCTCTGGATCATAACGAGGGGTCATGGCGGCTCAATCGGAGGGGGCATTTCCTTATAGCGGAGTAAGTTTTAGCAGGCGGAATTTATGAAAACATTAAAAAAAAGTTTGTATTTACTGATATTGTTCCTGTTTCTTTATACTGGTTTTGCTGAAGCATATAAAAAGAGGCTGACGGCGGAAGAAGTGCAGGTGCGGCTTGGAGAGGAAATAGGAAATATACAAACAGTCCTGTCAAACCTTCAGGAAAATATTGACGTTGTTACTGAGAGGCTGGATAGAATTTCTGAAGAAAACGAAAAAACCTCCGAAAATTTCGATAAGGCTGTAAAGGAACTTTCAAATGAAATTGTTGAGATAAAAAAAGAATTGTCCGAACTTACCGCGCTTTGCGAAGGCCTTGAGCGGAAAACAGATAAGAGGATATCGTTGATTATAGAAACAGTAACAAAAGAAAATGAAGAAATCAGAAAACAGATTAGAAGCATTAAGAGTGAATCGGTGACGGCAGCAGGGGATTATCATATTGTAAAAAGCGGAGAAACTGTTTCGGAAATTGCCGGAATATACGGCGTTACTATTTCCTCTATAATGGAAGTAAACGGTATGGATGATCCGCACAAGCTGTATATAGGGCAGAAACTAATTATTCCAAATGACCAGGAAAAAATTCCATGAAAATAGGTGTTTTAGGTTCAGGTAAAGGTTCGAATTTTCAGGCAATTATTGATGCCGTTGAAAAGAAAAGATTGAGGAATGTTGAAATTTCTGTTGTGATTAGTGATGTGGAAAACGCTTATATTCTTAAGCGCGCGGAGGAAAAAAGAATTAAAGCCGTGTATATTGATGCTTCACCGTTCAGGACCAAACTTGACGGAGAAGCTGAGGAAAAATATATCGACTGCCTTAAAGAAAGCGCGGTAGACTTGGTTGTTCTTGCCGGGTTTATGAGGATGATAAAGAAACGTTTTCTTGAAGCCTACAGGGGCAGAATTATAAATATCCATCCCGCCCTTCTTCCCGCGTTTCCGGGGCTTGAATCCTGGAAACAGGCTCTTGAATACGGTGTGAAATTTGCCGGATGCACAGTTCATTTTGTAGATGGGGGAATGGATACGGGGCCGATCATAGTTCAGGCGGTTGTTCCTGTTGAACAAAATGATACGCCTGAATCTCTTCACGCCAGGATTCAGGCCGAGGAACACAGGCTGTTCCCCCACGCGATAGGGCTTATCGAAAAAGGCAGTGTAAAAACGCGGGAAAGAAGGACTTTTATTAGCTGAGGGTTTCGCATCGCTTTGCTATTTGTCTCGCGAATTCACTGAGAGAAGGGTCTCTTGCCCCCATTAAAATTACGGCCGATGTGCCGTCACCGAAATTGATACTTTTGAGCAAGGTTTCCCTTGATGTAATTTCAGATTTTATATTATGTTTTAGAACTTCCCGCGCGATATCTTCCGAGGATATATATTTTTCAGCAGTACCTCCCGCGTAATATATAGGAAGAAGATATAGAGTATCCTGCTGTCTTAAGCGGCCTGTGAATGATTGAACAATCTCTTTGAAAAGTAATTTGGTCGGCCTGTATCCGTGCGGCTGGTAGATAACGATAACTTGATCATAATACGGAATAATACTGTCTAATGAAGATGATATTTTATCCGGATTGTGGGCGAAGTCGTCAAAGACATCAATTTTTTCAGCAGAAAAGATTTTTTCGAGCCTGCGCTCAATGCCCGGGAAACAGGACATTGCCCGTACGCCTTGTCTCGGGTTAATTCCATATAGTTCGGCAGAAGCTAATGCCGCCAGGCAATTTAATATATTGTGTTTTCCTGGAAGATTTAGTGTAAAGCGCTCTTTCTTATATTCGATGATGGAATAATCCCTGCTCCTTTCCAGGATAGAGAAATGAGCCGGGTTATCATACATTACCCGATTTATATTATTCTGTTCGCGGCCGATATTTAAATTACGCGAAAGGACAACATTTTTTTTAGAATTGGAAATAAACGATTTGAATTGTTTCAGGATCTTTGATATTTCCATGTGGTCTTTTGAAAGGTTGAGGATAACTCCCGTTTCAGGATAGTAATTTATAAGAGAACCGTCACTTTCATCAGCTTCAACAATTAAAAACGGATATTCCCCGAAATTAAAAGAAGATGCTCCCGTTAATTTTGCTCCCGAAATAAAAGAAACATCTTTTCCCGATTCTTTCATAATATGAAACAGCATGCCGGCCGTAGTGGATTTTCCGCTTGTCCCTGAAATTGCTACGCCCGGAACGGATGAAATAAGTGATGACAGCATTTCCGAGCGTTTTATGAGAGGAACATTGTTTTTTTTTGCCGTTTTGTAGTCCAGTATAGTTTCCTCAATTGCTCCGGAATAGATAACGGAATCACATTTTGTCACGGCGAATTGTCCATTCTGCGGAACAATTTCTATACCATGGCTGATAAGGAGATTTTTTATTTGTTCGCATTTGCCGTTGTCAAAACTCCTGTCAGAACCTGAGATAAAATTACCGGTTTTTTTAAGGAAACACGCGAGGGGATACATCCCGCTTCCGGCTATGCCGATGAAATGCAATTTTTTTTTTGAAGGGAAAGTCATTTTCAAAAACCAGCGGCTTCGCGCGCGTTGTGTATCATTTCTTCATCGGGTTTAAATCCCTTGGGATATGTTCCAATATCATATGTTGAAGGATTCCCTAAAAAAAAGATAACTTTTTTAAAGCGGACTTGGTCATTGTAAAAGAAATACGAGGTGAAGCTACGTTTGCCTTTGCACTTTAGCCCTTCAACATGGTGTATTGATTTGCCCGGGTAAAAAGACATCTCTATCACAACTGAGATTCTGCCGATATTGTCAATGAATACGGCTCTGGAAGAAGAACAGTCAACCCAGTCTTTAACATTTACTTTAAAATCCACTTTCATAGCCCGAATATCCCTTGGAGCCATTCCGGTTTCGGATTTCCACACGACGTTTGTAAAAGTTGTTTGTTTCATGATAGATTTTATGTAGATATCGCCTTTATCAACGGCTTTTTTCTTTGGTTTATTCATATTGGCTTTTAACTTATCCAGGTTTGAGACACACAGAGCCTCCGGCACGATTAATTGAAAGGTTATAAGAAAAATAATTAAAATGTATTTCATTTCAGCCTCCCTTTTTCTAAAAACAGATGAGTTCAAATCATTTCTAAACAAAAAATAGATAAAAAATCTATACCAGTCTGTGGTTAGAAGTAATTTATGTTATAATCCAATGTGATGTAAAGGAGTTTTTTAAAGGGGGGAGTGAATATTGTTATGAAAATAGGTGTTATAGGCAGTTCAGCATGTAATGCTGAAGAAGGCCGGCTTGCAAGAGAAGTCGGAAGGTTGATTTCTGAGCAGGGACACATTCTCGTTTGCGGAGGTTTGGGCGGTGTGATGGAAGAAGTTTCCAGGGGAGCTTTTGAAGGAGGAGGAATTACAGTAGGAATTCTTCCCGGGGAGAGTACAGATTCTGCCAACGAGTACGTAAAAATTGCGGTGCCGACCGGCATGGGAGTGATGAGGAACGCGTTGGTTGTTCGTTCTTCAGATGTCCTTATTGCTATTGGAGGCTGGTATGGTACTCTTTCAGAAATAGCACTGGCTTTGAACATGGGAAAAGCTGTCGTTGGACTGGGGACATGGAAGTGTAGTATAAATGATAAAAAAGCGGAGATAATAAGGGTGGACTCTCCGGAAGACGCGGTTGAAAAAGCTTTAAAAGCGGTAGGCAGTAGTTCATAAGATTATGAGAATAGGGGAAAATAAATTTGTTTGTGATGATTGCCTCAAAGAAGTAGAGGGGGGATCACGGCATTTTTCTGTAATAGTTCAGGGTATGGCCCCTGCCGTTGAAGGTACTGCGTGAAAAAGATGATAATAAATGAATGTCCGTATTTTTATGAAGCCGACAGGACGCATAAAGTATTCGCCATTGCTATTTTAATTTCGCTGTTCTTGAATATTCCCCTTTTTATCGCTCTTGAGACATCTCTGGGCTCCGGAATTTTTGTGCCGTCCGATAAACTTAGAGAGAAGGTCGTGGTATTTAATCTGGTTGAAGAAAGGCCTGTTGAAAAAGTCCCTTTTCTTGATACGCCTGATAAGATTTCCGAAGAATCTCCCGAAAAACCCGTGGCCATCTCTGATAAATCTTCTAAAACTTCGGATCTCAAAAAATCGGCAGGGGAAATAACCCCTACACCTTTCAGTAAAGGGAAATCTGATTTTATGGGTAAAACGAGGGATATTACAAATGTTATCGCGAGGGCGGAAGCAGTTCCTTTAGCGCGGCCTGTTAAACAAAAAAGGGAATTTATATCTAATACTAAAAGAAGGGTAAAGGCCGCGGCGGTTAAAGGATTGATAGATTTTCCCGCGCGGAAAGAAATTCCCGAACATGTTGAGGAGCAAAAAAAACCAGAGGAGAAAGAAAAGGTTGACAAAAAAGCCAGGGATGTATCTTTGGTAACATCAAGCATATCTATACCCCGCCTTTCCAAAAGGCTGGAAGACAGGATAGATGAAGCATTATCCGATACCAGTTCAAATGCCGAAATATTTGATGAAATTGAATATAACGTTAAATCTGATATTATAGGGCCGTATGTTAAAACGGTGAAAAACAAGATATTAAATCTCTGGTACTATTATCTCTATAAAGATAAAATGCCTTTTATTTATGGCAATACACTTGTAGTATTTAAAATAATGCCGAACGGGACACTTTCTGATATAAATCTTGCGAGGCATACGGGGGGGGGCAGCCTTGATGCCAGGTACGGGCTTTTGGCGGTTGATAAAGCGGCCCCGTTTTCCGAAATGGGTTCTGATGTTGTCGGAGCTTTAAAGTCAGACGGACTATGGATAGCTTTTGAGTTCAGCTACAGATGATGCTTAATTGCGAAGGAAGGCCGCAGAAATAGAAACAGGATAAAATTTTGGGGAAAATACGATGACGAATTTTTTTGAAATTCTGGTAAAAGGCGGGATCACCATGGGTTTTCTTATCATGTGTTCGGTAGTTTCGCTTGGAGTAATAATTGAAAAGTTATGGACTTTGAGAAAACGCGGCGTAATATCTTCGCGTGTTATAAGCATATTTACTGATATTGATATCGCGAAACATCCCGAAGATGCTATCGAGAGATGTGAAAATAATCCGGGCCCTCTCGCTAATATTTTAAGAACGGGTTTGCTGAACAGGGGCTTGTCCAAAAATGATAATGTGGAAGCAATAAAGCTTGCGGGCCGTTCTGAAATGAAATTTCTTGAGAAAAACTTAGCTTTCCTTGAAATAATAGGTGTTATTGCCCCTCTTCTTGGCCTATTGGGGACCGTAATAGGGATGGTAGAAATTTTTGCCGTTATTTCACAGATGGGGGTAGGACAGGCCGCGGCGCTTTCTACCGGTATATCAAAAGCTCTGATAACTACTGTTGTGGGCCTTATAATTGCTATTCCCAGTATAGTAGCTTATGGGTATTTTGACCGGAAAGTGGATTCGCTAACCCTGAAAATGGAACAATATTCCGCGGAACTGATTCACTATCTATATCACTAAAGTAAAAAACTATATTTATGGAATTCGGCAAAAGAAAAAAGAGAAAAATCCTTGTTAACATTACGTCACTAATTGATGTAATGTTTTTATTGTTAATTTTCTTCGCGGTAACGTCGACTTTTCTTGAACATCCGGGTATTACGGTTGAGCTGCCTACTGCCGGAAGTTCAGAGGTTGTTGAAAAGAAAGAAATAATGATAACGGTGACAAGAGATGAAAAGATACATTTAAATGGTGAGGAAGTAAAAAAGAATCAATTTGAGAAAAAGCTCGGGAGCCTGGTTAAAAATTATAAAGATCCGACGGTAATACTTAGGGCGGACAAAGATGTTACCTACGGGCTTATAATAGAGCTGATGGATTCAATAAAAAGACTTGGCTTAAAGAAAGTAGTGGCTTTCACAAAGATTGATTTAAGCAAGCCTCCATCCCCCTCGGAAAAATTAAAACTTTAGTGAAATATGAAAAAACTGCTTTTCTATATAACCATTTGTTGTCTTCTTTCCTGTGGATGTAAAAGATTCTTTTCAGACGGGCTTTATATAAAACAGGAAATGGCTATGGGTACCTTTGTCGAGATACAGGTGTTTGAACCGAAAATGGAGGCCAAAACAGTTCAACATGCTATTGAGAAAGCAATGGATGAGATTGAAGGTGTTTCCAGGATTATGAGCAGTTTTGATGTCAAATCTGATATTTCCAGGGTAAACGCGGAAGCCGGCCGGAAATGGGTTAGTGTTAATCCCAAGACAATTGAAGTTCTCAATAAGGCTCTGAGATTAAGCGAAATGAGCGATGGTGTTTACGATATTAGCGTTGGCAGGATACTTGAATTGTGGGGATTTAGCGGTAATGGCCAAAGAGATATTCCCGAAAAAAAGGAAATAGAAACCGCGATGCTGGGAGTTGGATTTGAAAAAGTTTCTATAGATGAAGAAAATAACAGAGTGAAATTTAAGAACCTCTACACGAAAATAGATCTTGGTTCAATCGCGAAAGGATACGCTGTTGACCTTGCCGCCTGCAGCCTTAAAAGAAGCGGTATCAAAAACGCGCTGGTAAATGCCGGGGGGGATATTTACTCTATGGGGAGTAATAAGGACGGGCATGGATGGGTTGTCGGGATAAGGCATCCGAAAGAAAAAAACGAAATAATCGGGACATTGGCAATAAAAGATAAAGCTGTTGTGACCTCTGGTAATTATGAAAATTTTTTTATCAAAGATGGGGAAAAGTACAGTCATATTATAGATCCTGGTACCGGATACCCGGTTGAAAACAACATTGTAAGTGTAACAGTAGTTTCCTTTGATACAGCAACAGCCGACGGGCTCGCGACGATGATAGCAATATCCGGCGCGAATAAGGGCCTTGAAATAGTAAAGGCGCTAAAAGATACCGAATGTATTATAATTATGGAACATGACAATAATATATCGTTTAGAAGTTCAGAAGGGTTGAAAGATATTATTATTCCGGGTTTGTGAAATATTAAATCAGATGAAAGTTATTGTAAGAACATTTAAGTTTATTGGTTTAATACCTAAGTTTTGTTTAATAGGTTTAATCCGGTTTTATCAAAAAATATTTTTTTTTCTTCCTCGAAGGTGTAGATTTTATCCTTCATGTTCTGAGTATATGATTGAGGCGGTTCAAAAAAAAGGAGTTATAAAGGGTTTTCTCCTTGGCTGCTGGAGAATCTTAAGGTGTAACCCTTTTTGTTCCGGAGGATATGATCCGGTTAAATAAAAAGGGTGCTGAAGATCCAAAAGAGAAGCAAATAAAATTATGGAATATGGACTGCTTTTTTTAATCGGAATAATCGCGGGTTTTCTATCGGGAACTTTTGGAGTTGGCGGCGGTTTTATAGTTGTTCCCATGCTTTACGCGGTTATGGGGTTTTCTCCTGAAGTTGTTGTGAGTATCAGCGCTTTTCAGATGGTGGGGACATCATTTTCAGGGGCAATAACACATGTCTTTAATAAAAATATTAAATACAAAGCGGTTTTTTATCTGACTCTTCCCGCTTTTGCCAGCTCTTATTTGGGTGTATATTTAATAAAGTTTCTCGCGCGGGATAAAAAGATAGCTTTTAACGACATGGGCATTTCCCAGGCAGATGTTGTTTTGACAGGTATTTTAGTTATTCTTTTTTTATTAATGGGTGTTTTTTCGATAGTACAGGGAAAAAGAACGTTTGCCGGAATTAACGTAGCTTCAAGGAATAAGAAGCGTGTCGGTGTTGTATATTATGTAGCGGTGGGGCTGCTCGCGGGCTTTTGCCCGGCGATGCTTGGGCTCGGAGGGGGTTTTATTATGGTTCCTTTCCTGATGTATTTTGTTGGGTTTACGCCGGTTCAATCTGCCGCAGCTTCGCTGGGACAAATATTTTTTATTTCGGCGGCTTCAACTTTTTTCTATTTTCGGGCCGGACAGTTTCATCCATACTATACTGCGGCTATACTTCTTGGTTCGATTCCGGCAGCATCGTTTTCCGCTCATCGTTCTAAAAAGTATAGTCCTGAAAAGGTTAAAGTGGGTTTTGGTATATTGTACCTGCTGGCAATGTTAATTCAAATAGACGGATTTG
>CBDURG010000009.1:0-26984 GCA_965369805.1 uncultured bacterium
AGGCATTGAAACATCCTTCTATAGAAAAGCTGGATTATGTAGAGCTTGACCCTGAGCTTGTAAAGGTTGCCGGAAGGTATATAAAAGATGTAGGTGACTCACTTTCCCGAAAAAAGGTAAAGGTTATTTTCTCAGATGCCCGGAGATGGGTGGAAAGGGCCCGCGAAAGATATGATGTGATAATTGTTAATCTTCCCGACCCTGTTAATGCCCGGATTAACAGGATGTACACACGGGAGTTTTTCCACTTTGCAAAAGAAAGGCTTAATCCCGGCGGAATTTTTGCTTTCAGTATTTCCGTTAGTGAAAACTATATAAACAGAGAGTCGCAGTCTCTTATTGCATGCCTTTATGAAACGGTTAATTCTGTCTTTAATGATGTGATAATTATTCCCGGTGAAGTTCTTTTTTATATCGCGTCGGACAAAAAGGGATTTCTTACGCAGGATGCCGCGGTTCTTGAAAAGCGGGTAAAAGAAAGAAACCTTGATTTAAAGTATGTACGGCAGTATTACCTTTCTGATTGCTTAAGTCCGTGGCGGATAAAATATTTTGAAGACAGCATAAATGAGCTATCCGGCGTAAGAATAAACACAGATTATTCACCTGTCTGTTATTATTATGGCGGAGTTTATTGGAGTACTCTTTTTACAGACTGGTTCAGGAAACTTCTTGTTGAATCCGGGAAAATAAAACTATGGTGGTTTTTAGCTGTCCCTGTACTGATTTTTGTCCTGAGGATTTTTCTTAATAAGCCTACGGGTTTTCCTGTCCTTTTCGCTGTATTTTCTTCGGGCTTTGCCGAAATTATGTTCCAGATGCTTATAATTATCATGTTCCAGACTTATTATGGGTATCTTTATTACCGCCTGGGCATACTTGTAACTTCCTTCATGATTGGATTGGTAATGGGGGCTTATGTAGCCGGAAGAATAAATACGGAAAAAACCTCCTGGCGGGTTTTTGTTTTATCACAGATTGGGATGTGTGTTTATCCTTTGCTGCTGCCTGTCATTTTTTTGAGCATGCGTTTGATAGGGGGGACTTCAGCCTGGTACTGGGAATATATGGTGTTTCCAATCTTGCCTGTTGTTGCGGGTTTTGTCGGAGGAGTTCAGTTTCCACTTGCGAACAGGCTATATCTGAAAGCAGGAAAAGGATTAATTGGCAAAGTTTCAGGGCTTACATATGGGCTTGACGTTTTCGGCTCATTTTTCGGCGCCCTGATAGGCAGTTCTATTCTTATTCCTCTCCTCGGAATATTTCAATCCTGTGCAGCGGCATCTATTATAAGTACCTCGGCGTTAATTAGCCTGTTTATTTTTAAAGATAACAGGTGATCGTAACCGTTAAGAGGAAGATTTTTGTATTAACAAGAGCAGAGTATTGGAGAGAGAAGATGTTTGAAATAAGATTAATTACAGCACGCCTGATTTTCCTGATCAGTCTTCTGTTTATAGCGGAGCATGGCACATATGCGCAGGAACCGGCTGAGACTCATTTTTATTTTGTTCAAATTACGGATACCCATTTTGGAGAGGGTGACCACTTGGAAAGAACCAGGAAGGTTGTAGAGCGCGTCAATAATTTACCGATGGAAATCAAATGCGTGGTTCACACCGGGGACATAACTACAGATAAAATCGACAATAAGGCTATTGTAGGAAATGGCTTATCGGTATTGCGGGAGCTTAATGTTCCAATTCATTATGTGCCTGGAAATCACGATATTATTCCCTATAAACTTGTATCAACATGTAAAGCGTATGTAGAAAATTTTGGGGATTTGATTACACAAACAGAATATGAGAATGTTATTTTTATTTTTGTCTATACAGAACCGTTAGTTGAGTTATTCACTGTAGAAAATTACCAACCTCTCAAACAGCTTGAAGAGTTTCTTAATAAATCAGAAGGAAAACCTGTGATAATATTCCATCATACAGCTTCTGTTGATGATTTCTATGAAAATAAAATGCATAAGAATTGGAAGAAAGATTTACGGGAAAAGTGGGCGGCCCTCGTTAACGGATATAATGTTAGAGCTGTTATCGCGGGGCATTTTCATCGGGATGAGCATCACTGGCTGGGAAAAGTACCTCTTTATATTTCTTCTTCTATCGCGGGCAATTGGGGCAGACAGGCAACCTTCAGGATATATGAATATCGCAATGGGAAGATTGGATACAGGACACAGTATATAGAGTGATAAAAAATTAAAATAGTTCGTATTCTAAACTGCCGAAACCCATCACATTTGTCTTTTTCTTGTCATTTGCCGGGCTGTTTTCATGGTTAATCTGTACCGTAAACTTCGCGTTTAGCCTTTCGTACAGCTTAAAGATAATGGAGGCTGTGCTG
Source organism: uncultured bacterium (assembly GCA_965369805.1). Classification (GTDB taxonomy): domain Bacteria; phylum Auribacterota; class UBA6266; order UBA6266; family UBA6266; genus JAGLRQ01. The sequence goes on from CBDURG010000009.1 coordinate 2,362, forward strand.
TCGGCGTGATACAAGTCATTGTCCTTGAGATTTGGATAATATTGGCCGGTTGCTTCAAGCCTGGCTTTATCGTTTATCTTATAGTTCAGTATTCCCGCAAATCTTAATACAGGGTCTGTGATGGTTTTTTCATCCTGTTTTTTTGTATATTCAGCTTCCGCGTCACCTTCGAGTTGCAGAGTCAGATGGTCCATTTTTATTAAATAGTAACCCAACCCGCCTCCGCCGTTCGCGCGAAGATTGATATTAGAAATCCTGTCCTGCATGGCTGTTCCAAGCGCGTATAAGTATAATCTTTCGTTTAAAAAGTAATCGAATTTTCCGGAACCCTTTGAATAGTTTATTGTTTCTACATCTTCTTCTTTACCGTACATTGTTATACCGTTTAAATCCAGGCGTGTTTTATCAGTTTCCCTTTTTATCATGGGTTTTCCTGTTAGTGATTTAGTATCTGAATTTCCGGATGTAAAAGCACAGCCGGCTTCAATTTTGCCTGTCCATTTAACCGGCTTTTTCCCAGGGGGTATTTCTGCTACTCTTTCCTTGAAAGCTTCAGGAGTGTGACTTTCTACCTTTGCCCTGTCAATAGTCAGAATCCCGGCATAATCTGTTTCAAGGAAGATTTCGGTTTCGGTTACCTTTGTAATAATTCCGGTTAATTTATTTCCATTATACAGGATTACATCGTGGGCACATGGCATTTGTATGCCCAGAAAAATAAAGACAATTAAACTTACTAGTTTTTGTATCATTTCTTTCTCCACATTTCCCCGGTAAAGAGTTTCTAATCATAAGAAAAAGAGAGCTGTTTTGCAAGTGAAAATATTTTTGTTACCGGTTACATAATTTTATGCTTGACACTCGTACAAGAAACGATATAGCATGACCGAAAATTTGATTGTTTGATTACATTAATACCCATGTTAAGTAAATGACAAAAGGGAGTAAGATGATGGCGAAACAATGTGCTGTTAAGAAAAAAGTGGTACAGGATGGGAAAGAAGTTTTTATATGTGATGAAACGAAAGCACGGCTTTTGCCTGTGTTACAACAAGTTCATAATAAAAAAGGGTATATTTCTGATGCCGATATGCAGGAAATTGCGGACAGGCTTGGCATTCATCCTGTAGAAGTGTACTCTGTTATTACGTTTTATTCGTTTTTGAACACGCGGAAAAAGGGTAAACACATTATACGCGTAGGCAGTTGTGTTTCCAGCATAATGGCCGGGAGCGAGAAGATATTAAAAGAGTTTGAAAAGGTGCTCAAAGTCAAGGTTGGCGAGACCACCAAAGATAAAAGGGTTACCCTGGAAAGAACAAGCTGCATTGGGATGTGTGATCAGGCACCGGCAGTTATGGTTGACGAAGAATTGATAGGCAATGTAACTTCTCAAAAAGTGAAGACTATTTTAAAAAATTTAAGTAAAAAGAAAAAGGTTTAGGGAGAAAAATATGAAGATAGGAAGAGAAGGCCCGGTTATTTTTAGTGAGATTGAACCATACGCGGGGTTAAAAAACGCGTTGAAATTGGGAAAAACGAAAGTGCGTGATACTGTCCGGGATTCCAATTTAAAAGGAAGAGGCGGCGCAGGATTTCCAACAGGATTAAAGTGGAATTTTGTCGCAGCTTCCCCGGCAGAGAAAAAATATATTGTGTGCAATGCTGATGAAGGGGAACCCGGGACATTCAAAGACAGGGTTCTCTTAACCGAGTACCCCGGCTTATTTTTAGAAGGTATGATTATTGGAGCATTTTCTATTGGAGCAGAACAGGGCTTCTTATACCTGCGGGGTGAATATAAATCTTTTCTTGGTGTTTTAGAGAAAAAACTTGGAGAGATGAGGAAAGATGGCGTGCTTGGAACTGATATTATGGGCAAGAAAGGTTTTAGCTTCGATATTGAAATTAGAATGGGATCCGGAGCTTATGTTTGCGGAGAGGAAACAGCGCTTATTGAATCAATTGAAGGAAACCGCGGCGAGCCGCGAAACAGGCCGCCTTTTCCTGCGAATACCGGATATAATGGATATCCTACTGTTGTGAACAATGTGGAAACTTTTGCGGCAGTCACTCATATTCTTGTAAAAGGTGCTGAATGGTTTAAATCAATTGGAACGGAAAAATCCGCTGGGTCAAAATTGCTCAGTATTTCCGGGGATTGCAAAAAGCCCGGTGTATATGAAATTCCTTTTGGAACATCAATAAAAGAGATTCTTAAAATGGCTGATGCCAAAGATACAAAAGCGGTACAAGTTGGCGGTGCTTCTGGAGTATGTATAGCCAAAAGCCAGTTTGACCGTAAAATCGCGTATGAAGATATTTCCACAGGGGGTTCATTTATTATTTTCAATCAGAGTAGAAATATAATTGACGCCGCTAAAAATTTCCTTCAGTTTTTTGAAGAAGAGTCTTGCGGACAGTGTACTCCCTGCAGGGAAGGAATTCCTGTTCTTCTGGAAGGAGTAGAAATGCTTAAGGCGGGAGAGTGTACACAGGTTTATTTGAAAGAACTCCTTTCTTTGTCAGAAACGATGCAGCTTGCATCCAAATGCGGATTGGGACAATCAGCTCCGAATATGTTTATGTCTGTAATAGATAATTTTAAGAAAGAATATACATTATCAAAGGTTAATAAAAAGGAGAAGAAGTTCAATGAATAATAAGAAAAGACCATTCTCTCAGGATACTTCACGGGCCCCGATAAGTCAGAGGGGGCAGGAAGTTGAGATGACAGGCAAGGGTGCCTTGAAAGCCAGGATTAAGGCAACTATTGATGATATAGAAATAAAAGTTCCCGTAGGCACTACCATTTTAGAAGCTGCTAAATCCGTGAATATAAAAATTCCTACATTGTGTCAACATGATGATCTTTGTCTTGCCGGTGTGTGTCGAATGTGTGTGGTCGAGGTGGAAGGACAGCGGACGCTTCAGGCCGCTTGTTCCTATCCTATATCCGATCCTATCAAAGTAAAAACGTATTCTCCCCGCGTGAGACGTGCCCGACATAATATAATTCAACTTCTTTTAAGAAATCACTATGGAGAATGTTATTCCTGTTCTCGCAATAATAATTGTGAGCTTCAAGCCTTAGCAAATGAATACGGGGTTACCACTTATAAATTTGGGCATATTGATAATCCCCGCTATAAAAAAGATACGTCAAGTTATTCTGTTGAAAGGGATATGGATAAGTGTGTGTTATGCCGGCGTTGTGTACGGACGTGTATTGATCTTCAGGAAGTGGGTGTTCTTGAAGCGGCGGAGCGGGGCTCGAATACAAAAATTGTAACCTATATGGATAAACCTCTTGAAGATGTTATCTGTATTAATTGTGGACAGTGTATTAATCGGTGTCCCACAGGCGCGTTGAAAGCGAAAGATCCCTCTCAGGCTGTATGGGAAGCGATTGATGACCCTTCAAAACATGTTGTTATGCAAACGGCTCCCAGTCCCCGGGCCGCGATTGGAGAAGAATTTGGCCTTCCTCCGGGGACAAGTGTGACCAAAAAGCTTAATACTGCTATTAAAAGAATGGGTTTTGATAGGGCGTTTGATACCAATTTTACCGCCGATTTGACTATTATGGAGGAAGGAACGGAACTTCTTTTAAGATTAAAAAAAGCTCTTGTTGATAAAGATAAAAATGTCGCGTTGCCTCTATTTACCTCCTGTTCACCGGGGTGGGTAAAATATATCGAATATTTTTATCCGGAAAAGCTTAATCATTTGTCAACGGCAAAAAGCCCTCAGCAAATGTTCGGCGCTGTTGTAAAAACCTGGTACGCGAAAACCAACAATATCGACCCTAAGAATATTGTGAGTGTTTCTTTGATGCCCTGTTCCGCGAAGAAATTTGAATGCGAACGCCCGGAAATGAACGCGTCCGGATTTAGAGATGTTGATCACGCGTTAACCACGCGGGAATTAGCAGGAATGATTAAAGAATGCGGTATCGATTTGCCGAATCTTCCAGAGTCAACTTTTGATGATCCCCTTGGTACCGGTTCCGGAGCAGCCTTGATTTTTGGAGCGACAGGCGGTGTTATGGAAGCGGCAATTCGAACTGCCTATGAAATAGTTACGGGATCAGAAGTTCCTTTCGATAAACTTCGTGTAACACCGGTACGGGGTATGGATGGTGTCCGAACAGCGGAAATTCCGATAAAAAAAGCTGTCGATGTTTGGAAGTTTTTAGAAGGAGCGACGCTTAAGGTGATGATTGGCCATGGGACAGCGAACGCGAAAAAAATAATGGATATGCTTTGCCAGGGTGAATTGGAGGGATATCATTTTATCGAGATTATGGCCTGTCCCGGCGGATGTCTTGGAGGAGGAGGCCAGCCGATTCCTACAGGCCCTGAAATCAGAGAAGCGCGGGCGAAAGCCATTTATGCTGAGGAGGAAGGTTTGCCGTACAGGAAGTCGCATGAGAACCCCTTTATAAAGGAAATTTACAAAGACTTTCTGGTTGAGGGCCCATGCGGCCGCACAAGCCATAAACTTCTGCATACTTCATATACCGCAAGGGGAAAATGGATAGGGAAAGAAAAGGGAAATAGAAAAAAGGCATAATACCAGCTAAAAAGGAGGTGTCTATGCAATACAATCCGGAAGAGACACTGAAAGAATTTGGCAGACTGATGGCTGATATCGAGAGAACTATTCCTGAAGAATATACATCATTTATCAGAGAAAAGCAAACAATTACAAAGTCCGGCAAAGTTCCTGAGAAGACGAAGTGGTTGCTTTTGCTTATTGCAAGCGTTACCCAGAAATGTCCTGTTTGTATAGCTCGTGCTGTCAGGCATTGCCTTGACGCGGGCTGGAGTAAAGAAGAGATGATTGAGGCGTGTATGGTCGCGGTGCTTGTAGGTGGTTCAAGCGTAATGACCTATGTTACTCTTGTTGACAAGGCAATTCAGGACTTTCAGAAATAAGAGAACAGAACAATATGCCTACGGTGAGGAGCGGCAACTCTAAAGCCAAGGGGAAGAGAATATAAAATAAGATATTTTATACCCCAACCTTCCTGTTGGATTTTGGCAGGGTTGGGGTTTTTTATAAACATTGTTGAGGAGAATATGGAAAAACGTTTAGGGTTTGTAGGAATCATCATTGAAGACAGAAAAAGACAGGCATCTCAGGTTAATGAAGTACTTTCTGTGTATGGGGATGTTATTGTTGCCCGTATGGGCCTTCCCTATAGGGAGAAGATTTGCAGTGTTATTACGCTTATTGTGGACACAACAACAGATGAACTTGGAGCATTGACGGGTAAACTTGGTCAAATCCCCGGAATTTCTGTTAAATCAGCTTTAGCTAAGGAATAAATATGTCTGTTTTAGTTGAACGCGACCATATCGGGATATTTGGAAGAATGAATGTGGGGAAAAGCTCTGTTATGAATCTTTTAACCCAACAGGAAACATCCATTATAGATCCGACTCCCGGGACGACATCAGATACAAAATACGCGCTTTCGGAAATACACCGTATTGGCCCGGTCAAAATATATGATACCGCGGGAGTTGATGAACCCAGCCTGCTTGGGGATAAAAAGCGCAAAAAAGTATTTAATGATATTAAAGAATGTGACCTTGCCCTTATTATGATAAACCCGGCTTTCATTGAGTTTAAAAGCGAAGAGGGCCTTATAAAAAAAGCAAGAGAATTAGATAAACAGATACTTATAATCTATAACATCTTTAATGACAATGACGGGAAGAAAAGAAGAGAATGCGAGCGGAAAAATCCAGTTTTGCGGTTTTGTAAAAAGATTACGTTAAAAGCAAATGATGAAAGATATAGAAAAGAACTGATAGATTTTATAATTACTAATTTTAAATCAAAGAATCAAAAACACGAACTTTTCCCATTCCTTGAGAAAGATGAGTATTATGTTTTAATTATACCCATGGACGCGGAAACTCCGTCCGGAAGGTATTTAAGGCCGCAGGCAATGTCAGAAGAGTATATAACAAGGAATTGGGCATACCCGGTATCGTTCAGGCTGGATCTCGCGAAAGCAAGGTCTGAAATAAAGGAAGAAAGAGAATCCGAAAAGAAAAGGTTTAACAGTTTTTTAAATGATTTTAAAAAAAGGCCGAAAGCCATGATAACCGATTCTCAGGCAATGGATATTATGAACAGATGGTGCCCTGAGGATATTATGCTTACAACCTTTTCTATTACGATGATTAACTATATTTCGCGTGGTAAACTTAAAGAATTTATTGAAGGGATAAATACCCTTAAAAACTTGAAAAGCGGAGACAGGGTTTTGGTGGTTGAAGCGTGTAACCACTCCCGTATAGGAGAAGATATAGGAACAGTCCAAATACCGAATTATTTTAAAGAGCATTTTAAAGGGATTGTTTTAGAACATAATTTCGGGCGGGAATTTCAGGAAAATGAAAATCTCAAACACTATAAGCTTATTATCCACTGCGGTGGCTGCATGATAAGTTCCCAAAAACTGCTTGCAAGAATTCACGAGCTTGAAGCTGTTGGTATACCTTTTACAAATTACGGGCTTTTTTTAGCGTATCTTCAAGGCCGAGAAGCATTAAATAAAGTAATAAAACCGTGGAACCTGTGTTGATGGGGAGATAAAAACAATGGATACAATAATTAAAACAAAAGATTGGGCGGCAGGCAGGATAAAAGAAGATGAAATTAAGAAGTATATGGATAACGGCAGGGATTTTATTGATGATTCCGGAATCATTGAAACACTTAAGTTAAATAAAAATGCGGAACCTTCAAGAATAATGGAAATTTTAAAAAAATCGCTTGCCGTTGAAACCCTGACACCGGATGAGACCGCACTTTTATTAAACGTTAATGATAAAGATATGCTGGATGAAATGGAAAAAACAGCGGCTGAGGTAAAAAGGAAGGTTTACGATAACCGTATCGTTACTTTCGCGCCCCTTTATCTGGGAAATAAATGTGTAAATAACTGTTTTTACTGCGGTTTTCGATCAGAGAATGACAGTTCCAGCCGGAGAGTCCTGAAATTTAATGAAGTAAAAAAAGAAATTGAAGTTTTGACAGGAAAAATTGGACACAAAAGGCTTGTTGTGGTTTACGGTGAACATCCTTCAATGGATATAGACTATATGGCCGGAAGCATAAAAGCAATTTACAGTGTAAGTGTTCAAACCAAAAAAGGGCATAGTGAAATAAGAAGGGTTAACGTAAACGCGCCTCCGCTTTCTGTAAGCGAGCTAAGGAAATTAAAAGAAGCTGGAATAGGTACTTATCAGGTATTTCAGGAAACCTATAATCATCAAGCCTACGCAAATGTGCATCCCGTTAATACAATAAAAGGCAACTACCGTTGGCGCCTTTATTCAATGCACCGTGCAATGGAGGCGGGTGTGGATGATGTTGGAATAGGTGTGCTTTTTGGCCTTCATGATTGGCGTTTTGAAGTCATGGGCCTTTTATATCATGCTATAGAACTTGAAAAAAAATTTGGGATAGGTCCTCATACAATTTCTTTCCCGCGCCTTGAACCGGCTGAAAATACCCCCTTTACAAAAAACAATCAAAATAGTGTTAGTGATGAAGATTTCAAAAAGCTTATAACTGTTATAAGGCTTTCAGTGCCTTATACAGGGATGATAATAACGGCGAGGGAAACAAGAGAATTGAGGAAAGAATCTTTCCGCCTTGGTGTTACTCAAACCGATGCATCTTCACGTATAGGAATTGGCGCCTACAACGAGGGCAATACCTGCCAGGAAGGTAAGAAACAACAGTTTTTCCTGGGTGATACAAGGTCTCTGGATGAGGTAATAAAGGAACTTGCTGAGATGGGATATATTACTTCTTTTTGTACTGCCGGATACCGGTGCGGAAGGACTGGCCTGAAGATAATGAATCTTTTAAGGACAGGTACAGAAGGTAAATTCTGTAAACAAAATGCTGTTCTTACTTTCAGGGAATGGCTTGATGATTTTGCGAGCCCGCAGACTCTTGAAATCGGGGGAAAGCTTATAAGCAAAGAGATTGAAGAGATAAAATCGAGGATGCCGAAATTTTATGGCGAATTTATAAATTACTATAATCGCGTTAAATCAGGTGAAAGGGATATATATGTTTAACACCAGAGTTAAAAAATGAGAAAGAGTCAAATAATTGATTGTTTAAAATCGAAGAAAACTCAACAACTCTTTGAGCTTGCCGATAAGACGCGCAAAAAGCATTGTGGTAACGAGGTTCATTTAAGAGGAATTATTGAATTTTCGAACTACTGCGAGAGAGATTGTGTGTACTGTGGTTTATGTAAAAGCAATAGGAAGCTGTATCGATATCGATTGAGTATGGATGAAATATTTCGTGTAGCAAAAAGAGCAGAAGAACTTCAGTGTAAAACAATAGTGTTGCAATCAGGAGAAGACAAATATTATAAGATTGATGATTTATGCGCGTTGATAAGAAAGATAAAAAAAGAAGTTGATTGCGCGATTACACTTTCTATTGGAGAAAGAACATATGAAGAATATAAACAGTTAAAAGAAGCGGGAACAGACAGGTATTTGCTTAAATTTGAAACATCTGATGAAGGATTATACCGAAAGTTAAAGCCTGATTCATCATACGCGCGAAGGTTGCTTTGTCTTAAGCAGTTAAAAGAATTGGGGTATCAGGTTGGTTCCGGAAACATGGTAGGGCTGCCTGGACAAACACTTGATATATTGGCCGGGGATATCCTTTTAATGAAGGAATTAGCGTTAGATATGATAGGAATAGGCCCTTTTATTTCCCATCCTGAGACATTGCTCAAGCATGTAAAAGGGGGAACCTTGGAAATGGTACTAAAAACAGTTGCTCTGGCACGAATAGTAACATGTGATACACATATTCCCGCGACTACGGCAGTGGGATCTATTGATCCTCTGGGGAGACAAAAGGCATTGCAGTGTGGTGCAAATGTAATAATGCCGAATTTAAGCCCTCAGGAAAACAGGGAGTATTACCAGATATATCCCAATAAGATCTGTATTAATGATCAACCGGGTGATTGCTGTGTGTGTATTGGAACGATGGTTAAGTCATTAGGTAGAACTATTTCTGGAGATTATGGGCATAGTTTGTGTAATCTCACTCAAACAACAAAAATAAATAGAGCAAACGGATAAAAATATTGTTTTTTAGCTGAAAGAGGGAGAAGTAAGGGTGAAAAGGTTTTTTATTTTATTGGCTGGTGTAATGATTCAGGTTTGCCTGGGAGGAATTTATGCATGGAGTGTTTTTGTTAAACCATTAATAAATGAATTTCAGTTTAGCATTGCCCAGACCCAGCTTATTTTTGGCGTGATAATCGCTACATTTAGTTTGTCAATGATTCTTGCGGGAAGATTGCAGGATAAACACGGTCCTAAAATAATTGCCTTTATAGGAGGTTTATTATTCGGAACAGGATACATTGCAGCTTCTTTATCAAGGGGAAACTTTTTGTTCTTACTGATATTTTTGGGGTTTATTGGCGGTGCTGGAATCGGTTTTGGATATGTATGTCCCCTGGCAACCGGAATTAAGTGGTTTCCTAAACAAAAGGGTTTAATAACTGGAATAAGTGTGGCTGGTTTTGGGGGCGGAGCAGTATTGTTGTCGACTGTTTCACAATATTTAATAACTGCCGGCTGGAGTATCTTAGAAATATTCTTGTGGATTGGAATATCTTATGGGATTGTTGTCTGTTTGTGCGCCTTGGTTCTTTCGGTCCCTGACGATAAGGGAGTTCAAAAAAAGGTTGCCCCTTCATTTACTCATCTATTAAGAGATGGATATTTTTGGGCTCTTTTTACAGGAATGTTTGCGGGGACCTTCAGCGGATTACTTGTTGTGGGAAACTTGAAACCTTTTGGAATATTCTTAGGTTTTTCCGAAGGCGCCGCCTTTTTTTCTATCACTGTCTTCGCTTTTGGAAATGCTGCCGGTCGAATTTCCTGGGGCTGGATATGCGATCGTATTGGAGATGTTAAAGCCATTGTTTTTTCTCTGCTTTTACAGGCCGCCGGGTTATTGCTGATTTTATATTCAGGAAACTCTAAGTGGTTATTTGCCGGTTTAATTATAATTCTCGGTTTTAATTTTGGCGCCTGTTTTGTTTTATATGCCACAGGGGCCGCTCATAGATATGGCCGTCATGTTCTTGGAAGTGTATATTCGCTGATATTTCTTTCTTATGGAATTTCAGGAATTGCCGGCCCGTTTGTTGGCGGATGGATATACGATATAACCCAAAATTATGTTCCGGCTTTTTATACTGCCGCTGCGCTTTGTGTCTTGGGGAGTATTTGTTTTATCATTCTTTCCAATTTAACCGGTCACGGCAAAAAAACATAGATAATGTTGGTAAAAGGTTTTTACATCCTGTAGAATTACGGTGAAGAAGAACCCAATAACGGTTAAGGAAGAGCACGGTGAAAGTAACAATCAGATATTGGCTGAGGCCGGCAGCTCACTGCGAAGAAGGCTGCTGTAGCCTGTCTCGGGCAAGACTTTAAACTGCCCTGTCAGATTAGGCCGTAAGAGATGAGGGAAAGGCATGAACTTAACTGAAAATCTCAAAGAATTTTTTCTAAGGCAGGGGTTTGTTGTGATCTCTACTATAGGAAAAGACGGGTTTCCTCATAATTCCTGTAAAGGTATAGTTAAGATAAAAAGTGATGGTAAAATATATCTGATCGACCTTTATGGTGAAAAAACATATGAAAATTTGAGGAACAATCCGAATATGTGTATTATGGCTGTGAATGAGAATGAATTCAAAGGATATTGCCTGAAAGGAAAGGCAAAAGAGGTTAGTGAAGATGAAATAGATCCTGAGATTTTGGATGATTGGAAGGAAAAACTTCACGGCAGAATAACCGATAGGATAATAAATAGTGTAAGAGGGAAAAAAGGCCATCCTAACCATCCTGAAGCCTCAATGCCCCAGCCAAAACATCTTATCATTATGGAGGTAAACGAAATTATAGACCTCACTCCGGACCATATAAAAAACGTAGATTAATATGATTTAATATAATTTTTTAGGGATAAAGGAGGGCGGATATATGGGCAATGTGTTCGCTGGCAGTGAAGTTGTTGAAGTGGGAATCCAAATAGAGAAAAACGGTAGGGATTTTTACAGCGTACTGCTTGAAAAATCAAAGAGCGAGAAAGCGCGCGAGATATACAAGTATCTCTCCGCTGAAGAGGGAAAACACATAATTGCTTTTGAAAAAGTTCTTGAATTAATCCGTAATTATGAACCTGTGGAGTCATATCCGGGAGAATATTTTGCCTATTTGAAAGCGTTGGCCGGGGACTATGTCTTTACCCTGAAAGACAAAGGTTCGGAAATAGCGGAAAAGATTAAAAGTGATAATGAGGCAGTTGATCTTGGCATCAAATTTGAGAAAGAGTCTATTGTCTTTTATGAAGGCATGAAAAAAGTTGTGCCGGAGAGAGAACGCGGTGTAATTGACGCGCTTATCAATCAGGAAAAAAATCATTTGCTTAAACTTATTGAAATTAAAGATATCCTGTAATTAAGAACGGGTTTAATTATGATGGTTTTTTTAAATGAAGTTGTTAAGCTGTGGCTTAATGTGGCGCCGTATTTACTGCTTGGAATAATTATTGCGGGCGTTTTACATATTTTTATGGGAAAAGATTTTATAACCCGGCATCTTGGGAAACCCGGGTTTGCTTCCATATTAAAGGCAACAATTTTTGGAGTTCCTCTTCCGGTGTGTTCATGCGGGGTGATCCCCCTGGCGAGTTCTCTGAAAAAAGACGGAGCAAATACATCAAGTGTTCTAGCTTTTCTGGTTTCCACGCCTACCTCGGGTGTTGATTCAATTCTTGCCACATTTTCTTTAATGGGTTTATTGTTCGCGGTCTTCAGGCTTATTGGAGCTTTTGTCGCGGGATTAACTGTTGGGATTACAGATTACCTGTTTGGAAACAGAGATAAGCAGGAGTCTTATATGGCAGATCATTCCCATCCTGAAATTACCGTTCAGATGAAAATCAGAGAGTTTTTTTATTATACCTTCCGGGAAATACCGAGGGATATCGGCAAATGGCTGCTTGTCGGAACTATTTTAGGGGGAGCCATTGCCGCGTTTGTGCCTGAAGATTTTTTTTCCGGCTATCTGGGGTTTCCGCTTGATTTTATTGTTGCTCTGCTTGTTGGTATCCCAATGTATGTTTGTGCTACAGGCTCTATTCCCATAGCCGCGTCGCTTATTATGAAGGGGTTTTCTCCCGGCGCCGGACTGGTATTTCTGATAGTAGGCCCTGCTACCAACGCGATAACCCTTTCTTTTGTAAGGGCGAAATTAGGGAAAAAGTCTTTTTATCTTTATTTAATGAGTATAGTTTTAACAGCTGTGGTTCTTGCTTTGTTTTTTAACGGTATCTGGGCGGCCCTGGGTAAGAATGTTAGTCTTATTGCCGGACACGGTAAGATTATTCCTTACTGGATAAAACTTGGTTCAGGAATAGTGTTGCTCTCTCTTATAGCAAGTACTTTTTTGAACAGAGGAAGCCGTATGGAGAAGCCGGACATGGAGTTGGAAGTGCCCGATCTTCATTGTAAGAGTTGTAAGATTAAAGTTGAAAACAGTCTCCGCGGGATTAACGGATTAGAAAAGGTATTAGTTGACATAGAAAATAAGGCCGTAAAAATAAAAGGTAGTGTTAACAGGGAAGAAGTGTTAGATAAAATAAAAGAAGCGGGATATAATCCTCTAACACCTAACACCTAATTATTACTTGTAAAAACACCTGCTCTCTCATATAATCCTGATTTGATTTTAATCAGTGCCCCCATCGTCTAGTGGCCTAGGATACATGGTTCTCATCCATGAGACCGCGGGTTCGAATCCCGCTGGGGGTGCCAGAGATAAAAAAACAGGGAAACACTTCGGCTGCCCTGTTTTTTTATAATGGGGATACGCTAGTTTTACCAATTAACTCCCTTCTTATTTGCCTCTGGACTTGCAGTAATTCCCGGGCCCGTCGTTTAATAGTCTTTGTATCTACCTTGTCTTTCATGCGTGATGCTGCTGTGTTAGGCCTGTCCTGGTACTCGTAAATGTCAACGAATGGAAGTTTTAACAACCTGATAAATTTTTTGGATTGTTCGAAATCGTCCTCTGTCTCACTGGGAAATCCCACCATCATGTGAGTCGTTATATTTAAAGCCGGCGCCTTTGATCTCAGGTTTATCAGACATCGCTTTACATCTTCGATATTATAAGGCCTTTTCATCAACCTAAGAATCCGGTCACTGGCAGATTGTATAGGAAGTGTTATGTGATCAATCCTATGCGCGTTTCTGATAAGAGTATCCTCTAATTCAGGGTTATGCTCAATTAGGCATTGACAATTCAAATCATTTATCATCAGTTTGTAATTGCCTTCTACTTCGAACATTCTCCGCAAAAGTTCCATAACATTAGTGTCTATATCCAAACCGTAACTGCCTACGTCCTCGCCAACGAGCCTGAAGATATTGAAGCCTTTATTTAGTCCGATTTCGAACTCCTTCAGGATATCTCTTAGCGGTTTGCTTTTGATTCTTCCCTTGGAAAATCTTATCACACAATAGCTGCACTGTCCCAGGCAGCCGACACCTACTCTCAGAACAAAGACCTTTTCCGTTCTGTTCATTGTTGAAAGACGCACATTGGAACTGCGATTTCTGTTGAAAAAAATACTTTCCCTGAATTTTCTCGCGCATGCCTTTGCGAATTCCCTGTTGAACTTGATCTTGCCAAAAAATTCTTTCAGCAGCAGCTTACGCCTTAATCCGGTATCTATACCGAAATCCCGCACTTCATTAGGATCAGGGATATCCTCAAACTTTATATTGGCGTCTATCATGTGATCCAGCTTATAGAGTTCTCTGGCAGGTGCTGTTTCTAAAGAACATATAGTTTTCAGACGGATAGGGTTTATTTTTGGCAGGCATCCTGCTATGATGATTCTGCCGGATTTGTCCTTGTTTCGAAGATAATATTTTATACACTCAATAGACTTGTCTTCCGTATCCTGAGAGTAGGCGCAGGTCCAGATTACGATAAGACCGGCTTCTGAAAATCTCTCCGTGGGAGAAAGTCCGTTGACCACCAGGTAATCGCGAACCTTTTGGGCATCTATCCTGCTTCTTGGACAAACAGAAACAGAACAAATATGGAATTTTTTTATTATATTATCTTTTTGCATGGGACTTTCTTTCTAGAAAACTTAACACGATATAATACTTCTGTCAAATTGCTGTTAATCCATAGCTTTTTTTATGGGCCTCGTCCTATTTGAGGTGTGGGAAAATTTTTTTATGTCTGTAACTTGTAAATCTGTAGTATAATTCATTTATATTGTAGGATAATCTGTATTCCCGACGTTGTTGAAAGGACATATTAATAAAAAACCCTTTGTCTAAAATGCCTCAAACGTATCCTAAAATTACAGTAATAATTCCGACTTTTAACCGAGCTGAGTATCTCGCGGAATGCCTGGACAGCATTATTGCCCAGACACTTCCGGCTCACCAGATTATAGTAATAAATGATGGATCCACCGATCACACTGTAAAAGTGATTGAGAATTATCTGAAGTCGGTTGAGTATTTTGAAACTGGCCAGTTAGGCAAATCCTGCGCAATCAATTACGGCCTGGAAAAAACTTCTGGCGAATACATTTGGATTTTTGATGATGACGATGTGGCTCTTCCGGACGCTCTCGAGCGGTTTGTCGAACCCCTCAAAAGACATCCGGAATATGGCTTTAGTTATAGTACCTTCTTTTATAGTGACACCCACGCGAAAGACGGTAAAATTGGCAGGGTGCTGAGAGAGTTGAAAATCCCGGATCTTAGAAAAAGGGGATTTCTTATCCCGCTATTAGAGGCAAATTTTTTGGGTGGAGCTGCCATTTTAGTACGTATATCTTGCTACAAACAGGTTGGCAAGTTCGATTCTGAACTTCTACGTTCTCAGGACTATGATATGGCCGTCAGAATCGCCCGCGACTTCGAAGGGATTCAAGTGCGTGGAGGAGCGACATTTCATTACCGTCAACATGAAAAGCTGCGTGGTAATCTCAAAGACCGATTTCTTTCGCGATTCGCGTTAAAGAAATGGCTACACTATGATCAAATTTTCTTTCGCAGGCTCTACAGGGAACTTCCCCTGTCCGAATTCCTGCCGCCCGACAGCAATTTAGAAAACAGAACTCGCCAAGCTCTTCTTCAGCGGCTGGAAGTAATGGCCTCCAAATTGTTAATAGAGGAGGTTGTGAAGGATCTTCAGAAACTTGGAATACTTTCAGATTCTACGCCTTTCTCTGATATGGAGCGGGCAGTTATTGTTGATATGATTACCAGAAGCCGGCCCTACAAGGTTGGTAATATATATGCCTTCCCTGAATTTTGTGATACAATTCGGCGGCTTTCGACATCTTCTCCGGCAATTCGTTTATTGCGAGCAGAGATTCTTCGTGCACTTCCTTTGTGCTTGAAGAAGCCCCGTTCTTATAAAATACTGAATGCCATTCGGTGTCTTTTTCAAATGTATTCTTAATAAATATATGGCAAGTATAGTCCCAAATCTTCTTTGTCACAAAGAACAAAAAGTTCGTTATTTTGACTTTTGTGAGGCGCCGCGGGCACCATCCCGCTGACTTACACAAAAAAATAGTTGTTGTACATGCTTGCTATTTTTCTGTATTTTCTATTTTGTCTATGTTACTTTATTTGTTGCTGAATGGTGTATATAAACCGTATTAAAAGGAGGTTTTTCAATGAAAATAGAAACCTTTGTCGTTTGCGATGCTGCCGCTAATTATCATGGCAGACTAAGTATTCTCGGAGCTTTTGATATTATCTTTTCAGAAAAAATACCATGTGTGTATTCACAATGTGCAGTGGCTCTTAGATTGAGATTTTCTCAGATAGAAGAAGGTGACCATAAGATTAGAATTGACATTGTTGATGAAGATGGAAAACCGGTTATAAAGCATATAGACGGAGGAGTTAAAGTTAGATTTGATAAATATCCTTATAATTCTATGGTATTAAATATAGTTCTGAATATACAAAATTTAAAGATTGAAAAATATGGAGAATATGCGATAGATTTAGCTATTGATGGAAAGCAGGAAGCGTCGCTTCCTATTTTTGTTAAGGAAAAATCAAAAAAGGCATAGCGACTATTATTTTTCATAGGTTTTGTAAGGCTGTTTCCACCTGAACCTGAGAATGAATTAATAGCTGGATAATTTATTTAATTTCCTGGTGAACAACAGGGAATATCCGCGTAGACAAGAACGCGGAAGCATTCTGTAATCCGTTTTTAGCCTTAGATTTTCAAATGCCGGGGACAATGTTATTCAAGAGATTTCTCAGGCAGAAGGTATAATATTCAAAAGGAGAAAAATCCATAAGGTGATTATAATAACCCATACCAGTATTGTGATAATCAGGAATATTTTTCTTTTTTGCGTATTACCGGTTAAGTGAGCCGCAAAAGAAAAAAAACAACCAAGTAAAAAAAGAATAGAAAACATCCATTTCATAGGTTTCATTATGAGAAATTGTTAACGATATGTCAAAGGAAAATTCAGGGTTTAAAAAATTTTGTTATTATGTGATAATAATACCATCATTATATGAGGTTTGATATGAGGAAGATTTTATATGCAGTTTTAGTCTTATTGGCATTAATTCCTTCCGTTGCATTTTCTCAGGTTGTTATGATGAGGACTACCCCTGGTGAAGACGGATGGGAAAGGGTTTTTTATGGTGTAAACAAGGAATTTGCCAGACAGAAATTCGATAAAAACTGGAGGCTTAGGAGAACCAGAGGCAGGATTCCTGACGGAGTAGCAAAAGAATATAATGAGCAAGGAAAATTAATAAGGGAATATAGATATAGAAATGTAAACAGGGATGGCCTTTCCAAGGTTTATCATGAAAACGGCAGGCTGGCTTCTGAAAAAAATTATAGAAAAGGAAGGCTTGAAGGTGAAAGCAAAACATATTATGAGAATGGGAACTTGAAACTTAAAAGAAACTATAAAAATGGAAAACTAAACAGAGCGTGTAAAAAATATGATCGTAACGGAAAATTGCTGTTTGAGTATAATTATGAAAATGGAAAGCAGCAGGGAATAACAAAGCAATACAGGAAAAACGGTATTTTAAAAAGTGAACATAATTTTAAAAATAATAAACTTCACGGCGCGAGCAGTTTTTATGATGAGAATGGACAAATAATCTGTATAGAAACTTATAAGAATGGTAAAAAGATTGGCAGGCAAAATATCGGTGATTGAACTGCCTTTGGGATAAATATGAAATATAAATTTTCAATTTAATAGAGGTTTTTATGGAAGCTAATACGGTTAGATTGTTGATTTCCTGCCCTGACAAAAAAGGGATTGTTGCCGCTGTATCCTCTTTTCTTTATGAGAATGGAGCCAATATTATAGAGTCTGACCAGTATACTACCAGCCATAAAGGCGGTATTTTCTTTATGAGGATAGAGTTTGAACCTGCCGGTTCTTTGTTAGACGACAAGGATTTTTATCAAAGGTTCCTTCCCATCTCGGAAAAATTTTCTTTTACCTGGAGAGTGAGCTTTTCGCGTAAAAAGAAAAGAATGGCGGTATTTGTAACAAAGGAGGAACATTGCCTCCAGGAGCTTTTATGGAGGTGGAAAAACGGGGAACTTTCTGTTGATATCCCATTTGTTATAAGCAATCACGATGTTTTAAGAAATGTAGTTGAACAGTTTAATCTTGAATTCAGAAAATTTGAAGTAAAGAAGAACAATAGGGAAAAAGCGGAGAGAGAATTACTTTCTTTTATGGAAGGCGAGGTTGATTTTGTAGTGCTTGCCAGATATATGCAGATTTTGACTAAAGGTTTTGTAGATAAATACAGAAACAATATTATAAATATTCATCATTCCTTTTTACCGGCGTTTGCCGGGGCAAAACCGTATGAGCAGGCATATGAAAGAGGTGTAAAAATTATAGGAGCGACTGCTCATTATGTTACTGAAGAACTTGATAAAGGCCCTATAATAGAGCAGGATGTCGCGAGGGTAAGCCACAGGGATGATGTGAAAAAGTTGAAAAATAAGGGTAAAGATATTGAACGAACTGTCCTTTTTAAAGCTGTAAAATGGCATCTGGAAGACAGGATATTGGTTTATGAGAACAGAACAATAGCTTTTGTGTGATGTAATCCAGATTTGGCCATACACTTTTTTGTTACAAGTGTTTTTAATGCAAATCTGGGGAGAAAAAAGGTTGTCAGGCAGCTGTTATCCGGTTAGAATGGCTCGTTGTATTGATGATTAAACTATAAGATGGTGGGTTATGATAACTGCGTATATCTATGATGGAAAAGATTTAAAGATTTATGAGGATTCCGGGGATCTTTTGAAGGAGACTGTAAAGAGGAATAAGGTCTGGATAAATATTACAGAATCGGATGAGAAAGAACTCAATGGCGTCCTGAAAAGTCTTTTTAACTTTCACCCCCTGAGCATCGAAGACTGTTCCAAAGAGATGCAGTATCCTAAACTTGATGATTACGGGGAGTATCTTTTTATGGTAATTCATGCTCCCGATCTTAACCACCTTGAAACCTTTGAAACGGTAGAAGTAGATATCTTTCTCGGGGCTAATTATCTTGTAACTTACAGCAGATCACCGGTCAAAAGTATTGATACCCTTAAGGAGCGTTGTCTCAGGAACCCCGGCAGTTTATTCAAACAGGGGATGGATATGATGTTTTATAACCTTGTTGACAGCACGATGGATAACTACAATTATATCCTCAATTTTTTGGATAAGAAGATTGAGAAGGTTGAAGATGATGTTGTTGAGGGTGAAATTTCAGTATCTCTTAAGGATATAATACTTCTAAGAAACGACCTCAAAGAAGTAAGAAGAATCCAGGTGCCTCAGAGGGAATTGTTTAATAAGCTTTCACACCGGAAATTCAACCCGATAATGGACAAGACAAGGATATATATGAGTGACACTTATGATGCTATGTACCGAATTAATGATACAATTGACAACCTGCGCGATTATATTGATAGTGTCCGCGATATATATATGACAGTCGAGTCCAACAGGATGAGTCAGGTAATGAAAACCCTGACCGTTATAGCGACGATTATGATGCCGTTTGTTGTTATCGCGAGTATTTACGGCATGAATATAAACCTGCCTTTAAGTCAAAGCCCTTACAGTTTTCTTTTTATTATGGCTATAATGCTTGTGATAACTGTTTTGCTAATGCTCTGGTTTAAGAAAAAAAACTGGTTTTGATATTGGCTTATAACCGGGTGAAAATGTCTAGATGAAAAAGACCGCGATTCCTTTTCTTGTTATTTTCCTTTTAGAAATGATTGTGTGCATTTTAATTATAATGTTCAGAACTGATTCAGTTCTCGGGCTTAGAATCGGGAGTAGGAAAGAAGATATAGAAGCAGAGTTTCAACGGCGCGCGATTAAGAAATTGGAAGAGGGAGACAAGTATCTTGTCTATGAAAAGCCCCCGTCTTCGATAGAACATATTGAAAGAGTGAGATTAACTTTTTCTGATACGAATAAACTTACTAAATTTGAGGTTGGGTTTGCCAAGCGGGCTGTTGATATAGTGGACAAAGGAATTGAGGATGAACTTTTCTATGTGAAAGAAAGCGGCGGCAAACCTGATTTTGAACTCTATTATTTTATAAAGAACAAGCTTGTCGGGATTTATGGCGAGCCGAATATTGAATCGGTCAACAGGGAAAGAGGCCGGGGTTTTTGCAAGTGGCATCTTAAAAATGTTGACGTCCTGTTTGGAATAAGAGGTGATATCTGCGGATTGAGCTGCTACAGTTCACAAAGTGTAACGAAAAAAATAAAAATGGGAACCAATTAGGATTAAAAGCAACCCCTTACCTATTCTATCTGTCTTTAAACTATAAAATTCCCTTTTTATCGTTGACGTTGTTATAAGTGGTTTGATAACATGAAAATCTTCTATTTCCTTTAGAAAGGTAGGGGTTTGATATGATTAAAAGATATACAAGAGCTGAGATGGGGAAGATATGGTCCCAGGAAAATAAGTTTGATACCTGGCTTAAGGTTGAGATTCTTGCCTGTGAGGGAATGTCGGAGATAGGGATAATTTCAAAAAGGGCCCTTGGCGAAATTAAAAAGAAAGCCGGGTACGACATAAAAAGAATTGCTGAAATTGAGAAAAAAACTAATCATGATGTTATCGCGTTTTTGACCTCTGTCGCGCAAAAGGTTGGGCCTTTTTCAAAACACATACATTATGGAATGACTTCTTCCGATGTCCTCGATACTTCTCTTTCGTATCTTATGAAGCAATCAGCAGAACTGCTTCTAGAAGATTTGAAAGATCTTTTAAAAGAGGCTAAGAAAAAAGCGTTGAAATACAAATATACCCCTATGGCAGGAAGATCCCATGGGGTTCACGCGGAACCTGTAACATTTGGCCTGAAAATGGCCCTGATGGCTACAGAGCTTCAAAGGGCATATGAAAGGCTGGATTCTGCTAAAAAAATTATATCTGTTGCCAAAATCTCGGGAGCCGTGGGTACACACGCTCATTTAAGCGCTTCCGTTGAAAAATATGTGGCTAGAAAACTTGGCATGAAACCTGCTGTTATATCTACCCAGATAATTCAGAGAGACAGGCATGCTGATTTTCTTTCAGCAGTTGCTCTTGCGGGAGCTATATTGGAAAAATGGGCGCTGGAGATAAGAAGCCTTCAAAGAACTGAGATTTATGAAGTCGAAGAGTATTTCGCGAAAGGGCAGAAAGGTTCTTCAGCAATGCCGCATAAGAGAAATCCGATAACATGTGAAAGAATCTGCGGGCTTGCGAGGATATTGAGAGCAAATGCTCTCGCGGGGTTTGAGAATGTGGCATTATGGCATGAGAGAGATATTACCCATTCTTCCGTAGAAAGGGTGATTATTCCTGACAGTGTTATACTTCTGGATTATATGTTGAATTTGATGACAGGGGTTATTAGGGATCTTAATGTGTACCCCAAAAACATGATGGACAACCTGAACAAAACCAGGGGCCTTATATATTCCCAGAAGATACTTCTTGAACTCACAAGGAAGGGTGTTTCCCGCGAAAAAGCTTACAGGATGGTTCAGAGAAATGCTATGAAAGTTTGGGCAAAAGATATTGATTTCAAAGGGCTTTTACTTAAAGACAATGAATTGACAAACTATCTTTCTCCCGGAGCAATAGAAGGTTGTTTTGATTTGAAATATTATTTTAAAGATATCAACAGGATGTTTAGAGCGGCAGGAATTGGCAGAAAATAACCGCAACTATAAATTAAGAGATAAATTATGTTTCTCGCGAAAGTATATGTAACTTTAAAGAGAAGTGTTCTTGACCCTCAGGGAATAACTGTGAAACATGCCCTTGAGGCTTTGGATTTCGAAAGTGTTTCTGATGTAAGGCTTGGGAAATATATGGAGATCAAATTGGATATTTCCGACAAAGAGGAAGCTGAAGCGCGATTGAAAAAGATGTGTAAAAAGCTCTTGATAAATCCCGTTATAGAAGAATATACATATGACCTGCAGAGAGTCGGCGATTATTAAGTTTGTATTAATTACCCTCCAGAGGAAATTCTATGAAATTCGGAGTTGTGGTTTTTCCGGGATCAAATTGTGATCACGACTGTTATTATGTTTTGAACAGCGTTCTTGGAGTTAAGGCTGAATATATCTGGCATAAAGAAACCAGTGTTGACGGATTTGACTGCGTTGTTCTTCCGGGCGGCTTTTCATATGGTGATTACCTGAGAACTGGATCAATAGCCAGGTTTTCGCCGGTAATGAACGCGGTTGCGAAGCATGCTCGAAAAGGAAAGCTGGTAATAGGAATATGCAATGGTTTCCAGATTCTTCTGGAAGCGGGACTTCTTCCCGGCGCGATGCTCCGGAATACATCGCTTAATTTTATTTGTAAAGATGTCTGGGTGAAGGTTGAAAACAATGAGACTCCCTTTACCGGTTTGTGTGGTGGAAAAGAGACTTTACGGATACCTGTGGCCCATGGAGAAGGAAATTATTTTGCTGATACGGAAATTATCAAAAAGCTTGAAAGCGAGCACCGGGTAGTTCTCAGATATTGTTCGGAAAACGGAAATGTTGAAAAATCTTCAAATCCAAACGGTTCGTTAAATAATATAGCCGGTATATGTAATGAGAGGAAAAATGTTTTAGGGTTAATGCCGCACCCGGAGAGATGTTCGGAAAAAATCCTGGGTTCAGCGGACGGAAAAAAGATTTTTGATTCAATAAGAGTGTTTCTTAGAGGTAGTTAAATGAACAAAGAAGATGTGAAGAATTTTTGCGAGCCGAAAGTTAATGAAGAGCTCGTTAGAAAGCATAATCTTACAGAAGAAGAATATAAACATATAGAAAAAATTCTCGGCCGGAAACCGAATTTTACTGAGCTGGGGATATTTTCTGTAATGTGGTCGGAGCATTGTTCGTATAAAAATTCCCGGCCTGTCCTAAAACTGTTTCCTGTGGAAGGCCCCGGTATTTTGGTCAAAGCCGGTGAGGAGAATGCGGGTGTTATCGATATCGGGGACGGGTGGGCGGTTTCTTTTAAAGTGGAATCTCATAACCATCCCTCGGCGATAGAACCCTTTCAGGGGGCGGCAACCGGAGTGGGTGGTATTATAAGAGATATTTTTACAATGGGTGCCCGTCCGATTGCGGGTTTAAATAGTTTGAGGTTTGGAAATTTATCAAATCCCCGGGTAAAACATCTTTTGAAGGGTGTTGTCGGCGGTATCGCGCATTATGGCAACTGCATTGGAATCCCGACAGTAGGCGGGGAAATCTATTTTGATGAAACATACGAAGCAAATCCTCTTGTTAACGCGTTTTGTCTGGGAATCATCAAGCATGAAGATATTGCCCGAGGCTGCGCGAAAGGTAAAGACAATCCTGTTTTTTATGTTGGAGCAGCGACAGGTAGAGATGGATTGGGAGGGGCAAGTTTTGCTTCAAGAGAGCTTACGGAAGAATCTCATGAAGACAGGCCCGCTGTTCAGGTTGGTGACCCCTTTATGGAGAAACTTCTTCTGGAAGCATGTCTGGAACTTTTAAAAACCGGATATGTTATTGGTATTCAGGATATGGGGGCGGCGGGTTTGACTTGTTCAACCTGTGAAACTGCGAGCAGAGGCGGTACCGGAATTGAAATAGAACTTTCAAAGGTTCCCAAGCGTGAAACCGGTATGATTCCTTATGAAATTATGCTTTCTGAAAGCCAGGAGAGAATGCTTGTTATTGTTCAGAAAGGTAAGGAAAGAGAGGTAGAAAAACTTTTTGAAAAATGGGATTTGCATGCGGTTAAGATAGGACATGTAACTGATGATGGTATGATGCGGGTTAGAAATAACGGGAAAATTGTTGCTGAAATTCCTGCCCGGCAGATTGCTGAAGATTCACCCGTTTATACAAGGGAAGAAAAGAAACCCGAGTACCTTAAAAATGTTCTTTTCTTAGATGAGTGTTTACTGGAAGAACCTCGGGATTACAGCGATGTTTTGCTTAAGATTCTTTCCGATCCTACCATAGCGAGCAAAAAATGGGTTTACAGACAGTATGATCATATGGTTATGACAAATACTGTTGTCAAGCCGGGTTCAGACGCGGCCGTTTTGAGGATAAAACCCACGGGGAAAATTCTGGCTCTTTCATCTGATTGCAACAGTACGTATTGTTATTTGGATCCTTATACCGGAGGGAAAATAGCGGTAGCTGAGTCCGCGAGAAATATTGTTTGTTCGGGAGCAAAACCCCTCGCGATAACCGATTGCCTCAATTTTGGAAATCCTATGAAGCCTGAAATTTTCTGGCAGTTTAAATATTGTGTAAAAGGCCTTGCTGACGCGTGCAGATTTTTTGAAACACCTGTTACCGGGGGAAATGTAAGTTTTTATAATGAAAATCCGCGGGGTTCTGTTGATCCGACTCCTGTTGTATGTATGGTTGGGTTGTTTGAGGATGAAAAGCATATAACTACTTCCGCCTTTAAAAATATCGGCGATATAGTTTACATGATAGGCCCCTCGAGGGTTGAGATTGGGGGCTCTCAATATCTAAAATCAATTCACGGCCTAAAAAAGGGAAAGTGCCCGGCGCTTAATTTCGAAGAGGAAAAAGCGGCCCAGGATTTATGTTTAAGGGCAATAAAGAATGGAATAATAAATTCTGCCCACGATTGTTCAGAGGGCGGGATCGCGATTGCCCTTGCGGAGTGCTGTATAACAGGCACAGAGGTAAAAACCGGCGCGGAAATTGATTTATCGGATGTATACAAAGATTCCGACGCGACCGGGTCATCTATCCTGTTTGGAGAAACCCAGTCGAGGATTATTGTTACTGTTCCGGAAAGTAGAACCAAAGATTTTCAAAGATTGTCAGAGGGACATTTATCCCGGGTATCAAAAATAGGAAAAGTTGGGGAATCAAAACTGATTATTAATTTAAGAGATGAAAAGTTGATAGATCTTGATATAGCA
>CBDURG010000010.1:0-26971 GCA_965369805.1 uncultured bacterium
ACCATCAACCAAAAACATTACCGTAAAAACTTGTTCTTCAGCACCTTACAGGCAAAAGACAACGTAGCTCCGGGATCTTTAAGTACATAATTTCTGAAAATATTAAATGTATATTTTAACGGATGTTTCTTTAGAAGGGCAACCTGTGTTGCCATTGTTTCTTTGAGGACCTTTTTCTCAAGTCCTTCCGGTGTAAAATACTCGGTTGTAATATTTCCTTTAACCGCGTTTATGCCTATATCCCTGGGGTCAAAATTATCGGGTATCAGTTTTTCCTTTCGGGCAATTTCCAAAAGCTCGCTGCCCGGATACGGAGTAGCTACAAAATATTTTACGCTTGATACATCAAGCTTTTTCCCAAGGTCAAAAGTCTTTTGCATCTCTTCAAGTGTTTCTCCCGGAAATCCAACGACAAAAAATACATCTATGTCAAAACCAATTTTATTAGCGGAATCAATAACCTCAAAAACTTTTTCGAGCTTCAAGGGCTTATGGATTATCTTAGTTAAGGTACTTTGGCTTCCCGACTCGACCGCGAGCGTAAGCCTGTAAAACCCCGCATTTTTAAGCTTTCTTAAGAGTCCATTATCCAATGCCCAGACCGCAAGGCCGTTCGGAGCAGTAAAAGAAACTTTAATTTGCCGCGCAATTAAAAGATCGCATATTTTTTCTGCTCTTCTTTTATCAAGCGTCATATTGTCATCTTCGATATGAATTTCCTGAACGTTGTACTTTTTAACAAGCTCCTCAATTTCGTTAACAACATTTTCAGGCGAGCGCGCCCGATACTTCCGTCCCCATATTGGATGAATCGAACAAAAAACACATTTTGCGGGACAACCTCTTGACGTAACTACAGGAATTATCCTGTTGTTTCTCGTAATAGTCCCGTGAGGCCTGTTCAAACTAAAATACTTTTCTACCGGCAAAAAATCCCAGTTGGGAAACGAAAGATTATCCAGATTTCCGATATAACGCGTTTTTGGATTCAAAAGAATCGAACCATTTTCTTCCCTGTAACAAATCCCGTCAATGTTACCGGGAGATTTGTTTTCACCCAAACATCTAATCAGGTCAATAACCGTCTCTTCCCCCTCTCCAATAATAGCGAAGTCTATATTGTCATCACTAACAGCATCTTCAGGCATCGAAGAAGGATGAGCACCGCCAACAAAAATCTTAACAGAGGGGAGTTTCTTCTTAATTTCTTTCGCAATCTCAGAAACAACCTTTGCCTGTATGCTGAACATGCAGGATATACCTATAATATCCGGCAAAAAGGTTTTTGCCCTTTCAGCTATTTCAACAGGTGTAAGCCCGAATTGAACATTATGCTCATCAATTTCAACAACCTCATCCCATCCTTCAATAAGACTGTCAAGAACTTTGACTTCAATATTTTCCTGTAAGAGAACTGATGTAAGGTAAGCTATCCCAAGGGGCATTTGAACCCTTTTGGGAAACATTTTGGGAATCGGGCAAGGTGGAAAAAGAAGAAATGCTTTCTTGATTTTCATTTAACAGTAAACTTTATTTTCCAGACCATAAAAATCGCCTCGCATATCACTTTCTTTGACATCTTTGAAAGCCCATGCTGGCGGTCAGTAAATATTATCGGTATTTCTTTTATCTTAAAACCCTTTTTCCAGGCCCTGTAATGCATCTCAATCTGAAAGGAATATCCTTCTGAATGTATTTCATCCAGGTTAATAGTTTCAAGAACACTTTTCCGAAAACATTTGAAACCCGCTGTCGCGTCATGAACAGGCATGCGCGTAATAATTCTGGTGTAATACCTCGCGGCAAATTTGCTGAGCAGCATACGCCAGATAGGCCAATTTAAAACGCCGCCTCCCTCCATATACCTAGAACCAATGCACAAATCACAAATATCCATCTCATTTAACAAACGAACCAAGTCGTCAGGATTATGCGAAAGGTCAGCATCCATTTCAAAAAAGTAATCGTACCCTTTAGCAAGCGCCCATTTAAATCCCTCAATGTAGGCGCTTCCTATGCCGCCTTTTTCCTTTCTATGCAAAACATGTATTGCCGGATGCAGCGAAGAAAGATTATCAGCTATTTCACCTGTCCCATCAGGGGAATTGTCATCCACAATCAAAATATCAAATCCTTCCTGCCTGCCGCCCGCCTGCCGGACGGGCAGGGACAGACAGGTTTCAAGAGCCATAATTTTTTCACAAACCTTAACTATGTTTTTCTTTTCATTATACGTTGGAATTACAACAAGAGCTTTATTCATTCAGTTTCTCCTTGCCGTCCTCCGCCTGCCCGCCGGACAGGCGGGGACAGGCAGGTTCTGTCAGCACATATACAACAAATCTTTCATCAGGAGATATATTTTCATAACTTTTATCCAGATATTCCATAAATTCCGGCAAATTATTAATTGACCTTAAATCAGCGCTCACATAAAAATCAGCACCATCTCTAATTCTGCAGTTAATAAGCAATTTCAGCCATTCAACATCAAAATAGTTTCCGCTTCTGCTGTCATCTTTAACGTCAAATGTCCACCCATACCTGTCGCAATAATAAAGCTGGCCGTAAACATCAGGAGAAACGATTATCCTGGCATCGACAGGAGTATTCTCCCTGATAAAGCGGCCCGCATCAAGAACCGTAGACATTTCGGCAGGATAACTAAATGCCGGATTGATAAAATACCTCGCAGAAATCGCGATAAAAACGACTCCAAGAAATACCTTAACTGCGGTTCCCTTGCCTTTTAATATTTTAATAGCAACATTTGAAATCAATAAAGCCGCAGGAAAAAGTATGGGGTAGAAATAAAAGTTGTGATCATAAATTTTTTGCGGAAGAAGTATTACTATACCAAAAGAACCCAAAAGCCAGAGTAGTATAAACCATTTTATTTTCTTTTCAGGCCTGAAAATGGCCAGCCCGACAACCATAAAAACAAAACCTGCCGGATTCAAACATATGCCGCCTAAACTATCGATGACATATTTATAAAACTCAATATTCAGAAGCAAAGGGTGCGGAAAGGAAGCATAATGCTTTCCTTTTTGCGCAAATATACTTGTGATATTGCTGTCCATCGAGGAGACAACGTTATAAGTATGTAAATACCAGGATATAACGGGAATAAAAACAGCTATAACAAAACCGGTAACATTCAGAAACTTGTTTTTCCCTGATCTCTGCCACAAAACAAAAACCAGGGCGGGAAGAACGCATAGAAAATGAATTCTCATTAAAAAGGATGCTGCCGCAAAGAGCCCGGACACAAGAACAGACCGCATAGTTATCTTTAAATTGGATAATATCCAGAACGAACAGATAACACAGAAAAACGCGAAGGCCTCATTCATAAAACTCTGCCCATAAACAAAAGAAAGCGGAAAAGTATTAAAAATAAAACAGCTTAAAAGCCCTGCTTCTTCACCGTAGTACCTGCGGATAATAAGATAAATCAGAAAAGCTGAAAGCATTGTAAAAAAGGAAGCCTGGAACCTCCCCCAGAAATCAAGAGAGAAACCAAATACTTTCCAGAGCATACCCCCCGCAAAAGCCGCTCCCGGGACATAAAGCATATGTAGTGCCGGCTTGCCGTATATAAGAAAATTTGTTTTTGGATACAGCAAAGTCTCGGGCCCTTCACGGGCAATAAAACGCCCGATAATCGCGGTAGCGGCCTGGTATGAAGAAAAATTGCCAAAAAGCGGTTTGTTCACCGGGCCAATTCTGGCGAAAAGACCTACAAGCAATATAACCAATAAAATAATTGTCTTTTTATTCTTCATTTTCTTGCCAGTATAATTATTCTGTTCTGTCTACCTATAAAACGCGCAAGCTTAAAAATAAGGCGCACGGCAACATCCTTCAACCCGCGCAGGTTAAGCCTGCACAGATCGGTTTCATCTTTTTTAGAAAGTACCACATTAAAACCACATTTCTCAAGTAATTTGCCAAGTGACAATGTATCGAAAAAAAGAGGGTGTTCTAAAACATAAACAGATTTTAAGGGATCTTTTATTTTCCCAAGACTGATTTTATAAATAAACTTTGCCGTGTCGGCAATAAGGCTTTTCTCATTGGGAGTAGCAACCGCCAAAAGGCCGCCTTTCTTTAACATTGCGTATATTTTTTTTACCGAGTCCGCGGGAGCATCAAGATGTTCTATTATATCCCACATTACAACTACATCAAATTTTTTATCGGAAGATTCGAAATTTTCTAAATCTGTCTTTAGTACATTTAGATTCAACTTGTTTTTCGCGTAATCATAGTATTCATCTGAAAAATCTATCCCCAGGGCATCCCATCCTCTTTTTTTCGCTCTTTCAAGCAAAAACCCCATGCCAAAACCGACATCCAAAAGTTTTCTGCCTTCGGTTTGAGATTCCAAATAATCCAACAGCCAGTCAAAAATCTTAAATGTATGCCCGGCATGTTTTTTCACAAAACTCCTGTCATAATATGATTCGGCATTGGGATTGATAACCCCGGCAGAATCAGAAAAAAATCTCACCGCTTCCTTCTCTGAAAAATACGGGTTATGAAAAACTCCCGAACAGGAATCGCAGGAACACACTTTATAATCGCTAAGGCTATAATTAACAGTCCACCTGTCTGAACCGCAATAAGGACAGTTTTTTCTATCAGTTAGTGAAATCATATTCTAGTATATAGTATGTAGTATTTAGTATGTCGTTAAAAGATTAAAATAAACTCATTGTAGTTCATGGCGGCTAATTACTTCTTACTGTTCTCAATCCTGTAAACAACTATTTCCTCTTTTTCATCAAAAACTTTATGATAAACTTCCTTAGAATTTTTCTCACTTAAAAGGCTTAACAAATCATTATCAGCCTCAGATTTATCCCGTAAATTTATAACTGCCACTGTAACATTCCTGTTCCCGGCTTCCATAAGGATATATTTTTTCTTATAATCCGTGTAATCGAAATGTTCAACCTCAGCGTAGAAGGGGACCCTTGACATCCTTGAACTCATAATAAGTTCGTTGGGATAGTGCCGTTTTATCCATATTCCAACAACTTTTCTTGAATGTTTATCTTTCCCTATGGGTTTAAACCCTTTTACTGAAAGGCCAATAATGCAAAGTATCATTACCGCCCACAATACATATTTTTCTTTAAACTTAACCATAAACCGGGGAAGTTCCGCTACCCCTACACCTGAATATATACATCCCATAATCATTATCGACGCCATGTGCCTGCTGCTAATATACGAACGCATTGCAAGCATTACAAGTACCAGAGAATAAAGGATAAATGAAAATCCCAGAATTAGCTCCATTTTCGTTCTTTTTACTGATTTACGCAGAAAAATACCTATTAAAGAAAAAATAAATAGAGGTATGGTAAGGCCTTTAAGCAATTTCTTCATGACGTCTTTCAGGCCGTAAAAAACAAGCGTTGTTCCCTCAGGCCTTTCAGGAGCAGCTTTAAGCGGATATTCATCATATTCTCTTACCTTTTTCTTCTCTTCCTGCTTCTCAGGTTCAGCCTTGATAAAGTCAGGAACAGGTATATCTGTACCCACAAGAGAACTGATTCTCCTCTTCTGGGTAAAACGCCATTCCCCCTGGTTTTCTTTTATTACAAGAAGATAAGGAAGGACCAGCAAAGAGAAAACCAGCAGCAGCAACACAACATAAGAAGCTCTTTTAAAGAAACTCATTGTCTTTAATGGAACAAGGATTAAAAATATACATAACGCCAGTAAAATACCCAGTCCTTCCGGCCTGGTAAGATAGGCCAACAGCGCAAAGACAGATGATAAAACAAAGTATTTTGATCTCTTCCGAAATATCCCCTCAACACCCATCCATAAAATCATCGTGATATTGAAAAGATACAGTGATTCTGAAAGGATATTAGACGAATACCTTAAAAAATACGGCTGGAAAATGCAGAAGATTGAAGCCAGTACTGCCGGTTTTCTCCCGAAAAGCCTGAAAGTTACCATATAAACAGGAATAACCAGCAATATTCCAAACACCATTGAAACCAAAAGGCCGGCACCTATAAAATCACCGGTAAACCGCGAAAAAACACTGATCAGCCATGGATAAAGAGGATGATATTCATAGTTAAGGGCACTATTAAAATTGCCGGATCTAAACACCTTAGCTATTTCAATAAATGTTAGCCCATCCTTTGCCGGCACGAAAAATAAGAGACGCATTACAACTCTCGTAATAAATGCCAGTGTGAATAAACGAGCTATATCCCAGCCTATGTGTTTTTCCTTATTATCCGTAAATATTTCCATATTTGGTATTTAGTATTTAGTGAATCGTTAAAAAACCAAAAATAAATTTAACATTCAACGCTGATTTTTTTACATAATATTTTATTACTTTATGTTCTTCATAATACATCATAAATAATCTGCGTTAATCTGCGTCCTGTTTTTTCTTTTATCTTACTACTTTATTCTTTTACCTTTTTTCTTTCCAGTATACACTCAAAAGCTTTCCCAAGTTCCTCCGCTCTTACTTTCCATGAATATCTCTTTGATGTTTTAAGAGCATTTTGAGAGAGTCTATCATACAGACTCCTGTCAGTCATAATCTTCTTTATCCCTTCGGCAAGCGCTTCAGGATCATTTTTACCAACCAGAACAGCATTATACCCATTACCAAGAACTTCTCTAATTGAAAGAAGATCAAATGATACTATAGGTTTACCGTACCGCAGGTATTCATAAGATTTGGTATGGGCGACATAACCCATTTTACCTGTACTCCTGGATGGAATTACAAAACAGTCAGCATCCTTAACCGCCTGATCAATCTTAGAAGGTTTAATAAATCCATGTAAAAAAATCTTATCCCCCAGTTTATTATTCCGCGCCTTATCCTTAAATCCAGATACCTCGTCCGGTTTACCGCCTATGACATGAAACTCAACATTTTTGAGTTTTAAAGCGGCATTAAGTAAAAAATCTACTCCCTGCTCATAATAAAGCTGTCCGATATAATAAATTTTAAATTTTTCACCCGTTTTTTTTCCTAAAGGGAACGCGCTATCCGCCGCGAGGGGAACAACACGAACTTCTTTTTTAATGCCATATGTTTCCTTGATTATATTTTTTATACCCTCTGTAGTTGTTATAATCCCATTTACACCATTAAAGACATTACCCTCTTTTCCATTCGCGCGGGGATAGTTTTCATCCAACGGATAAGAGGCATATAAACCATGTACTTCATAAACGAAAGGAATACCAATCTCACTTTTCTTCTTCAAAAGGAACTGTGCCATTTTAAGTTCAGAAAGGTACAGGAAATCCGGTTTTTCCCTCTTTAAAATATCTTTAATAGCTTTCAAACAAAAAAAGTTGAAAATGAAATGCCATGAGACTCCAAACCCCGATTTTTTCCTTAAAATCGGAAGCTGAACTATCTTTAAGTTTTGAACAGGTTTAAGGCCATAATGAGAAAGGAGCTTCTCTACAGGACATGTTTTGCCCATTATAAGAGTTACTTCATGTCCCGCTGAGGCAAGCGCATGGCATGTTTTAATAACAAGGACATCATGAGCTCTCTGTATGGCAAATCTTTTATTAACGGGGTATATTATCTTCATTCCTGCCGGCCACAAATTTAATCAAGCTTGTTATTATGTCTACCCGGCTTTCTATCGAGTATTTTTCGGCAAGCTCCCTCGCTTTTGCCCCCATTTCAATCCTTGTCTGTTTGTTCTTTATTAAAAAGTTCATTTTAGAAGCAAAGGAAACATAGTCAGAGGAATCTTTAATAACATAGCCCTGCTTACCCTCTTCTATTATTTCACTTGAACCGTTAGAAGAACTGGATATAACCGGCAGGCCGGACGCGAGAGCCTCAAGACATACATTCGCGCAGGGATCGTAAAAAGAAGGGAATACAAAAATGTCTGAAGCACTATAAATACTTTCAATGTTTTTCTGCGTACCGAGAAAAAGGACATTCTTCTCTACACCTAACATTAATGCCAGCTGCTTCCATCTTTTTAGCTTGCCCTTTCCAACCACAAGCAATCTGACAGACTCACGGACACTTTCTTCCAGGGAAGCCAGCGCCAGCAAGAGAGTTCTCAGGCCTTTAAGCCTGAAGTTATTCGCGACAAAAAGTATTATTATCTCGTCCAAAAGATTCAGTTCTCTTCGAACAACCGCTCCTGTATTCTCCTTTTTATTCGGAGAAAACCTTTCTATATCAACGCCGTTATGGATTACTTCAATTTTTCTACCGTCTATTTTATACCATTTTCTTATATGTCTTTTTACCATGTTGGAGACAGCAATTACTATTTTCAATCTTTGCGAACTGTATTGTTTGTTTTCAAGCCAGGAAAGAAACCACTGTTCGGGAGAAATAACATCCCGGAACACCTGGCACATTCTATAAATCTTTCTATGATATGACCTCAGGTTGTATGCTTTGTACGCGGTGTGCACTCCACCTCCCGGCCGGTAAATATCCATGCTAAAATTTTTTCCGAAAGAAAAAACAATATTAAATTGCTTGCGCCTGACTATCCAGGCGGTGCGCAAAGCAAACAGTATCCTATCAAGTAATCTTGAAAATCCGCAACTGGCAACTTTTATATGATTTAAGGCGGGATTTTTTGAGTCAAACCTTTTCGAAATAACAGAAATATTACACCCCTTTTCGGTCAATTTATCCGCGAGCATCCTCGCGGAGTTCTCTCCGCCTCCTATATCGGGGGAAAAGCTCTCTATTACAAAAGCTACTCTTATGTTTTCCATTTTTTTAACTCCTTTATCTATTATTTTGTCATACGCAAAAACACAAGATTTAGAACAAAGTGTAAATAACTGTTTGTATCGCGGCACTTTGTGACAGAACTATCACCCCGCAAAACAATACAAGCATTATTACAATGGGCAGCAGCCACCATTTTTTTCTTACCTTTAAAAAGTCCCATAGCTCTTTAAGAACCGCTATCCTTGACACGCGTAATCTCCTTTAAAAACTTTCCGCAGTATATTATATATAACATCAGTAGATTTTTACAGGCCTAAAAACTAATATTGCTTCAAATAGTCTTCTTTTAGAGTTCCGGGGGGTTCCCTTTTCACCCAGCAAGAACTTTCTTTTTTATCTATCTTCCTGCCCATAAAATCTTGTCTTTTTAATTTTAAAATTAAAGCTATTGGAGTAAAGACTAAATAAAATAGCATACTGAGAAAAACAATTGTAAAAATGTACATGATAAGCCCAAAGATTTTCTTTAACAAAGAACGCAGGGGCAACAGAAGCTTTGGAAACAGAAACCCTGAAAAAAGAGCGTATATTCCAACACAAATAAATATCCATGAGGAAGGAGCCCCTTTAAAGTATAATCGGATTATTCCCACAAGAAGCATGACGCTTCCAAACCCCAACCCGAAATTTCTCAACTCTTTTAATTGCTTTTCCATCATTTAATCCAATTCAAACTCCTTCTTCCAATCCGCGCTCTCTTTCATCAGAGGCTGTTTCTTTTTATCGAAAATTACATTTTCTATAACAAGATAGTCCATGTTAGTTCTCATAAAACACATATATGCTTCCTCGGGAGTACACACAATCGGCTCTCCCCTGACATTAAATGATGTGTTAATTACTACAGGGCACCCCGTTTTTTCTTCAAAAGATTTTATCATATCATAATAAAGCTTGTTATGTTTCCCATCAACCGACTGAATTCTGGCTGAGTAATCCACATGCGTAACTGCTGGTATTTCCGAACGGCAAACGTTAAGTTTATTAATTCCAAAAAGACCTTTTTGTTCTTCAGTTATCTCTTTTCTCCTGCTTCTTTTCACGGGGGCAACAAAAAGCATATAGGGGCTATTGTAATCCATTTCAAACCATTCGTTCATTTTTTCTCTCAGGATAGATGGAGCAAAAGGCCTGAATGATTCTCTAAATTTAATTTTAAGGTTCATTCTCGTTTGCATTTCCTTGTTCCGGGCATCCCCAATTATGCTTCTGGCTCCAAGCGCCCGGGGGCCAAACTCCATGCGCCCCTGGAACCATCCGACAACATTCGCGTTTTCTATCAGTTCAGCCACACGAACAGGAATTTCACCATATTCCACCTTTTCATATACAGCATGCAGCCTGTCAAGGCGGGAAGTTACCTCATCGGCATTAAAAAAAGGGCCTAAATATGAACCTTTCTGGCAATCATTAATGCCATCAGCATACCGCTCATTTTTAAGAACCCTATACCAGGCCAATAATGCCGCCCCGAGGGCTCCACCGGCATCACCCGCGGCAGGCTGTATCCAAATATCATCAAATATATTTTCCGATAATACCTTCCCATTTGCCACACAATTTAAAGCAACACCACCCGCCATACACAGGTTTTTCATCCCCGTAACCTTTCTAATGTGTCCGGCCATTTTTATCATTATCTCTTCGGTAACTACCTGAATGGATTTCGCGATGTCCATTTCCTTTTGTGTGACAAGTGTCTCACGTTTCCTTGGAGGCCCTCCAAAAAGGCGCGCAAATTTCTTGTTTGTCATAGTTAAGCCGACACAGTAATTAAAATAATCAAGATTTAGCTTAAATGAACCATCCTCATTAATATGAACAAGATGTTTTTTTATTAAATCTACATATTTCGGTGCACCATAGGGGGCAAGGCCCATCACCTTATATTCACCGGAATTAACCTTAAAACCCGTGTAAAAAGTAAACGCCGCGTAAAGCAACCCCAACGAATGAGGAAATCTGGTTTCCGCGAGAAGTTCAAAATCATTACCTTTGCCTATCCCATAACTTGTAGTAGTCCATTCTCCAACTCCGTCAATAGTCAAAATAGCAGCGTTCTTAAATGGCGAAGGATAAAACGCGGACGCGGCATGCGATTCATGGTGTTCGGGAAAAAGAATTTCCCCCTCATAGCCTAAATTTTCTCTTATCAAGGTTTTAATAAACAATTTCTGCTTAATCCATAGCGGAATAGCACTCAGGAAAGACTTTACTCCTACAGGGGCAAAAGAAAGATAAGTCTCCAGGATTCTTTCGAACTTTATAAAAGGTTTATCATAAAAAGCAACATAACTTATATCCTTTATTCCGATATTTGCCGCCTTAAGACAATAATTTATTGCTTCTTTGGGAAAATCAAAATCATGTTTTTTGCGGGTGAATCTTTCTTCCTGAGCAGCAGCAATTATCTCTCCATCTTTAACAATGCCGGCAGCGGAGTCATGATAAAAACAGGCAATTCCCAAAATCCAAACTGATGATTTATTAGCTTTACCGTTGTCCAATATACATCAACCCTTCTGTTTACCCAAAATATTCTTAACTTCGTTAAAAACTTCTTTAACACTGATTTTGGAAAAACATTCATATGTGTTTTTTACACACATTCTCTTTAAGCACGGGCTGCAGCTTATATCACTTTTTACAATTTTAACTTTTCCATCTACAGGAGATGTGGCTCTGTTATCGGTAGAACCAAACACCGCTATAACAGGAATACCAACAGCAGAAGCAAGGTGCATTGTTCCTGTGTCATTAGTAATTAAAAGATTCATTTTTTTAAGAAGCGCGATAAGCTGTTTTATAGTCGTTTTTCCGCTCATGTCTATTATATTTCCGGAAACCTGACGATTGACGGAACCGCAAACATCCCTGTCATTCTCACTTCCCACCAGAACTATTTCCGCGTCATAAACATTTTTAACTCTGTTAATAAGGCCGGCAAACCTGTCGGGAAACCACCTCTTGGCAGGCCCATATTCAGCCCCGGGACTTACTCCAACTACAATCTTCTCCCTGGACCTGATGTGAAATTTCATAAAATCATCAGACCACTTGAGAGAATCTAAGCCCGGCCTAAGATTGAATTCGGGTATATTACCTGAAAACCCATCTGCCTTAACAAGTTCAAAATACTTCTCAGCCTGATGCGTTTCCGGCAGGGGCTTTTTTACTTTTAATGTAAGAAGAGAGGTTCTAAAGCATCCCCGAAACCCTATCTTCTCCGGAATACCCGCAATAAAAGGAACGATCGCGGAATCAAATGAATTAGGAAAAATAAAGCATTTATCAAAACCTTTTTCCTTTATGAGTTTGCCAAGGCAAACCCTTTTTACCAACCCCCAATCTTCTGATCTAATCTCATAACGAATAAAATCATCAATATCTTCGATTAGAGAAAGAACATCCAGAACTGAAGGTTTGCCAAGAACAGTAATATGAGATTCAGGGTATAAAAGCCTGATTGCCTTTATAGCCGGGATAGACATTACCGCGTCACCGATCCAATTTACTGCACGAATTAATATTTTGTTTTTTGAATCTGCCATTTTGCGTTTCGTGAATCGTATTTGGTTGTAGGTTCCAGGCTATAGGTTCCAAAGAATATGAATTTTATTTTTTCCTTTCACCCTATAACCCAGGCCTTACATTATTCTTCCTTTTTCCGTTAAAGCTCCTTTTCTCGGTATAGACTTCCAACGTCTGTGCATCCAGAAATACTGCTCAGGATGTTTCTTTACTTCTTCTTCAACAATAGACGCGTATAGCTGTGTTATTTTAAAGACCTTTTCATCAAAATTACCGGTTATACTCTCAACATTAATCCTGTCCTTTACATATAACCTAAACCTGCCCGGGCGAACCCTTATCCCAAAGATCGGATACATTAACGTTCCTGTCTTAATCGCCAGGATAGCCGGTGTTGCTACTGTAGATGCTTTTTTGCCAAAAAAACCAACAAAAACTCCTCTTCCCCCTGCTCTCTGGTCAGCTAATATACCTACAAGTTTCTTTTTGTTAAGCAGTTCATTGGCAACGGCAACTGCGCCCATTTTATCAATTATCTTTACAGGAAACTTTTCTCTTAAACTTTTTATGTGATTATTTAGATATTTATTTGAAAGAGGCCGGGCAATCGTGCTAATCTCGATTTTTTCCTTTTTACATAAAGTTCCAAGAACTTCCCACACACCAAAATGGGAAAGAAGCAGTAGTGCGCCTTTGTCCACCTTCTTGACATATTCATGTGCGGGCCCGGAATTTAACATTTCAGATCTGGAATAAAACCAATCAATGCCGTATCTCGAGAGCTTGCTAAAATCTACAAGGTTCATCCCAAAATGCGTAAAAGATTTTCTCGCGAGTTGTTTTACTTCAAAATCGCGTTTGGAAGGAAAAGCGGTTTTAATATTATCGATGGCAACTTTTCTGTGCCTAAAATCACACAGGTACCCGACATTCCCGAGCATTCTCCCCACACTATAGGAGATATCTTCAGGCAATATCCCCAACAGGAAAATAAATGCCCTAACTAAAACATATACGAGATACGCAATCATTAAAATCTTTCGCACCTTCTGTTATTTCGATTCTTACCCTGAGAAAATATATAGACACCTCTGTTTTTGAGACATAAGGGAATCTTACTGAATCTTTCTCAGTAGTAATAATCGCGTCCGCTTCTTTATCAAGAGCAACATTAATTATGTCTATTATTTCCTGCTGGCTAAACCTGTGGTGGTCTGTAAACCTGTGGGCAGAAACTATTGACGCGCCAAGTTCTTCAAGAGCATATTCAAAACCTTTAGGTTTTGCTATAGCAGAAAGGGAAATAATTTTTTTACCCTTTATAAACTCCAGGTTTTCTTTGGTTCCTCCATAGACTTCTTCAAAATAAAGCGGATCGTGGACACATAGTATTATCTCTGACTTGGGGTTAATCGCCCTTATCCTGTTTTTAAGAAGTGAAATATTCCTGTCTTTAGCTTTTGTAATGAAAACTATATTTGCTCTCTTAAGATTGTTGACTTTTTCCCTTAACTCGCCTCTTGGCAGCAATTTTTCATTACCAAAGGGTGAAGTAGCATCTATAAGAACCACATCAAACCTCCTGTCCAAATGTAAATACTGAAACCCATCATCCAGGAGAAGAGTATCTACGGCATAATTTTTAATCGCGTATGCCCCTGATTTAACCCTGTTTTTATCAACCAAAACTATGGCGGATTTCACATTTTTCGCCAGCATGTAAGGTTCATCTCCGGCATAAAGGGAGTCGAGAAGAGTGGCTCGGCCATCTGAAACTATCTTAGGCTCATACTTCATCCTATGCTTAAAAACAAAATCAAGGAACCTGACTAAAAACGGTTTGCTAACACTTCTGTAACCACGGGACAGAATTGCCACCTTTCTCCCCTCTTTTTCCAGAGCCCTGGCAAACATTTCGACAATAGGGGTTTTACCCGTGCCGCCCACAGTTAAATTACCAATACTAATCGTCATACAGCCAAGCGTTTTTCTTCTAAAAATACCGTGTTTATATAACCACAGCCTGCTTTGAACAATCAGGAGGAAGATCCTTGATAAACCACTTAATACGTTCAGAAGACACCTGGCTCCAAAATCTTTCCTTTCGTATACAATAACTGAAAGAATATACTTCTCAGTTTTTTCCCTGATGTTTATGAGTAAAGTAATCATATTTTAATCCACTTATTGAGTATCAAATATCAATGATGGAGGTTTCGTATTCAGTATAAATTAAATTGTGCAACAGGCTAAAATCCGAGGCACGAAATCCGAAATCCAAAACAATATCAAAATTCAAATATCATACTCGGCAAGAGCGTTTAAAAATTCTTCTTTTGTCCTAGCATCAAACAATTTTTCACTGACCTTATCTTTGGAAAGCAACCTGTTAATCCTGGAGAGAAGTCTCAGATAATCTTCATTCCTTTCCAAGGGATTTACGAACATGAAAATAAGCCTCGTAAGATTACCATTAGGTTCTCCAAAATCAACTCCTTTTGTCAGGCGGACTGCTACACCATAAATTCCATCCAGTCTTTTCACCCTGAGATGCAGAATTGTAAAACCCTTTTTGGTCGCAATCGGCGGGCCTTCGTTTTCCCTTCTTATAAGTTCCCTGGCCAAGAAATCCGCGTTTAAATCTTTTACACGGGATGACAAAAACTTCGATACTTTCCGAATAGCATCATCCCTGTCCTTAACCTGAATATTAAGGAGTAATGAATCTTCTTTTAAAATCTTGTTTGTTTTCATTTTCATCCCATCCCCTGTATCCCTAGAAATACCGCCAGTAAACATAAATCGTACATATAATCATTGACTCCAGAACAAATATAACACCGTATTTTAAAAATTCTTTAAAAGAAATCGGGCTGCCGTTCTTTGCGGCAAGTCCTGCTACAATAATATTGGCCGGCGCTCCAATAATCGTTCCATTTCCACCCAGGCATGTACCCATTGCAAGCGCCCACCATAAAGGCTTCGCGTCCGCAAAATGTACCGCGATGCTTTTTACCACCGGTATAAGAGCAACAGCATTGGACACACTTCCAATTACAGAAGAAAATACCGCTGAAATCCATAAGACGATAAATGTTGTAAGCTTCATGTTTCCATCCGTAAAATCCACGGACTTCTTCGCCACAAGATTAACTGCTCCCACCTGGATAACCCCCGAGACAATAATAAAAAGGCCTATAAGAAAAAAAATGGTCGGCCACTCCACTGTCTTGAAAAGTTTTTCAATATCTTCCCCTGTAATCACCATAAGAACAGTTGCTCCGGCAAGAGCGACCGAAGCAGGCCCCAGGCCCAGACTCTCATGAATCAAAAAAGCGAAGAGGGTCAACCCCAAAACAAAGAAACATTTTATAAGAAGTTTTTTATCTCTTATGGCCCTTGTATCATCAAGAGCCATTATTTTCGCTTTCACTTCATTTGAAACCCTCATTTTTTCGCGCATCATAAGAATTACCGTAACCACAAAAACAAACATAATAACCAATATTACCGGTGTAAGATTTAGAAGAAAATCATTGAAACCAAGATTGGCCGCGCTCCCAATCAATATATTTGGAGGATCACCAATAAGGGTCGCGGTTCCTCCAATATTAGATGCCATAACCTCTATAATCAAAAAAGGAACAGGATTTAAACCCAGCTGCTGGGTTATAAGAAACGTTATGGGTGCCATCAGTAAAACAGTGGTTACATTATCCAGAAAAGCTGACAACACAGCCGTAACCAATGAAAGAAAAAGAAGTATAATAAGAGGCCTTCCTTTTGCCGCTTTTGCCACTTTGATTGATATCCACTCAAATATTCCCGTCCTGGAAAATATCCCTACTATTATCATCATACTTATAAGAAGCAGGATAACATTCAAATCTATTAACCCGAAAGCAATTCCCTGCGGAACCACTTTTAAAATAAGCATTAGAGAGGCACCCACAAGAACGGCAAGTGTCTTGTCAACTTTTTCAGTTGCTACCGCAACCAACGTCACAAAAAAGATAATTATCGCAACCCACATTGTTCCATCACCTCTGGTACTAAATTTGTAAAATCTTTATAATAATATCTCTAGCGGTTATAGAACCCAGCAATTTACCACTATCCACGACAAATACTCTTTCAGTTTTTTTCGCCGCGAGAATAAAAGCTGCTTCGACAATAGATGAATCAGGCGCTACGGCATGGGATTTTTCACTAAAAACATTTTCCACTTTAATCACATCTTCTTTTTTGAAAAATTCCTCAAACGGTTCAAAATCTTTTAAAAAAGAAAGGTTGCTCAGTAAATTCATGTATTTTGGCAGGCCTATTCCAACAATGTCCGATTCATGGATTTCACCCAGAAGGTTATTATCACTATCAACTACCGGCACACACATCACATTGTGTTTAAAAAACACTATTACCGCCTCTTTAATTGTCATATCAGGCGACAGTGTTATAGATGGAGGCTCCATAATATCCGAATTGGTAAGAGCTTCTTTTAATTTTATATCTGTCTTTTCTATCATCTCTATCATTCCGGCAGCCGTGGAAACCGACAGGATATCTTTCTTAACTTTGTCATTGTTCATCAATTTCGCGATTGATGAGAGAGCCTGGAGCATTATTTTGTTTTTTGTTTTTTCGGATAAAACCATAAAAATAAGATTCGCTTTTTCCCCGGTTTCCTCCACATAATTAACACCTTCCGC
The DNA here is from genome assembly GCA_965369805.1 of uncultured bacterium. GTDB lineage: Bacteria > Auribacterota > UBA6266 > UBA6266 > UBA6266 > JAGLRQ01. The sequence goes on from CBDURG010000010.1 coordinate 17,032, forward strand.
GGATCTGCCAATTAAAACATAAAAATCCTTAAGCCCTTTAATCCTTGCATGCGGTATGGCAACTCCTTTCCCGATATAGGTAGTAGCTACCGCTTCCCGCTCCATTACCATCTCAAACATTTTCTCAATATTAGCGTCATAACCTAAATCCTTAAGCGGCAAAATAAGTTCCCTAAGAGCATCCTTTCTAGTCTTTGATTTTAAATCAATATTAATCAGTTTTTTGTTGATAATGCTTGAAAACAGCATGTCTAACTCCTTTTATTATTCCCCGCAAAAAAGGAATCTTCAAATCCGCTTGTTAACATTTTTAATTATCTTTTCCGCTATCCCTGAAACCGCGCCGCAATTCGCGATTACAAGATTTTTTGCCCTGCGGCCAAGTTCCCGGCTTGCCTTTTTATCCATGACAAGCCTTATGATCTCCTCTTCAAGCTCCATCTCATTATTTACCATTAAACAGGCACCAGCATCTACAAACTGTTTAACAATATCCCTGAAATTTTCCATATGGGGCCCAAAAATAATAGCTTTACCCGCTGCCGCGGGCTCAAGTATATTCTGTCCTCCTTTTGAATACATGCTTTTCCCCACAAAAACCACAGAACCAAAATTATATATTTTTTTTAATTCGCCAATAGTATCTAAAACTATAATCTCATTTTCCCTTCTTCCCTGTGTATTAAACCCTTTTATACGCTTCCTGGTTGAAAAAGGAAACCCGGACTTTTTTACCATGTTTATAACCGCACTAAATCTTTCCGGATGCCTGGGTGCAATTATCAATTTTGCGCCCGGACAACGCGGCCTTAATCTTTTAAATATACCAAGGAGAAGTTCTTCCTCCCTCTTATGTGTGCTTCCGCCTATTATAACAGTATTTGTGTTTTCAATCCCCATTTCTGAAGCAATTTTCATAAGTTCAGCCGTATCGGGCTCATCAGTCATCGCGCTTTCAAACTTTAGACTGCCCGCGTATGAAACTTTTTCCCGGGGAGCACCCATCTGCTCCATCTTTTCAGCGTCAGGCTCTGTCTGCATAAGAAGAGCAGAAACGTATTTAAAAACAATTTTGAGCACTGCCCTTATTTTCATATAACCTTTAAAAGAGCGATCGGAAACCCTGCCGTTAACAAGGAAAACGGGTATATTTTTCTTTCCAAGTCCGCATATAAAATTAGGCCATAACTCTGTTTCAAGCATAACAAAAAACGCCGGGTTTATAAAATCAATTACTCTGTTTGTTACCCATGGAAAATCAAGAGGGTAATATATAACAATATCATCTTTCCCCGCATACTTTCCGGCAACAGCATTACCGGTATTAGTGGTGGTACTGATAATAAATTTAAATTTGGGATATTTTGATTTTAACAGTGCTATAAGCGGCTGAGCTGCTATTATTTCTCCGACCGAGACACCATGAATCCAGATGTTTTCACTACCCTTTAGTTTTTCAGCTACCCCTGAGGGATATAATCCTAATCTTTGGAAAAGGCCGGCCCGGTACTTCTTAAGAGAAATCATCTTAAAAAGAAATACGGGCAGCATAAAAAGAAACCCGATATGAAAAAAAATATTATAGACGATCAGCATGATTTAAAAGCCGTATGTAGTATTTCGTATATAGTATGTAGTATCTCGTAAAGAATTACCTTTAAAAAAATCCGCATATAAAAAATATAGTTTTTTGTCTGCGAAAATTTGCGTCCTGTTTTTCCCTTTATCCTTTTCCCTTACTATTCAAAATCCTTATTCTTCTTGAAATATTCAATGATTAGATCAAGCGTTTTTCCAAGGCTGTATTCCGGTTTATATCCAATATGTTTTTCCAGTTTTGATATATCCGGCACGCGTCTCAGCATATCCTCAAATCCTGTTTCATAGGCTTCATCATATGGTATATAAACTATTTCAGATTTGCTTGAAGTCTTTTCTTTTATCATCCTGGCAAGTTCAGTTATAGTCACCTGCTCTTTTGTCCCTATATTAAAAACCTGGCCTATCGACGGTTCAAGTTCGGACAACCTTATCAGGGCTTTTACAACATCTGTGACATACGTAAAACACCTTGTTTGACTGCCGTCACCAAATACTGTAATTGGCTTTCCTTCAAGAGCCTGCCTGACAAAATTTGGGATAACCATGCCATACATCCCCGTTTGACGCGGCCCCACGGTATTAAACAGGCGGGTAATTATAACAGGAAGGCCTTTTTCTTTGAGGTAAGCCAGGGCCAGAAATTCATCAATGGCTTTTGAACAGGCATAACTCCACCTGCTCTTTGTAGTACTCCCCATAATAGAATCATCATTCTCATTAAAAACATCTTTTGTACTTTTTCCATAAACCTCTGAGGTTGACGCTATTAATACAATCTTTTTTTCTTTTTCCGCCGCTTTCAAAACTGTCTCCGTACCATGGACATTAGTCTCAATAGTTTCAACAGGGCTGTCAATTATTTTCCTTACCCCCACAGCAGCCGCAAGATGAAAAATCACATCACACTTATATGTGAGATCACCTACAACCGACCCATTCATAACCGTATCTATAACACAGTGAAATTTCTTGTTCTCCTTTAAATGTTCAATATTTTTAAGAGAACCTGTTGAAAGATTATCAATCACAAAAACCTCATGCCCCCCCTCCAGTAATATTTCCGCAAGATGAGACCCCACAAACCCCGCGCCGCCTGTTATTAAGTATTTCATACTTCCACTCTCTCTTTTATAAGGTTAATATATCAAAAACTAACGGATGGGAAACAGAATAAATTGTTTCCAAGACTTCTTTGAACATTTTTACTCCTCCTTGTAAATATTATATCGCCGGCGTAAGACAGCCTTCAACCCTGAATATTTCCTCCCCAATTAAAGATTTAAGCTTCTTCTTGTCTTCAGCCATAAAATATCTATTTCTTAAATAAAAAATATACATATTCCCTTCTTTGCTCAAAATGGAGTTTTTCTCTTTAATGACAGAAGGCGTCAGGTTTAAAACCCAGTCTCTTATAAAGGTTTCTTCAAAAAGAAACTTTTTCTCGGGATAAAGAGCTTGATAAAAATCTAAAAAATATAATTCCTTCAAAAACTGCCACATCTGCGTTGAAAGATAAAAATCTTTAAAATCCCGCATATAATCTTCCATCAGTTTTATAGATATATTGAAGTTTCTATTTTTTATCTGCCTAAAAACCTCTTTAAACCTGTCAAACTCTTCTGAATTGTTTTTTTTAAACCTTAATTTTGCCCTTGGGTTCCCGACGTAAATTTGCTTCCATGGAATCCTGAACCTGCCGGGCAAAAACTGTTTTGCCTGGAATGCCTCTCCAAAAGTTTTGCCGGCAAGAAGGCCTTTCGCCGCATTAAACGGCTTCTGAAAAGACTGAGCATAAGGCTCCTTAATAGCTCCAACGTAATAATACGCGCCATTCCGGAGCCAGCGTCCACAGATCGTATCAGGGTCATCCGGATTCCTGGCAGAATTGCTATGCGCAAAATACACACAACATGGAGCGCATGATGGAATATCCAACGCATTCCCGCTGCCGCCCCAGTCTCTGGGGCCTCCGCTTGTATTAATCCAGATAAAGGAGGCCTCCAGATTTCTTTTAAAAAATTTACGCCAATAACTAATATTTGCTTCAGGTAGAGAAATATTTAAAGTCGGGACTTCATCGAAAAACTGCCATGCGGCATATCCCGTCTGAAATCCCCATGCAATATCCCATGTATCAAAAAAAAGTGCTCTGTCCGTCTCAAGAAATAAAGAGCACATTGCCTGATAAACCGCGGCCCCTTCTTCAACTTCCATCAATCTTCCGACATAGGCATAGGTATCATCGCTTGTTAATGTTTCCCGCACAAGAGCATCATCAACACTCATTCCGGTCTTATAAACAAAAGGCATACCTTGCGCGATTGTAATGTACTCTACTCCACTGTTTCCTTTATAAGAATATCCTTTGTCCTTCATAAAACTAAGAACCGCGTTTCTGATATCATTCATATCTTTACTGGTTATAGCGTCTGTCAGAGAAAACCCCGATTCATAGAAAAAAACGTCCTGATTGTAATAAGCGGCTAATGCCACTCCCGCAAAAATTTCTTTAGAACCCTCTTTCATAACAACAATCCCATCCGGAATGGAATCAAGGCTTATAAGTTTTGAAAAGTTTTTAAATCCTTCTCCCAGAGGGATACCTTCAATCCCCTTATCTGAAAAAGATGCCGCCAGTGACCTGAATATGCTATCTACGGTTATACCGCCAATTTTTTTGCTCTCAACTCTTTTTACCAAATCCGGAGCATAAGCCCTGACAAATTTTTTATAGTACTGTGTCTCATCCATAAACACAGGAAATCTGTTTTGGGCAGACCACTCGCCAATATAATAAAGGAAGGTTTCTTCATCAGGCACTATATAAACAATTTTTTCCGCGTATAAAACAGAGTTAAGGGAACAGGACAACACAAAAAATATAAGAATTATACCCAGTTTATTCATAACAGGGAAAATGATACCTCATGAAGTAAAAAAAAGAAAGCAAATAACAGCCTTGTATAACACATTAACCAGGAAAAACATCTATTAATTCCTTGTATTAGGCTCTTAATTATATTATTTTATTGAGTCAGGAAGCCCTGTCTTTATCGGGTTATGGGGCCGTAGCTCAGTTGGCAGAGCGGATGGTTCGCAATCATCAGGTCGTGGGTTCGACTCCCATCGGCTCCACCATCCGCCTTCGCTTGGAATCGAGTCTTTCACCCCAGAAGCTATGGCGGACAGGTCCCAAGAAGACTAAAGGCGGATGTCCTCCGAAGCTTCTATAATAAGAATCTCAAAACAAGCGAAGGGGGACAAAAAAAGGGTCAAGAAAAAAGAGGATGAGCAGACATATACTCGCAATCGACATAGGGACTAATTCAACAAGGTATTCCCTTTATTTAAAAAAGGGATATAAGCTTGTTGAATCCGGGGCCACAATAACACGCCTTGGTGAAAATATCCGCAGGACAAAAAAAATTAACCCCAAAAACCTCAAACTAACGCTTGATTGTCTGAAAAAATATATAAATAAAAATTCATGGGCCAGGCCTGAAATAAAAGCCATAGGCACAAAGGCATTAAGAACAGCGGCCGACAGCAGAAATTTTATCAAAGCGGGCGAAAATATTTTAAAAACAAGGATAAAAACCGTGTCCGGCAAAGAAGAAGCCCTTCTGGGTTTCTCCGGTGCGAAAAAAGCACTTGGATTAAAAAAAATGTTCTTCATTGATGTGGGCGGCGGCAGTACAGAAATCGGAATATCTATCCATAACCTTGCGAGCATAAATATCGGCTGTGTAACAATAAAAGAAAGGTTTCTAAATTCTTACCCTTATAAACCTGAAGACCTGAAGAAGGCTTCTACCTTTATAAATTCAACTCTAAAAAAGGCTAACTTTGGCAGCAGCCAGGCGAAGACACCATTGGAATGCGGCACAATCGGAGGCACATGCACAACTCTCGCGGCTATTGACATAGGGGAAAAAACTTACAACAGAGAAAAAATTCAGGGTTACAGACTTACCGTAAAACAGATAAAAAATATCTTCAATAAAATATCCGGGCTCAAACTGTCAGAAGTGAAAAAATTAAACGGCCTTGAACCAAAACGGGCGGATGTTATTGGAGCGGGCACCTTAATTCTTCTTTGTATCCTTGAGCATTTCGGGATAGAAAAGATTACTGTAAGCGATGAGGGAATTCTTCTTGGACTAGCTCTATCCTTAAGAAGATAAAAAAGATTAAACCACGAAGGACACGAAGAGCACGAAGAAAAACAAAAAGGTTTTTAGTAATGTTAAAGCAGGAGGATTAAAATTTTTATAAAATATTATTATGTTTTTTAATAATTCTTCGTGTCCTTTGTGTTCTTCGTGGTGAAAAAATAAATGTAAATAGTTCTGTTCAGTCTCCTTCGCATAATTCAAAGTACCTTCTTGCTTCCCCCGCAAGAAAGAGCGAGCCCACAACAGCAATATCCCCTGTTTCACCTGAAAGAAACTTCATAGCTCCTTTAAAAGATTCTTCTTTCTTAACAGGCAACTTTTTAAATCGCTTCTTAGCTTCTTCAGCAAGACAGGAAGGATCAAGTGCCCTGTCAGAAACAGGCGGAGGGACACAGATTATTGATCTAATCCTTCTAAAAGGAAGATTCCTAAGCATCTTGCGATAATCCTTATCCTTAAGAATCCCTACAATAAAATTGAATTTCCTGCCGGGAGAAAAAAGTTTCATGTTCTCAGAAAAAGAAACTATACCATCCGGATTATGAGCGCAATCTATAATTATTGTTTTCTTCCCCTTCTTTATGATTTCAAATCTTCCCGGCCAAAAGGAATTCTTAACTTCCTTAACGGCAGATATTGCGGGCAGAAAAATCTCATCTGCTGAAGCAATCGCAAGGGCCGCGTTCTCAACCTGTTTCTTGCCCAAAATTTTAATTTTTATATTGTTCCTCTTTTTTTTCGCTGATATATAATCAAAAGCAGTTCCATTAAGTGAACACTTTCTGATTTTTGAGGAGTAATCCCTGCCGAAAATAACCGGTTTTATTCCCTTCTGAGAACACACCGCTTTAACTCTCTTCAACGCGACACCTGAAATATTGCCAAGGACAACCTTGCTTCCCTCCTTTATTATACCCGCCTTCTCACAAGCAATCTTAGATAAAGAGGTCCCCAGATGCTCGGTATGGTCTTTTGAAATATTGGTTATTACAGATACTTCGGAATTAAAGTAATTGGTAGCATCCAGGCGTCCGCCCAGGCCTGTTTCAAGAACGACAAATTGAGCTCTTTTCTTCTTGAAGTACAAAATTGCCATGGCGGTAACAATTTCAAAAAATGTCGAGTGACAACCTGCTTTTTTAACAGTTTCGTAAATATTTACCAGCTCTTTTCTGGTTATTATTTTCCTGCCCACCACAAATCTCTCTCTTAAGGAGCAGAGATGCGGAGAGGTAAAAAGCGCGGTTCTAAAACCGGACGCTTCAAGGATATCCGCAATGTAGTTCGCGGTAGATCCCTTACCATTGGTCCCCGCCACATGGATAAACCTTAAATGCCTGTGAGGATTACCCAAATTCTCCATTAACACGCGGATATTATGAAGACCCAGTTTTACACCAAATTTTCGGGATACGGAAAGTTCTTTAATTACGTTTAGATATGTCATTTAACTTTAACCCGATCTTTGTGAGAGGTACCCCGATCCCCTTGCGGGGACTTAATCTTGGGAATTCTAAACAAATTCCTCAAGGCAAGCATGATTAAATCTCGGAGAGATTTAATCAGTCGGCCCTTTTCCAATAGATTTACAAAATGTAAATCTAAGCTATTGGGATAGGCGGGCAGATTTTGCTAAAGCAAAATCTGGGTTAACAGTAAACTGCAGAATATTTATAAGGGTACTTCTTATATTTTTCCTCTCGACAATTATATCCAGAAGTCCGTGGTCAAATAAAAACTCAGCTCTTTGAAAACCCGAAGGAAGTTCCTGTTGAATTGTCTGTTTTATAACCCGCGGCCCGGCAAAACCAATAAGGGCTTTAGGTTCGGCAATAATTATATCCCCAAGTGAAGCAAAACTCGCGGTTGTTCCGCCTGTCGTAGGATCGGTAAACACAGATATATAAAAAAGGCCTTTTTCCGAAAGCCTGCCAAGAGCCGCGCTGGTTTTAGCCATCTGCATAAGGCTTAAGGTTGACTCCTGCATTCTCGCGCCGCCCGATGTTGAAAAAATTATCACAGGTATCTCGTCCTTTATAGCCTTTTCTATAAGGCGGGTTATTTTTTCTCCTACAACCGCCCCCATGCTTCCGCCCATAAAACTAAAATCCATCACTCCCAGAGCTGTTTTAATCCCTCCAATCCTCGTAATTCCGGTCACAATAGCTTCATTCATTTTAGTTTTTTCTTCGGCCTTCTTTATTCTATCTTTATATGACTTACTGTCAACAAACCCCAGAGGATCAACACTTCTTAAATTAACATCCATTTCCTGAAAACTTTTTGCGTCAACAACCATTTTTATACGTTCGGAAGCTCTGAGAGGATAATGATATTCGCATTTTGGACAAACCTTCTGATTTTCCTCAAGTTTTCCGGTATATATAGTATCATTACACCCTTTGCATTTAATCCAGAGGCCGTCGGGAATATTGCTCTTCTTTGCCTGAATAGTTACGTATTTTTTCTTTTTAAAAATCGCCATATTGATTATAATTTTTCCAGTTTCTTTTTCAAAATCTCATTTACAAGTTTCGGGTTTGCTTTCCCTTTAGTCGCTTTCATTACCAGGCCAATCATAAAACCAGCAGCCGATTTTTTACCCTTCTTATAATCTTCCACTACTTTCGAATTTTCACTTAAAGCCTTGATAATAATTTCTTCTATTTGAGTCTCATCTGAAATCTGGACAAAACCTCTTTCTTTAATAATTAAATCCGGGTTCTTTCCGGTTTTAAACATTTCAGAGAAAACTTCCTTTGCAATCTTACCGCTTATTATTCCCTGTTCAACAAGGCCGATAAGGGCACTTAAAGATACAGGGGAAACCCTAACATCACTCAACGCGATCCGCGACGCATTTCTCTCTTTTAAAAATTCACCCATCACCCAGTTAGCCGCTTTTTTAGGAGCTGAACTATATTTAACCGTTGCTTCATAATAATCAGCCAGTTCTTTTTCCCCTGTCAAAACACCAGCATCATATTCTGAAAGCTTATATTCTTCAACAAACCGATTGTATCTTTCATAAGGCATTTCGGGAACATCTTTTTTTACATTCCGGAGATATTCATCATCAAGAACAACAGGAACAAGATCCGGTTCAGGGAAATATCTGTAATCATGCGCTTCCTCTTTAGTCCTCATTAAAACTGTGTTCTCTTTTTCGGCATCCCAGAGCCTTGTCTCCTGAACTATTTTCCCCGATCCTTCAAGGACTTTTTTCTGGCGTTTAGCTTCATATTCCAGAGATTTTCTTACATTCGCGAAGGAATTCAAATTTTTTATCTCTGTTTTTGTCCCAAGCTCTTTCGCCCCCATCAGTCTTATTGAAATATTAGCATCGCATCTCAAGCTTCCTTCTTCCATATTACAATCTGAAACCCCCAGATATTTAAGGCATTGTTTCATGGAAACAAGATACGCATATGCCTCTTCTGGAAGCCTCATATCAGGTTCGCTCACAATTTCAAGAAGCGGAATACCTGTCCTGTTTAAATCCACACCGCTGCCGCCAAAAACGTCGTGAACCAACTTTCCCGCGTCTTCCTCAAGATGAATTCTTGTAATCCCAATTTTCTTTTTTTCACCATTAACATTTATTGTGATTCCGCCTCCTACATTAAGCGGCTTATCATACTGGGAAACCTGATAGTTCTTCGGAAGATCCGGATAATAATAATTTTTCCTGTCAAACTTTGAAAATCTTGAAACTTCACATCCTAAGGCAATCCCGGTTTTAACAGCCATTCTTATTGCCTTCCCATTGATTACCGGCAATACTCCAGGAAGGCCGAGGCAAACAGGGCAAGTCTGAGTATTGGGCTCAGCACCAAACTTTGTGGAACAGCCGCAAAACATCTTCGATTCAGTCATCAACTGAGCATGAACTTCAAGACCAATGACTATTTCATATTTCATAAATATAGTATCTCGTATCTAGTATCTAGTTAAGGAATAAGGTAAAAACAGTATCTCGTATTTGATGAACTGAAAAAGAAATTTTTATTTTTTCTGTCAAATTTCAAGACCCTTAAAATTTCTTATCTTTTCACTATTCACAATTCACTATCAACTATTCACTGCTCGTTATTGGCCTTTTCTTATGATAATCATTCATCTGTTCAAATGTATATGCGACTTTTAAAAGATTTTCTTCCTTA